>NZ_JBFTMD010000003.1:0-362008 GCF_056396785.1 Bacillus sp. 05T21 | reverse complement strand
CTTTCTTTCTCTAATACAATTACTTTTTCTTCTTTTGCTGATCTAGTTTTTTCACTTTCTTTCTCTAATTCAATTGCTTTTTCTTCTTTTGCTGATCTAGTTTTTTCACTTTCTTCCTCTAATTCAATTGCTTTTTCTTCTTTTTTTGACTCTGTTTCTTTACTTTCCTTTTTTTCTCTTATTTCGCGCGAATCATCTTGAACATTCAGCATTTTCCATTTGTAAACTTTGTTCCATATTTCCTTACCAACCCATGGCTTATTCATCACCATCCCCCCATCTGATGAAATTCATAAAAATATGCTTTTTGTACGCGACCATTCCATCATTATATATGTTTTATAATAATAAAAAAGACATTGTCTTTTTATTAAAGACAATGCTTTTTTAGTCTTATACTTGTACTTGTTGTACTTGTAAAACTTTTAAAGTAAGGTCTAGTACAATTTTTTCACGAAGAGTTCCAAATGGCTCGTTTAATTCTGTTGGACAAGGTGAAAAGTCTAATTCGAAAAATTGAGCACTTACTAATTCGACATATGGTTGTTCGTTATAAAAAACTGAATTTTGGAAGAAGTATTTATCTAAACGTGGTAAATCGCCGTTGTTAGGATTAATAAAATGAGATGTAGTGTCTGAAGAAGCAGCTATTAAAGCTAGTGATAGAAAATCAGCTTCTGTTAGATCTGCAAAACCAGAAAATGGAACATTTGCAATGCGATCATATAGAACTCCATTACACTCATCATTTGCATATTCAATATTTTTACGAATATACCCTTGTACAAATAATTTTCCTCTTGTAACTCGGTTGTAAGGTGTACCAACTACCGGAGTAAATGCTACAGGAACTAACTTACCTTGTGTTAAAAATACATTTTTTAAGACACGTTTAATCTCAGTTGCTGGAGGATCTAATGGAACATCGGCTTCTACAACAATTTGAATTGTTCTTTCCGCTAATACAACTGGTATTTTTACGATTGGTGCTCCTGGAGTAGTAATTGGTGTTGCTGCAGCATCACTTAATGGTGTTTGGGTTTGTCCCGCTACCTGACATGGTACATTAATTGGGCATTGTTCACTCATATTTTATAATCTCCTTTATATGAAAAATTTAGAGCTTTTTAACTCTCTATACTGTATATGTTTGTCTTCTATTAATGCGTGGGTTTGTATCATAGTCACTTTTATCATTTACAAAAAAAAGAGTAATTTCCCTTTAATAGTCAAATATACACAACTTAATATACTGAGTTTTTATGAGTATTTACCGATAAAAAATAAAATTTATTAACTCTCATCGTGGGAGAATAAAATGATATGTTAATTAAGTTCCGTAGTAAAAAAGATAACCATATTTTCAAAGAAACTTTCAAAAAATCTATTCTCAAATTTATTAAAACAGATAAATTTAACTTTATTGATTTCTTCATTTCATAATATCTATACAACTGCAATTTAATATTGGTAGCACCTTATTATTAAAAAATAAAAACCGACTTAATAAAGTCGGCTTTTATACCCAAATTGTTGTGGGATCACTTCATCTTTAATTCATATCGTTTTTTTCCTCTTACCTTTTCCAATAGAATTTATCAATACTTCTATTGAAAACAATCTTGTCGTTGTTCTCCCCTCTAATACTATTAATTAACATCTCTCTTAATGCCTTTAGTTTAGGTAAAATTATCTTTGGATATTTTATATTTGTAATTATAAAAAAGGACTAATTGATGTTAATTTAATTGGATTTTCTAGCCTTTTTATTTTGTACAATTCAATTCGTACAAACTCGTTCAATTACCTATTATTCACAAAATAAGTATCATACGTCTTATCAAAAACATATCCTAGCTTTTCTGCAAGTTTAGCAGATGTATTATTCACTGCAGCCCAGTTTAGGTATTTCCCTTTTTCTAAACAATCCAATATAATAGCTGCACTAACTACATTCGCCCATCCCTTTCTTATATGATCCAGATCGGTAGCAACTTCAATTTCAATCCCATCATCATAAATACCATACGATGATGCACCGCATACGACGTCTCCTTTATAGAAAATACTATAGCCAATCCCT
This sequence comes from Bacillus sp. 05T21, assembly GCF_056396785.1. Lineage (NCBI taxonomy): Bacteria > Bacillati > Bacillota > Bacilli > Caryophanales > Bacillaceae > Bacillus > Bacillus sp. 05T21. The sequence goes on along the minus strand of NZ_JBFTMD010000003.1, from coordinate 359,925 downwards.
CGATTTATATAATCATCTGTCAATTGAAAAAGTATATCTTGTACAAGGGGTGACCTATTTACGTAAATCATTTGATGGACTAGCGGCTGTTGGGCGCATACCAGACGGAAATTTGATGAAGCCTTAAAGGCTTTATCTGATTCACAGAAGGGGAAAAAAGTGAAGTAAACAAAAAATAACTCCAAAAGCAACTTCTATTGTATATTTTGGAGTTATTTTACACTTTATTTAAATTCGTAATTTTCTGTTTATATATATATATTTCTATTTTCCTTTTCTTATTTATGTTTATCAGCTAAGTATCTAGCATAGTGAACTAAATTTCTAGCTACATCTAATTCAAGATTAAATATATTAGGTACGCCTGGTCTCCAATTCACCTCAAACAACCACAATTTTTGGTTTTCATCAATCCCAACATCAATTCCTAACTCATCAAATAATACATCCTCATATAAAGAATTAAAATGGTTAGAAAAACTTACCGCAAATCGTTCTAAATACCTTTGAACATTATACCAATCGTTATCAAACTCCGTTTTTAAAAAAATATCTAAATAAGTACTATAACCACCGCTAGCCATATTTGATACAACACTTCCTAATGGACCTATTCTCGGGAATATTGAAGTAATAACCCACTTTCCTTCTCCATTTCTTTGAACATGCAATCGAAAATCATAAACATGACCAGATTTCATTTGACATGAAATAAACTGTTGAACTATGTAACCTTTCTCTTGAATCTTATCAGACAAAAAACTTAGTAATTGTTTTTTATTAATAAGTGAAATTTGTTCTGACTCATTCATACTGTAATTTATCCCATGTTTTTCAATAAAAATAATACCCTTACCTTGATGTCCAGAAATTGGTTTAATAATAAGTTTTTCATAACGATTAATCATGTCAAAAAACTTATTAACATCATTTAATTCATAAAAAGGAATAAGATATTGCTTAAATTCCCCTGCTTTTTTTATTCTGTTATATACACTTAATTTATCTCCAATTGAATGACTTGTGAACGGAACTTTATCATATAAATAATCAAAAATTTGCTGATTTTTATCACTAACATGAACACTTGCATTATAAATAACATCAGGAAAAGAAAATTCTTGTTCAACCCACTTACCATTTTCATAAGTTTTACCTAAAATTTTCTCAGTTTCTATATTTACTTTCCCTAAAGTAAAATAAAAAAAGTTTATACCTTCAGCTTTGGCTACAGCAGCATAAGTATATGCTTTCTTTACGACATTCGGATCTTTCCGATGATGAAGCATACCAATTATAGTCATATCGGTTCCTCTTCCCCTCTTTTTAAAGATCTTTTTCAAAACAAATATCAACTTCATTATATATATATTCATGTTCTCCTTCATTCAACCATTTTTCGAAAAATCCAGAACAAGCTTAACCTCATTTTAATATTCTACCTATAGAAATATTATATCTAAGGGTTTATAAAATAATTAAGGTTAGGGTGGCATAAGATGGATACTATTGTTTTTATTGAAACAAATAAATCTGGATCAAGTAGGGAAGCAATCAAAGCAGCTGAAAAACTTAATTTCTTTACAGTTTTGTTAACAAAAAAAACAAAATTTATTGAAGAACGTGATACATTCCCTGATGTACATCAGATGATTTTCACCGATATAAATGATTATGATAATATAATTACAACAATTGAAAAATTAAATAAATCAGGAAAGAACATAAAAGGGATCTTTAGTTTTATTGACCCCTTTGTTTATCTGGCTGCACGTTTATCAGAAAAATTCTGCTCAAATATTGTATCTACTGAAGCTATCTATCGGATGGAAAACAAAATATTAACTCGTAATGTCCTTAAAGATTTACCAATCTCACTCAACTATTTAATTTACAAACCAACAGAACCATTATCATCTTTTCTTAAAAAAAATAAAAAGATAAATTTCCCTCTTATTGTGAAATCCCCTAAATCATCAGGATCAAAAGATGTATTATTAGTAAAAAATAAAAATCAATTAATTTTATCTATACAAAGTCTTTTAAAAAAACTACCTAATGAAGAAATTCTTCTTGAAGAATATGTAGATGGACCTCAGTACTTAGTCGAAATTTTAGTTCAAAATGGAAAAGTCCATATTATAGCAGTAATTGAACAAGAAATTACACTCTTTGAACGTTTTATTGTTACTGGTTATTCTTTACTAGGACAGGTAGACAAAAGTCTATATAATAGTCTTTTCAATGCAGTTAATTCTGTTATTCAGGCTTTTAATATGAAAAATGGAGCTTGTCATCTAGAACTCCGGAGAATAAATAATGATTGGAAATTAATTGAGATAAACCCCAGAATATCAGGTGGAGCAATGAATGATATAATTGAAATTGGACATGGAATCAACTTAGTGCAAGAGACTATTCAGTTAATGTTAGGAAATAAACCTTCACTAAATAAAAAACATCATAAATATGTATACACTCATTACCTAACAGTTAAATCTAAAGGAAAACTAATTCGAGTTACAGGAAAGAACCGTAGTTCTAAATATCCTGGTGTAGAGAAAGTTTATATAAAACCTAAAAAAGGAACTGTCTTAAAACCACCTACATCAATGGGACATCGATGTGGCTACGTTTTAGCAGCATCCTATTTTAAAACAGAAGCTAAAAAAATAGCTTTAAAAGCAGCTAAAGAAATTTCATTTGAAATCCAAAAAGAATAAATATAACATAAAAAACAAGATATATACACCAACTGGTCAACTACCCCCACTGAGTTGAAACGTTTCAGTGGGGGCTTGAGTTAGAACTCTAGGTCTTTTCGTCTATCGCTAGATAGTTTGACGCTCTAGAATTCATGCCACCTTACAGTAACACCCCAAGTATGTTTTTGGTTGGTACTAGAAACGAACAATCGTTTCCCCACTTGCACCACCCTTTCGAAAAAGAGCAATTCTTCCTTGTGGAAGAAGCCACCACTCAGATGACTCCGGCGTGTGCTACAAGCCCCGACAAGTCGAGTACACATGGATGGCTGACGCACCCACTAAGCTATGCACGAAGCAACAGCCTTACGTTTTTGCACTTCTAATAGAATCGGCGTTTTCACTTTGAGATTGTCATCCAATTCTACAACTCTCGATTTTTCCAATGTATTCAATGCACCATTAATATCAGCATGAATACATTTCCCTGCTTTACTTTGGTACAGACCACGAGTGATCCGTTTGCCGCTAAAACGATAATGAGTTCTATCATCCTTAGACCAAACTGGAATCGTATCTTTATCTAGAAAACTAGCTTTTGAAGTATAGCTTTCTTCTTGTTTTAAAAATCGGATACCTTCTTTTACACATTTATTCTCAATTGCTGAAATCAGTTTATGAAATGGGATTTGAACAAATGTTTGATTATTCTTTTTTCCCATATCAGATTTTTGTTTCCAACCAGCCTTATACCCTACGGCAACCGTATCTATGTTGCATGCTTTCACTTTTTTGAACAACAAGCCTACAGTTTGTGAAATGTAACCATTTATTTGTCTTTCCCGTTTATGCCAAAGTGCAGCCATTTGATTCGTTACAACTCGTTTTGAAAGTCCGTTTTCAATATTTTTCTGTTGGAGATTACGTATCATTTTGTTGAAGTACTGGTTAATGGATTTTAGTTTTTTTCCATCAATTAAAAATGCATCACCTGTATTTGTTACGCAACTTAATAATCTATCTACACCTAAATCGCAACTCAAAGCGTTACTAGTAGTCGTGGATTGTTTCTTCATTTGAGAAACGTGCATTTCATATGTGTAATGCACCTCAAAGAACCGACCTTTTTGCTTCGGTACAATCTCAATGTAGGAGATTTTTTTATTTCTTAAGTTTTTAGGCATACGTATTTTAATGGAACCGAATTTTTTTCTGAATGCAACATTCATCGGAATCATCCAATACCCGTTATCATCCACTTTTGGAACTTGATAGATTTCAATGATTCGTTTGTCATTTGAACGAGAATAATTCGGAAACCTAGGACGACCTGTGAAGGTTTCAGGTTTTTTCTTCCACTGTTCCAATGCTTTAAAAAAGCTCTTCACTTCTGTAAATAAGGCTCTACGAATCGCTTGAACAGAGTTTGATTGAATGCCCCAGTAGTTCATATCGGTTTGCATGGCAGTGTCCACTTCTTTTACAGTAGCCATTTTATTATGGTTCAAATAACTTTGTTTAATCGTGTACAATCCAACATTTCGCAACGCTTTTGAACTATGTGACATGCGTTGCAGTAAGCGGAATTCTTTTGCTGTGAGGCACGCTCGTCCAATATTCTGTTTCTGAGTGAATCGTTGCATGTTTTCTCTTTTTTTTTGTTTACGTAATACTTTCACTGCTCTCTTTTTAGTCATTGTTTTCACCACCTTTCTCAGAGAGTTCATTAAAATTATTTCTTTCCTAAGATAATGTTTTATCTTAGGAAATCTCGTTTCACGAAACGAGAACTAACACTTTTGTAACTGTTAATTACTTTTGACAAATCAATATTTGGAACTAAACGGAACTAAATGTGAACATGGTCTTCATCTTAATTCCTTTTTGCTCAAGTAACCGAATGATTATTATCCAATTTCGTTGTCTTACGATATATTCCCTCCTTATCTACTACAGATTATATCGTAAGACAAAAAGAAACGAATGTTCCCCATCAAAAAATTGTTATGAACGAAACAAAAGAGTTCAGCCTATTGACTGACGGCAAGAAGACTCCACCTGAATTGTTGGGTTTCACCCGTAACACAAATCAGATGGAGTCTTCTTGCCGAAAAGGATAAAAAAGTTCACTCCTTATCTACATTTATAGAAGGAGTGAACTTTTTTATTATGCAATTTTAATTTATTTACTCAACAAGCGACTCCAAAATGACTTCTTCTGTTCTGAAGCTACTATTAAGCATGTACTTTTATATAGTTTTTCGAATACTTACAAATGAGCTTTTATATAATTAAAAATGTTCTCCGTAAATAATAACAAAGTAATGTTTTTTATTATTTTATAAATTTTTTCGAAACATACAATTTTAACTAAGAGGGTTAATCAATAGATACGTTATAACTCCTTCTTAGAAATAAAAGATTCCGTCGCACCATTTTTATATATTTTAGTCAACTTAATAATTGACTTGTACGTATTATTGTCATTCATTATCATCTTTTTCATCTCTTCTATTTCGGCATTACTAGTTCCACTCTCTATTTTTAAACAGTTCGAAATGGAAAGATATCCGCTTGATGCTAAAATAATAATATAAGTAACATCAGGGAAATTAATAAATAGCAATCCAAATTTCAAAGGATTCCCAGCTGTATCCGATAAAATTAATCGAAAATCTAACAGTTCAGGTACTAGAACCAAATCTTTAGAAACAATCGCTTCACCTACTATAGTAATTTGCTTTACTACATTCCCAATCTCATCTAAAAATTCAACACATCTAGGTGGATCAATCATTTTTGCCTGTAAAGATAAACTTAATTCAGGGTTATTAAAATCGAAGAATAGTGTACTTCCCTCAGTTAAACAATGTGGACAAACATTTCCAAGTAAACGGAATTCCTCTTCAATAAATTTAACTTTCGTTTTACAACTACAAACTTTCCCTATTCGAATCGCATCAATTTTTGAACAAGCTACAAATATTACCTCATCGTCTTCTTGTACAAATGACACGATACCCTTCATCTTGTTAAATGAAAGGAAATAAGATACAACGATTTCGTTTCCAGCTATTACGATACTCTAAACCTTTGTAAAAGATTCTAGACTTTGTAAAAATTCACATATACTAGTTTGACAACATTGACAATTTCATTTCGGCTCGCAATCTACTTACATTCAATCCCTTCCCTATATGTTTTTATCTAATACACATAATATGAGCGGGATATATGAAAAGCTTGGACAATATAATTTTAGCGTAAGGATATAATTAGTTACGCCTAACATCAATATGGAAATTACACCAATAATAAGTAATAACACATAATTTTTACTATAAATACATATAACAATTTCATCTTTCAATGAAAAAGCGTTATAATGAGGTGCAGCCTCTAAGATTACGTAATAAAGGAGATTAAAACAATGACTAAAATTAAAGTATATCAAGTAAAAGAAGAAAATATGGAAGCAGTAAAAAACATCATTGATGTTGAGGAACAAAACCCAACTGCTGAGAACTTACAAAATCTATATACATGTGTATTAGATACTGAAGATATGGCATTACCTGAATCATACGTTGAAGAAGATATCTTAATTGATTCTATGGAAGTTATGGTTAACGCTTCTCAAAGCAAGCTAAGAGACTTAGGTACATATGATGTAATCGAAGTTCAAAACAAAGGTAAGAAAACACAAATTTTATTATTAGCAGACGAAGAATACGAAATTATCGAAGGCTAATTCGACTCCGTACATAAGAAAAAGCTCCTTTCAAAATTGAAAGGAGCTTTTTCTTTATGCTTTTGATGTTTCACTTTTCACCTTGTTTTGTTCTTTTTTATATACCATGCGCTCATTTCCCATAAAGAAAACGAATACGAACGCTAAACTTGCGGGGACTAACGCCCACATAAATGTCTGAACGATTGAACTAGAGAGAGCTTCAATAATTTTATCTAATATTTGCGGCGGAATTTGAGATCTTGCCGATTCTGATAGAATAGCTCTTGAATCTCCTAAAGCGTTTGTATTCATTCCCCCGCTCATACCTTTAAACGATTCTTCTAATTGATCCTGGAAACCAGTTCTTTGAATCATTCCGAAGATTGTAATACCAAGTGTCATACCTAATGAACGAATGAAGTTACTCGTTGAAGTCGCTGAACCGCGTTGCTCCATACCGAAGTTATGAATAGCAGCCATACTTAGTACAGAGAATGAGAAACCAACTCCAAAACCGATAATAACCATATAAATTGTTAATAATATACGACTTGTTTCTGGCGTTAATGTACTTAATAAGAATAATCCGATTAGCATAATTACAGCAGAAATAATCATAATGTTTCGGTAGCTAAGTTTCGATGTTAAAAATCCACCTAACTGTGCTGTAACTACTGATCCTAACATCATTGGTAATAACAATAAACCTGAGTTTGTTGCCGTACCACCGTATACGCCTTGAATAAATAACGGAATGTACACAGTTGCTGACATAAATGCCGCCCCGTAACATAAGGCAATAATTGTACTCATTCCGAATAGACGTTGTTTAAACATCTCAAATGAAATGATTGGTTCTTCTACTTTTCGTTCAATAACAATAAAAGCAATTACTAAAATAGCGAACCCAGCAAATAAACTTAAAATAAAGCTAGAATCCCAATCATACTTTTGTCCGCCTAATTCTAAGGCGAACATTAAACAAACTACTGCACCAACTAAAGTAATTGCGCCAAACCAATCAATCTTTTGTTCTCTATGAACTCGTGACTCTTTATAAAATAATGTAATAAAAATAAGTGCTAAAATCCCAAGTGGTAAGTTAATATAAAACACCCAGTGCCAGCTAATATAATCCGTAATATATGCGCCAAGTAATGGCCCGAAAATACTTGATAAACCAAATACTGCTCCGAATAAACCACCCATTTCCCCGCGCTTTTCTGGAGGAAAAATATCAAAAACGATAGTAAATGCGATTGGCACTAGTGCCCCGCCGCCAATACCTTGAATGGCACGATAAATACCTAACTGTGTAATGTTTTCAGCAGTTCCACAAAGTGCCGAACCAATCATAAAGACGATTAAACCGAAAATAAAGAATCTCTTTCTACCATACATATCTGATAGTTTACCGAAAATCGGCATACCTGCCATTTCTGCGACCATATAGGCAGAAACGACCCATACAAAATTTTCAAGGCCTCCTAAATCACCAACGATTGTTCCCATCGCTGTTACGACAATGGTATTATCCATTGATGCCATTAAAATCCCTAGCAATAAGCCCGCCACAACAAAACCGAGCTTATTATTCTTCTCAACCATAACCTTGCTCTCCCTCATACTACTTATATTTGTTTATGTTCTTTTACGACTGCATTACCTTTCTGATTAAAACTAGTGTGATATTCTACTACACTAATTTCACAGCCAGGGCCAATTATAACATGATTTCCTCTTACTACGTCTGCTATTGTATGTTCTAAATAAATATCATCCCCTTCAATAATTGATGTTTGAAGGCTTCCTGCATGACTTGTAAAAGGAATAAATCTCGATTTTTTACGTACTGTAATCTTTTTCCCACCGATTTCTCTCACTTTACTTCCTTCATAACGAAGTGAGATTTCAATATTTTCAGCATTAAGCAAACCATCACTTTCAAGACCACCAGTTAGTAATAATTCCTCTACTTCTATATCTCCCTTTACATTTAAAGCGCCTTTCACATCTACGAAATCACCGGATAGCTTCCCTTTAAATTCTATCATACCTCTAACTTTTGTTTTATTAATTTGTCCGTCGCCTTGTACTTGGGCATTGCCATATACTTTTACATATTCCGCCTCCATATTCCCCTGTACTTCACTATCTCCATACACGACATAATTTTTCGCTTTCATATTGCCACGTACTTCACTCGTACCATACGTTTTAAAATCATTACAACTCATATGATTAGAGATTGTTCCTTCGCCGCGTATCTTTACTTTGTTATAATCTCCACCTGCTGAGCTACCCGATCCATTTACAGTAAGACTATGTTGATTTTCCATACCGATTCCTCTCTCCCTTTTAAACTTAAACTTGCTTAATTTCTTTTACATTTGCGCTTTTATCAACAGTAAGAACCCCAGTATATTCAATTAGTTCAATCTCACAGTTCGGCCCTACAGTAACATTGTTTCCCCTTACTGTTTTAATGTGAGCATAATCAATATCGATATTGTCACCTTCTAGCAGTTCAGCTTCTAACTGTAAGCCAAATACTGTTTTAAATAGTCTACTAAAAGCACTCAATCTATGTTTTACTTTAATGGTTTGGCCACCAATTTCTTTCGCTCTACATGTACCATGAATATTTATATTAATTTCATCTGCGCTTAATAATCCACCAACTGTAAATTGTCCTTCTGAAGAAAAAATATCAACTTCACAATTACCATCAATCGTCGCTTGACCATTGATCTTAAATTCTTCACCAGTTACATTACCACCTATCGTCCCTTTTCCTGCAATTTTTAAAGTGGTCGCCTTTACATCTTGTGTAATTGTCCCTTTCCCATCGATTCGCATCATCTCTGCACTAACTGTACCCTCAACTTTACCTGATCCGCTAATTCTCGCATCGCCACTTTTCAAATCACCAGTAACAATTCCGTAACCATTACATTCAAATTGGTCGCACTCAACGTTTCCATTAACAGTTCCTTTTCCATTTAGTTGCACTTTATGGAACTCTCCACCGTTTGATGAACCATATCCGTTTATAATTAAATTTTCTGTACGCATTATTTCTCCTCCACTACAACAGTTTAGTTTTTAATGCTTCGGTATATTTCATAATTGCTACACGTAAAACAATCTTTGTTCCCTTTTCAAAAATTAAATCCTCAACGCTTGATACTAAGAAGCTTGTAGAAATCCCTAACTTCCGAATAATAACTAAGTCACAATTTTTATGTTTAATCGCTTCATAATTTTCACGTAAAACTTGTAAAACCATTTTCCCTTCTTCTAAGCTAACGTCTCCTGATTGAAGAAGTTCTTCTAACACGTATACATAAAGAATATCTGCAAATTGAAAATCCGCCATTTTGTTCGTTTGCTCCATGAAAAATTGTAAAACAGGTTCTGATGTAATTTCTTTACGAATGAGATCTTCCTTTGCTAAAAGAATCTCTGTTACGCTTGGTGAAAACATATTTGCCAATTCATCAAGCGATAGATCCTCTTTCATCGTTTGAATTTTATCAATACGCTCTAATATCTTTTCTTTTGGAAAAAATGTTTCCTGACCTGTGAACGTTGACTTCCGTACAAACCAATCTTCCGGTATTAAATTTTTTCTCTTCCACCTATATAACTGTCCGTATGAAATACCAGTTAACTCTAATAAATCTTTTTTTGAAATTAAATCTGTAATCAACTGTATATCACTCCTTCCTAATAACAATGTAACATAACACTGTTACGCTGTAAATGAACTTTTATAACATGTAGCGTAAAAATGTGCAAAACAAACTTCATTTCCATACAAAAAAGGTTCTTACACATCTTACTAAAATGCATAAGAACCTTTATATATCAAGGCTTAAACCATATTTGATAAAAATCAATCCAACCTTGTGGATTAATCATTATATTTTGCACTTTTTCGTGTGAACTTACTTGCTGTTTGTTACGATATAAAGGAATAATATGAATTTGACGTAACAATGTGTCTTCAATATCGTGTAACAGTGTCATCCGTTTCTCTAATTGATTCTCTATAAAATAAGACTGCAATACTTCGTTAAATTTTATATTGCTATGTTGATGAATAAAGCTGTTTTTTGTAAGAAACATATATAGTAAACTCTCTTCAATACGCTCACTAATTGTCGCACTATCATGTATTATATCAGCCTTTTGTATCGTACTTGTTTGCAATAACTCTTTTGTTTCAAGAAAAACGACTTCAATAGTGACGCCATACTTCGCACACTCTTTTTGTATCCAATATGAGTCTTCAACATGATCTTGTTCTGTAAATGTATATAGTCGCAGTGTTTCATTACTGTAAGAGCTCTCTTTAATAAGCGTATATATGTCCTCATTTATATGTATAGTGCCACCCTTTGTTAGAACCAATTCTTCTGCTATTTCTCCGCGCGCTCCTTGCAATTCCTCGATAAGCGCATTGCTATGAATGATTTTATGTAGAGCTTTCCGAAACATCGTGTTTTGCATAGGTCCTTCTTTTGCGGTATTTAATGTAATGTATGTTACATTCGACTCAAGTCTAGTTAGTTCTTTATGATGCTTTTCTATATTGTTATAGTGTGCTTTCGCTAAAATATCGCACGTATTTACGCTGTGCTCTACATTCCATAATTCAATTCGATCGAGAAATGGTCGCTCGCGAAAATATAAATCATTTGCTTCTAATACGAATACATCCTCATTCTTTTCACATAATCGAAACGGTCCAGTACCGATTAACCTTCCATCTCCATCTTCATCTTCATTTACAATAGAACACTGTTCTGTACTTAAAGCATGTAAAAACAACTTATTATCTGTAGATAAACGAATCTGCACAATGTAGTCATCAAGAATATGTAAACTTTCAACGTGCTGTAACATCCACGCATGCGGATTATTTTTCGCTTTCAAGAATCGTTTAAATGTATGTACAACGTCATAAGCAGTAAATTCTTTCCTGTTATGAAACTGAACACCTTTTCGTAAGTAGAAGGTCCATATATATTTCTGGTCATCATATTCCCAATAAAACGCAAGTCTTGGCTCTACACTGTTTGTATTTCCGTCTATATACACTAACGTGTCGTATACATGTTTTACCATATGACATTCCGAACGCATCGTAGCGTATACAGGATCTAATGCAATATCTAGATTCATTTGGACTTGCAAACGTAGCACATCTCTTCTCCCTTTAGATGTCCTTTCGACTTGATAACCGAATATCGAATCAATCCACGTTTGAAATTGCGTTTGAAGTGATGGAAAATACGAGCTATATCTTTCAATAAATGCACTTCCACTTTTTACGTCCCCTTGTTTCGTTATTTCTTTTCCTCTTTCTAAAATTAAAGAAAGTGGATGTTTTTGAAATAACAACTTTGAACGATTTCCTCTCCCTCGGCCTGGAAACCACATAATCCAATTAAATTCTTCTAATTTTTTTATGATTAATTTACTATTTCGCTCTGTACAAAATAAAGTTTCAGATATATTTTGTATTGTTATTTCTAATTGTTCTCCCTCTGATCTCCCTTTTCCATACTGGAGCCACAGGTGCATATATTGCTCCAAAATAATCATAAAACGCCCCCTAAAAGATGAAAAATCTTCCTCTTTCATTCTACCCTTTTTCATTTCTGGCTTCCATCTTATCATTTCAATATAGAAAGGAGGAAATAAAAATGAAGTATCTTTTAAAACGTTATAATAAGCCTATTCTCATTCGATTGTTCGGTGAATTGTTAGTCCGAACGACTGAAGCGATGTTAGCTATCATTTTTATCGTTCATGTTAATAAAGCGTTAAATGGTAATGTCATCGTTACAATGCTTCTTTTCGGATTACAGCCTCTCGCTGATATTGTGTTTACATTAATCGCTGGGGGTGTAACAGATAAATACGGCCGAAAGAAAATAATGTTACTCGGATTACTTTTACAAGCTTTTGCCGTAAGCGGCTTCGTTTTTGCTGAATCGGTCGCCTTTTTCGCCTTATTGTATGTAGTAAATGGTATTGGTCGCTCTTTATATATTCCGGCACAGCGAGCACAAATCGCTGACTTAACGAAGGAAGAACAACAGGCAGAAATATTTGCTGTTCTGCATACTACGGGAGCAATCGGCTCTGTAATTGGCCCATTAATCGGCGCCTTTTTCTATACTAGTCACCCTGAGTATTTATTTATTTTGCAAGGTGTAGCCCTTACGCTATATGCTATTCTCGTTTGGACGCAGCTTCCTGAAACAGCTCCACTCATGAAAAACGTTAATAAAACTAAAGAAGTATATTCGCCAAAACAATTTATTTCAAAGCATTACGCTGTGTTTGGACTTATGGTTTCTACGCTACCGATTAGTTTTTTCTACGCCCAAACCGAATCAAATTATCGTATATTCGCCGAAAGTGTATTTCCAAATTTTCTATTTGTACTCGTGTTTATCTCAACTTGTAAAGCTGTCATGGAAGTGCTTCTCCAAATTCCCCTTGTGAAATGGTCTGAACAGTTTTCTATGCCTAAAATCATTGTTATTTCCTATACTTGCTTTACGTTAGCTGCGATTGGCTACGGTTATTCCACGACAATATGGTCATTATTCTTCACATTGCTCTTTTTAGTAATTGGGCAAAGTATAGCTTTGAATCACTTACTACGATTCGTTTCACAAATCGCTCCAAGTCATAGACGCGGATTATATTTTTCTATATACGGTATACATTGGGATATTTCAAGAACTTGTGGGCCTTTTGTAGGTGCATTGTTATTAAGTAAATTAAGCGGTAGTACTCTATTTTATATTTGTGCCTTCTTATTAATAATCGGTGGTATCATTCAAGCTTTTTTTGTTCAATCGTTAGAAAGAAACAAAACAAAAGAGCTGTCCCTATAGGAACAGCTCTTCATTTAACCTGCCATTTTATTAATACTATCCTCCGGTGAGAACACAGAAATATGATGTACTTTACCAGTCGATTTTGGAATTACGAATTTCAATTCAAACTGGTCATTTACTTTATAAACATAAATTTTATCATTACCATTTTCTTTAACAGACACTGGTTTTCCTAAAGCCTTTTCGATTTCTTGTAACGTAATCGATTTGAGCTCTGAATGGTAAGAGCGTACGTCAAAGACTTGTGATCCTTTATTAAAGCCAAATGCTACATTTTTACTTGTAAAAGTTGCATACATCCCGTTTCCTGCTTGCTCCGTCTTATCAGCTTTCCCCCACGCCTTCTCTATTTCTTCTATATCTCCTGTATGCGCTGCATATGGCACGTTAGGTACTTTACCTTCTTTCGCTTGCTCAAATAAATCTTTTACATGGTTAATTGATTTTTGATTAAGCACTGTATTTTTCGTATTAGACTCCGTTGAAGGTTTTACCGATTCTTGACCTTTTGGTTTTTCCACAGGTTCTTTCTCTTTTTTTGGAGCAGTCTCTTCATTCTTTTTACTCTTTTCTGACGTATCGCTCTTTTTTTCCGTACTATTTTCTGATGTTGAATTAGTTTGCTTCTTTTCCTCAGCGTTAGTACATGCGGTTAAAGCCGCTACACACGTTAAAGTTAGGAAAAATATAAGTACTTTCATATATACTTTCATCATTTTCAACCTCCCTCTTCAATATATTCACTTTTGTAACCATTCCATAACACTACTCCTCAAATTATTTTTTCCCCAAAAAGTAAGTGCTTCCGTTTCTCCGAAAGTACGGACCATATACTCTATATATGATTTTCCTAAAAAATAACCGAGTCGGTTGTATCCGAAATAAGTCCCTCCTGATAGACGGAACCATTCTTTCTCTTTTTCAACTGTCCATCCTTCAACATAATCCTGTAAAAAACGTTTCTTAATGTTCTCTTCAATTTCTTTATAATATTGTAACGATGAATCACCATTACTACGAAACTTAAAATACTCTTCGAATGCCTCTGGGTGCATATCATAATATTCGTTCAAGTCATGTAATCCTATATCATTGCTTTCCAAAAGCTTTAAAAAGCTTGGAATTGTATTGTTAATCATCTTATTCATCTCCTTATTTACACCTTCTCTCCTTACTCGTTATATCCTTTTTCTATAACTTAAAATACACTGTCACAAAGGCTCCTTTAAATGCAAAAAACCAGCAGGGAGTGAATAATCATTCCCTGCTGGTTTAATATTTTTGGGGTTTCTGAAATTTAATCAAACCATTTGTCGCCGTCAGAAATCCATTTGCTGTTATGTAAATCAAAGCATTCATCATAATCATGAAAACTAAAGTAAGACGGTAATTTAACGCTCGTACCACCTGCTTTATTCCAGCACATAGCAAACCATTCCACTATAGCTTTCGTTTCAATTTCAGATAATGCTTCATCGTTTTCTTCATAAAACTCCCAAAATTCGTCTGATTCGTCATCATGGAATTTATAATATTCTACATCATCTATCAAATTGTGACTACCAGAAAAGACACTGCTATCCTTTCCTTCATAAAAAACTTCATTTGCTCCTCTATCCATCGAAAACATGACAACGGACATTTCAAATGACTGAACAAAAGCTGTGAAATCTAATATATCTATCCCTTCATAATAATTAAACTGAAGTGTCTCTTTTATATTTCGAATCAAATCATCCGATTTTTCTTCGAGGCTTTTTTTTAAAGAATTTGTGTAATTTTCTATTGTAAACAAATTATCTCCCCTAAGTAATGTGTCTATTTAAATTATAAAAATAAAATTAAAAGGTTAATCTTAACTTCTTTATGTATGTAGTGAAAGTGCTTTTTACAGTTTTAAAATTGTGAGCAAATGTATTGTCCCCACTTAACGATGTGATAACAGTTAATCCTACTGCTTTTATAAAATGTTTTACATCTACGAGCACAGAAATAGCCTCCATGAATTTAGTTACGCCAATTATAACAGAAATGTTGCGGGTGAAACATGGAAGAAATATAAAACTACACCTACTAAGATTACCTATTTATATAATTAAAAAAGCTGCCCTATTAAAGGACAGCTTCAAATATGTATTTTTACACTTCGATAGATTTACCGTCTTCAACGATATGGTAAAGTAAGTGCGCTAAATGATGAATTGGACCATTTTCTTCCTCTTCTTCATTTGTCTCACCTTGGAATTCAAGATCATTTAAGTATAGTGCTAAAAATTGATAGAACAATTTCAAATCAAATCCGTAGCAAGCACTTGGTTCTTCATGATCTCCTTCATATTGTAACATTAAGTATTGCTCGTTTCCTTCTGTATCTTCAGCATCAAAGAATACGAAGAAACCAACGTTTGTATCTAAATCAAATAGATGACGAGTACCTTTTTCTGTTGCTTTCTCGAAGTCCTCTTCACTTAATTTATGTACTGTTGTTGCCTTTGCATTATCCTCTTGATGAAAATTTACTGTAAATGATTTCAATGCTGACACCTCCTGTTTGTATAACAGTAGCATAACAGATTAGACAACATAATACAAAGGGACTGCTTACAAATGTAAACAGTCCCCTGTATTCATTTCCGCATTGCACGGAATATAAAGCTTACGATGAAAATCAAAACAATCGCGCCTATTAAAGCCGGAACAATCGCATATCCGCCTATAACAGGTCCGAATTTACCAAGTAACGCTGTACCAAGCCAAGAACCGACAATACCTGCAATAATATTACCGATTACACCGCCAGGTACATCCTTCCCAGTAATTAAACTTGCAAACCATCCTAATATACCACCAACGATTAAAGACCAAATCATATCATTTCCTCCTTTATAATTGACCAATAAAAATTATAATCAGAAACAATTGCTTACCATTAGTTATGTTACATTTTTCGTAAGTTATTCGTCTTATGAAAATCATTCAAATCTGCGCACCCTTTTAAGGACAATCTGGCTTCAATATTGTTCTCATAAATTCGTCTTTAAACGCTTGATAATTAAATTCAACGGCAATTTTTTGTATAGGACGATTATCAAACGTCGTTGGCTCAGCTATTTTTCTAAAATCTGCAACACTTTGACCTCTCGTTACATCATTCGTCGTACTAATCCAAACTGCTGATTTTTTATATTCAAAAATATCATCATTTATTAATGAAATGAACGGAAGTAAATCGTGAATCGGACTCCCAGCAATACCTGGATATTCTTTTTTGTAAAAGTTCTCGTAATAAAAATCGATCATTGGCTTAATAAGTTTCGCCTGCCCGGTTCCTTCTTTATCAATAATATCGACCATTTCAGGAGTAATAAGAGCACGCTGCGTTACATTTAACGGATATATAGTAGCATTCTGCGCATATTTCATAACGATATTCGCGGCAATTGGATCGCCGTAAAAATTAGCTTCTGATACAGGTGTAACGTTTCCCGGAAATAGAAAAGCACCGCCCATTATATAATAAGAACATACTCGATTCATTAAATTGGGGTACAATAAAAATAATGTTGCAAGTGTTGTTAATCGTCCCGTCGCGACTATAATAATATCTTCTGGACAAGGCTCAATTAATTTAATCAATTCACAAAAATTTTCTCTGTCACAAATTCTCATTTTCGGTGGAATAATTGGACCTAAACCGTGATCCCCATGAATTTCAGGGAAAAACAAAGGTTCTTCAGCTGTCATTGGTCTACTGGCACCTTCAATAATCTTCACTTTTGTAGCATAGTATCTTTCTAAAAAATAAACATTTTCCGTAACAATTTCTCTTGATACATTTCCATACTCTGCAACGATACCGATAATATCTAATTTGCATGTTTTATTCGCATAGATTAACGTTATTGCATCATCAATACCAAAATCTCCGAAAAAGATTATTTTTTTATTAACTTTCCTCACCCCTCTCCAGCATAATCTACTATTATTATTATGCGAAAAAGACAAGGCGGTGAAACAGAGATAATTAAAAAAGCCACCTATTTATTGGCGACTTCAATCTTTTTATAAGATAAATATGCTAGTACACTTTTGCTTGAATCATATTTCGGATTATTCCCTTTTCTCGGTTCTCTCATATGTGTTTTTTCAAACCCAGGAATGTCAGGCATTTTCTCTAAAAATTCAAGCATATCTTCCTCAGTTCCCTCAATACGTACACGAATCATTATTACTATTCCTCAATTCTCATTTTCTCTGTACTAAGTATATCGTACATCAGAAAGACTGCAAGAAATTTATCTTTTTAATGTTGAACTTTTTTTACATACGAACAGTGCCATTTCAGTATAAAACGATTCAATTTTATTGTTTCCAAATTGAATTTTGAAAAATTCTTGCATTTCATTTGATGTTTTCATCATACACTCTGTTAACTTTACACGTTTTTGCATAGGAACATCCATCATATCGCACCACCAATCAAAATCGAACTTCTTGTCAAAAGTATGACATGACTGCATTTGCAAACCATGTTTTTCTAATAAAGTAATCCATTCTGTTTTTTTCAAAGCTCGTTCATGGCTTGGATCTCTCTTCTTTTCGATAAAGTTATAAAATGTATCAAACTCATTATTTTCTGGTGAAACGTTATCAATTAATATAAATAACCCATTATCTTCTAACGTTCGATTTACTTCAAAAATAAATTGCAAAGGATCAACAAAGTGATGTGCTGCAATTCGGCATGTAATTGTATCAAAGGATTCATCAGCAAATGGTAACCTTTCTGCATGTCCTGCTACAAATGATACATTTTCATGTCCGTTCCCTTCTATAAAACCTTTTGCTTTTTCTAACATTTTTTCTGTTAAATCAAGAGCGACTACCTCTTTGAACATTGAGGCTAACAAATTAGCAACATGTCCACCACCGGTAGCAATATCAAGAAGACGAGTATTATGACGAGTTTCAACTTGCTGAACTACATATTGTAAATCCAGTCCTTTTGCATGAATTTTACTTTTCACATACTTCTCTGCATTACTACCAAATTGTTGTTTCACAAGTTCTTCTTTACTCACTTCTATCATCTTCTTTCTATAAAGTATTATATTTAATTTATAAGTTCTCTTTATATAATTTCAAATCCTCTTTTAGTTTAGTCTCGTCTCTTGTATTAGAGACCTTCTATCAAAAAAATTTAACTCTTTTATTTTTAAGCACAAAACAAAAAAAGTTATGGGGAATTATCCCACACCCCCCCAAAGTATCTCTTATATTTGAGGATCTTCTTACACGTCTAAATAACTTAATCCCCCTGTAACTTCACAATAATTTCTACTTCGCTATTAGTAGCCTCTCTTGCATGCAATCCATATTGGTCCATGCCAATCCATATCCACCCAGGACATATCTATGTTGAAATGCTTCAACTTAGTAAGCTCTGACCTAATAAATTTATCCCTACTAGCGATTTCCTTATCAAGCAAGCCATATTCTTTCCCATTTTCAAATAGCGCTATCATCTTTCCTGCAAGTGGATGTATACGAACAATAAATTGATATTCTTTTTCATTTATATTCGCTACAATCGTACTAGAATCAGGTACATCACATCTAGAATTCGGCATATTCATATCGGTCAGCTCCTTTATTGATTTCATTAATATCATAACAGGTTAATATTTAGATATTATTAATATAATGTAAAAAATATAAAAGCTGACTTCCCTTTAGAAATCAGCTTTTACACATTGTTTATCTTTAAACTTTTTACAAATTTTATAATGTTTCTTTCTCTTCATCATTTCCGGAAACTAAATCTCCTAAAACATCCACCGTAACTTCAACTACAAATTCACAAATCCCTGCTACAACTTCTCCAATTACTTCCTCCATCTTTCTACCCCCTTGTTTTATGGAACCTATTTGTAGTATAGAAGATACTGGTTAATTTTAACTATCGGCAAAGGTGACAAAAACATTACAGATTTGTAAGCTATTTCAATGTTTTTTTGAATTTATACTTCTCCCCTTTGAAACTTTAAGTATTATTAACAACCAGATAGGTCATCATAATATAAAGTATTTAAGAATCCTAATTTAAAGGAGGCGTGTAAAATATACTACGTAAAATTAATTAAAGGTCAATCTTTCTATGCTTTTGATCAACGATTCTTAGTGTCTCATGAAGAAGAGGTTTCGGAAAAAATTTTTAATTACTTACGCCGGAATGAATTCTTCGAAGTACGTAAAGAAGAATATTCCGCCTAAAGTATGAAAAGCATCAAAAAATGACTCTCATAATTGGGATTTTTTCTTGATGCTTTTATATTATCTCCCTTTATTCAACATTACTCCTCAATTCTCTTAAAATCTTATAATATATGTCCAAGCTAATTCATCGTTACCTTCATATTTTAGTATATGAGGAGGTGACGAATATGACTCATATCATTGATTATCAAGCTACTCAACCTTTAAATAAAACAGGTGAAACAACTTTTGTAATTCCCCATTCCCCAGAAAAAGCAATTCTAGCAAGTATTAAATTAAAAATTTCAAGAAGAGATTCACGTAATAATCGAGTAGAATTAATTGCTACAGTTGGGGTTAAAGGTATAACTGAGATTTCACAAGTTTTATTCCGAATTTTCCGTGACAATACAGAAATCTTCAACGCTCAAGTAGGGATTGAATCTACAGATTCTGAGCAATTTTACGCGCAAACATTTCAAGCTATAGATCAAAATGTTAGCTGCGGGACTCACGAGTATTCATTAACTGTAGAAAACCTTACTAGTGGTGCAAGTGCAGACATTGTTGGTCCTCTGTCTTTTAGCGGCTTAGCTATTGGACAAGATCATAAGTGTTGCTAATTTAATCTATTTTGGTTTTTTGAGAAAAGTAAGACGTATTATCTGCGTTCTTACTTTTTTTATTTTACCCACACTTACCTTCCCTTTGAATTTACTTGTGAATTTTTTGTATTTTTAGTTACCCATTGTATCACTTAATTCATCATTTTTTTACAAATCAAAAAGATTGAAATCCATTAATGAAACACGTAATATAGACTCTGACTCTAAAAAAGTTCGTTAAAAATAATACATAAAATAAGGAGGTTTTATATACGAGTTTTTCATTTTAAAAGACAGAGAGGTTTTACATTATGTGGCGTAATAAAAATGTTTGGATTGTGTTAATTGGGGAGTTTATTGCTGGTCTAGGGTTATGGCTTGGTATTCTTGGTAATCTTGAATTTATGCAAAAATACGTCCCTTCTGATTTTATGAAATCCGTTATATTATTTATCGGACTGTTAGCTGGTGTTCTAGTCGGTCCAATGGCTGGGCGTGTCATTGATCAATATGAAAAAAAGAAAGTTCTTCTTTACGCTGGATTTGGTCGTGTTATTAGTGTTATTTTCATGTTTTTCGCTATTCAATATGAAAGTATCGCTTTCATGATTGCATTTATGATTGCACTTCAAATTTCCGCGGCATTTTATTTCCCTGCATTACAATCTGTAATTCCACTCATCGTTAATGAACATGAGCTATTACAAATGAACGGTGTACATATGAATATCGGTACAATCGCTCGTATTGCAGGTACTTCACTAGGTGGCATTCTTTTAGTTGTAATGAGTTTACAGTATATGTATGCCTTCTCAATGGCAGCATACGCTTTATTATTCCTCTCAACTTTCTTCCTACAATTTGAAGATAAAAAATCCGCTACATCAAGTAAACAATCAGCTAAAGATAATAGTTTTATGGAAGTATTTCGTATTTTAAAAGGAATCCCTATTGCTTTTAAAGCACTTATATTAAGTATTATCCCTCTTTTATTTATAGCTGGATTCAATTTAATGGTTATTAACATTAGCGAAATGCAACATGACCCAACAATTAAAGGATTCATATATACAATTGAAGGTGTAGCGTTTATGTTAGGTGCATTCGTTATTAAACGTTTATCTGATCATTTCAAACCTGAAAAGTTACTATATTTCTTCGCATTTTGTACCGCTTTTGCACACCTTTCGTTGTTCTTTAGCGATATTAAATGGATGGCACTTGCCTCATTTGGTTTGTTTGGATTTAGTGTTGGCTGCTTCTTCCCTATTATGTCGACAATTTTCCAAACGAAAGTCGAAAAAAGCTATCACGGCCGTCTCTTCTCATTCCGTAATATGTTTGAAAGAATTATGTTCCAAATTGTCTTACTCGGCACAGGCTTCTTCTTAGATACGATTGGATTACAGTATATGGTTCTAATTTTCGGAGTCATTTCATTGTTAATTATATTTATTTCCCTATCTAAACAGAAACGATTTGAAAAACAAACGTCGCAATCTGCAAATTTATAAAACTAATACTTCTTAAGAATGGATCCCGTATTTTACTGGGTCCATTCTTTTTGAATTTCAAGGATTAAAATCTATTCTCTTTATGTAGTTCAAATATTTAAAGGATTATCCCCTACTACTTTCGAATAAAATAAATTACAGATTTTTCAAAAAGGAGCTGTGGAAATGTCTGATGGCATCCAATTATTAATTACCCTTCTGTTTTCATTCATTATGTTTGGCGCCCTTAATTTTTTAGCCATTTCCCTATCCCAAAATAACTTTAAAAGAAGAATTGTTGCAGGTTTCTTATTTTTACTGTTAACTCCCATTATCTTTTTGACTACTACAGCATTCACCTCTATATTCGATAAAGGTGGATTTGGCGCAGCTAACCTAGCCTTTATTATTGCAAATATGTATGTTGTAAATGGAATTGTCATTCTTCTTTCCGCTTCATTTATCCTCAAAAGACATAACATAAGATAGACCATTAGGCATGAATCTGGCATTACACTAGATTCATGCCTTTTTATTTTGAAATCCCACCCTTCTCCAAATTTTTATGTGAAATTTATTAATTCTTTATAAAAATTTAAACTTTATTCATTACAATATTCCTATCGTATTCGCACATTTATAAAAACTAATAAGAAAGGAGTACACAATGAAAAAGCTTCTATTTATTTTCCCTATATTAATCGTTCTACTTAGTGGATGTAGCAATAATGATATATACGGTTCTTGGGAAGTCATTGATAATAAAAAAGGTGAATGCCCTGTGTATTATAAATTTGAAACAGTTGTAAAAGAAGAAAAGAAAGAAAAGGTTGTTCACAATTTAGTGGAAATGCAAACAACAACTAAAAAAGAGGATTTATTTAAAGGATCGTTTGTTAAAAATTCTAACGTGTATCGTATTGATTATGGTAACTCGTTTACATCAGATCAATCTTTAAAAGTTGTCGATAATGAATTAAATGTATACTTTTTTACAACTGAAAAAACATGTACATATAAAAAAACAAACAATTAATCTTCATTTATAACGTAGAAAATATTTTCTACGTTATTTTTATATTCCCCCTTATTATCCTCCCTCTAAATTTGTCAATCGTTTTAATTTTCATAAAAAAATGATAAAATGTAAACATGTGTTTTCAGAATAATTAAAAATACAGAAAGAAAACACTGTTTTTAGGAGGGGTTTTGATGACTTACACTTTAGCAACTAGAATGAAAGCATTCCAATCTTCTATATTTAGTGAATTAGGCGCCTATAAAAAAGAGAAAATTACAACAGGTCATAAAATGATCGATTTAAGTATCGGGAATCCTGATATGCCTCCTGCTGATTTTGTGAGAGAAGAAATGGTACATACAGCAAGTGCAAAAGAAAGTTACAGATATACATTATCTGGTATTCAAGAATTTCACGAAGCTGTAACTGAATATTACAACAACACTCATAACGTTATTTTAAATGCCGATAAAGAAGTTTTATTATTAATGGGTTCACAAGACGGACTCGTTCATTTACCGATGGTTTTTGCAAATCCGGGAGATATTATATTAGTTCCTGATCCTGGATATACGGCTTATGAAACAGGAATTCAAATGGCCGGTGCAACATCTTACTACATGCCATTAAAAAAAGAAAATGATTTCTTACCTAACTTGGAAGTTATCCCTGAAGAAATCGCCAATAAAGCAAAGATGATGATTTTGAACTTCCCAGGAAATCCAGTTCCAGCAATGGCACATGAAGATTTCTTTAAAGAGGTAATCGCATTCGCGAAAAAACATAATATTATCGTTGTCCATGATTTTGCTTATGCTGAATTTTATTTTGATGGTCAAAAGCCAATTAGCTTCTTATCTGTACCTGGTGCAAAAGAAGTTGGCGTTGAAATTAATTCTTTATCTAAAAGTTATAGTTTAGCTGGTAGCCGTATTGGTTATATGATTGGTAACGAAGAAATTGTCGGCGCGCTTACGCAATTTAAGTCTAATACAGATTACGGTGTGTTTTTACCAATTCAAAAAGCTGCATCCGCTGCATTACGACACGGCGCTGCATTTTGCGAAAAAAACCGTGGAATTTACCAAGAACGTAGAGATACTTTAGTGGACGGATTCCGCAAATTCGGTTGGAATGTCGATAAACCAGCTGGAAGTATGTTCGTTTGGGCTGAAATTCCGAAAGGATGGACTTCGCTAGAGTTCGCTTATGCACTTATGGATCGTGCAAATGTCGTTGTCACACCAGGCCATGCATTTGGTCCTCATGGCGAAGGTTTTGTTCGTATTGCACTTGTTCAAGATAAAGTAGTATTACAAGAAGTAGTTGAAAACATTAAAAATAGCGGTATTTTCTCTATTGAAAAAATAGAAGAATTAGTTAAGAATTAATAATAACTCCCCTGCTTAACTTTAGCAGGGGTATTATTATTCCTGGAGGTACGATATGAATATTAAAGATACTCTTCCCCATCGCTATCCATTTTTAATGATTGATAAAATTACAAACGTTAAAGAATCTCAATCAGCTACAGGATACAAACTGATCACAAATAACGAGTGGTTTATTAATGAAAATCAAAACTATATGCCTCATATGCTAATTGTAGAAGCACTGGCTCAACTTAGTGCTTTTGTAAGTACAGGTGAATCTGAGGGACTTGGTTTCCTCTCCTCTTTAGATAGGGTGGAATTTCATGAAAATGCGTATCCCGGTGATAAACTTGACTTACATTATGAATTAACACGTAACAGACGAGGTTTTGTTCTTGGGAAAGGAATTGCCTCTGTAAACGGTCAATCAATCGTTACCATTGAAAAGCTATTAATATATCAAGCTGATTAAACAGATTACATAGTAAGGGGTAGGGAAATGCGGAATGTTGTTGGTATTGATGCTGGGGGAACATTAACAAAAATTGCTTACTTTAACGAAATGAACAAATTAGTTTTTAAAAAATTTTATTCATATGAACAAGAAAGAATTAAAGAATGGCTTCATAATAATAATTCAATTACACAATTATGCATTACAGGTGGTAAAGCTACACAGTTAGAACAACTCCTTTCAAGTTCATATAAAATAGTAGAATTAAACGAGTTTGAAGCAACTTTAGTAGGAGTACGCTACATACTAAAAGAAGAAAAACGTGCTATAAACAACTTTTTATTAACAAATATTGGTACAGGCACTTCCATTCACTATGTTCATGACAAGCAATATGTTCGCGCTGGTGGAACTGGAGTTGGCGGTGGTACTATTATGGGTCTTTCAAAACTATTAACAAATATAGATCATTTTGAAGACGTGATTCCTCTTACGAAAATTGGTTCAAGAAACAGTCTAGATATTACAGTTGGAGATATTTATGGTGGGATTCTCTCCCCTCTTGATAATAACTTAACTGCTAGCAATTTCGGAAAAGCGACCATTACAGAC
This sequence comes from Bacillus sp. 05T21, assembly GCF_056396785.1. Lineage (NCBI taxonomy): Bacteria > Bacillati > Bacillota > Bacilli > Caryophanales > Bacillaceae > Bacillus > Bacillus sp. 05T21. Next base: position 334,751 of record NZ_JBFTMD010000003.1, on the reverse strand, counting down.
TCAAATTATAGTAGTTCAGATATACTAGCTACCGTTCAAGGACTTGTCGGTGAAGTCGTCACAGCATTAAGCCTTCAATTCGCCGAAGCAAAAAACATTGACCATATCATTTACATCGGTTCTACTCTATGTAATAACGTACATCTTCAAAATATTATAAGTAGCTATACAAAATATCAAAACAAAATACCTGTCTTTTTACAAGACGGCGGTTATAGTGGTGCGATTGGTACTTTACTTCATGGTATGAAATAAAAAAGCTGACTTTTGTCAGCTTTTTTGCAATGGTACTTCAAATTCAATAATTGATTTTCCATTCTCACCAATTCGTTCCACACTAATCCTATTGATTACACAGTTCAACTTCTCATGAAAACTAGGAATCTCCTTCGCTATTTCAGTTGCTAACTCAGGGCTACTTTCTCTTCCGACTGTTACGTGCGGTATGTACGGAATGTCTCTTTTCAAAAATCGTAATAAGGGGCCTGTATACAATTTATCATGTAGTTTTTCTATTTGTTCTTTTCCTTGCTCAATTTCTAAAAATAAATAGTCTCCTATACTAGTTACACCACTTGCAAACTTAATCTCAATTGTACCTATCCCTTTTGCTAGATTCGAAATATGCGATTTCAATTCATCATTTGAAATATTACCTTCAAAAGGAAATACAATTGTTATGTGGGGAGGAATTAAACCAAATAAAGGATCGTGTATTTCTCGAATACTTTCTATCTCATCAGTAGACATGTTATTTAGAAAAAGTAAAATTGTACGCATTTTTATATCCCCCACTCTCCTCAATTTTTTATATTTATCATATTGCATGGTAGTTTGCACTTCAACAAGTTATTTCACTTACATAGAAAAATAAAAAACTTCTCAAATGAGAAGTTTTCATATAGCATGATTATTATTTTCCCGCCAAACTTTCCTAAACTTTATATAACAAGCAATCCTCCACGGAATAATATATGATATTGCAATAACGTAAAATAATAAACCTATTGTTTGCGGATCTAAGCCAACGATATATTGTCTTGAACTATATCTTAAAATAACAATTCCGATAAAAGTAATTAAAAAGGCAGCACTTTTTTTCGTATAAATGTTTCCGTCTTCTCTTCGCTCATAGTTTGTTAGAAATATAAGTGGGATTGCGAAAATCACCCCACTGGATGCTGCTATAGTCACTTGTAATATAGCTGGATGTACTGGACCAAAAAACAATAAAATACCCGGTGTTAAAAATAGTAATGGCCACAAAATACGTTTTCCCGTTCCCTTTATCGGCTTATACATAGAACGATATCGTCGCCAAAAAATTAGCAGTGCCACGCATAAAAAGACGGTTATTAGTGAAGAAGTATCTCCCATACAGTCTTCCTTCTCTCTTAAAGTATTTGTGCTTAAATCGTATCCTCAAAAGAAACTTTACGAATAAATAGAGCGCTAATTATAAAGTATATTAAAATAAGCACTATCGAAATTGATATAAAATTGGGTATATCAAGTAACGATTTACTATCAATAAATACCAATTCTTTCAAACCTACCTTACCATAAATTGTACTCGTCAACCCCAAGAAAAAAATCACACTAAAAGCAAAGCCTATCCAATTAAATCTTTTCTGAAAAATAGTTGTTAATTGAAATAAGCTAGCTAATAATAGATAGAACACGAACTGTGCAAAGAATTGTTCAATTGTATGTGCTCCTAAATTTATATGTTTCGTTTCATAAAATGTACCTTGTAAAAGCAAAACTTGTAGAAATGAAAAAATTACTGATTGTAATATGATAAAACATACTGAACCAATAAAGAATTGTAATCTAGTAACGCCAAATGAGACAACTGTACGAAATATGTCATCTTGAACAAGAAAAACACTTGCCACAATAAATATTGCAATTGCAATAGATGAATTATTGAAGATATCATGTAAAAATGCTACCTTTAGTCCCTTTATATCAGTTACAGTTGTTGTCCATTTTATAAATAATGCCACACACCAAAAGATAAGAATAGCCTTATAATGAAATTTCATATGTAACTTTAATTGTTTTAAAAGCATTTTCATTTCACCTCATTATCTGTTAGATAAATAAATAGTTTTTGCAGTGTTACTCTGCCTATTTCTAACCCTTCAGTTTCTATTAGCTCATAATCTCTAGCAGAAAGATCTCCCCATATCGCAGAAATCTCTTTATTCCCATACAACTCTTGTTTTACAACATTTTTCCCCATTAAAAAATTTGTCACTTTATCTTTATGTCCTGATATTATGTGTCCTTTTTCTAAAAAATCTTCCACAGAGGATTGAACAGCTAACGATCCTTCTTTTAATATGATTACATTTTCTATAACATGGGACACTTCCTCAACTAAATGTGTTGATAAGATGATTGTTCGTGGATATTCACTATAATCTTCCAATAATAATTCGTAAAACAACTCTCGATGTGCTGCATCTAAACCGGTAGTCGGCTCATCAAAAATAGTAATTGGTGCTCTACTAGCTAAACCTTTAATAATACCAACAATTGTTTGCATACCATGGGATAAATCATAATATTTTTCTTTTGCATTCAATTGAAATTTTTTAATAAGTTCCTCAGCATATTCTTGATCCCAATTTTCATAAAACATGTTACACAAATAAAAAACATCTTTTACCTTACTACTTAAATTAATGTTTTCTTTCACCTTTACGAAACAAATATTTCGCATCGCTTTACTATTTTCAAATACATTTTCACCAAATACAGATACGCTTCCACTACTTGAAATAATCTGACCTGCGAGTATGTTTAATAAAGTTGTTTTCCCCGCTCCGTTTCTTCCAAGCAAACCATATATTTTATGCTCTTCCAATGAAATAGTTACTTCGTTAACAGCTAATTTCTTTTTATATTTTTTAGACAAGTTTTTCGTTTCAAGTGCAATCATCCCTCTTTCCCCTCCTTCGTAATTTTGTGTATCATGTCCATCAATTCGTCTTTTGATATTTCTAGTACTTTTGCTTCTTCCCACACTTTAGGTAAATACTCAGTCATAAAAGTATTTTGTCTTTTTTTTAGTACGACTTCTTTTGCTCCCTTTGTAACAAACATCCCGATCCCTCTCTTTTTATATAAGATCCCCTCATCTACTAGTAGATTTACTCCTTTTGCAGCTGTAGCCGGATTAATTTGTAACATCTTCGCAAATTGATTTGTCGACGGGACTTGTTCTTCTTCAAGTAATATGTCTTTTAAAATATCAGATTCAATTGTTTCTGCAATTTGTATGTATATTAACTTATTTTGTTCTAGAGTAGGTTTCACGATTTCACCACCTTAGGTTCATAGGTTCATTATTTATGTAATTAACCATAGCACAACGTTATATTTTTTTCCATAATTTTCATCAAAAAAAGAATCATTCGATACTGAATGACTCCCTTTAAAAAATGTCCGTATTTTCAATCGTTAAATAACCATATCTTCCTCCATATCACTTAGATTCCCGCACAGGATGTTCATTAAAAAATTGCTTTCGAAAATCTTTATTATTAACTAGCTTTTCTATTTTTTCTTGATTACCGTAAAAGAAATTCATTACGATTCCCTTATTCCATATAAGATTATCCTTTGGTAAATCATTAAATTCTTTATACAGTATGGGTAAAAGTTCTTCTCTTTTTAATGCAAAACTTTGATTTTCAACCCGAAACTCATACCCTTTCGCATTTGGTACTAAAACTGCAAGATAAATAGCATTAAAGAGTAAATTCTTCTTCATCGTATCCTTCCCATCAAACCAATACGTCTCAATCATTTCTTCTGTAAGATTTCCATTCTCTTTTGCACCATATTCCACTTTAATATTTTCATTTTCTAAATTTAAACTTTGAACTGTTTCACCACCAGGTAAGTTTGTAACAATCGCAATAACGTCGGAATTATTTCCAACGTATGTCCCCGTATATTTTTTAAAAGCCCCAGGTTCAATATGTGATATTTCTTTTATTTGCTCCCCATTAGAACAAGCAGTAACAACTAATAAAATTGTTAGCATAACACCTGCTATTCTATTCATATACTTCATTAGACACCCCCACGTTCTATTTATTATCCAATCCATACAATGTATCCTTTAAAAAGCCCTTTTAAATATACGCATTTTAATCAAAATTAAAAATTTTCACTTTTTATGTTTACAATTATCCATTAATTGTATATAATTACTAACGTAAGAAAAATATTCTAAAAGGAGGTCGAAGGAAATGATGAAATTACAATTGCATGCTTTAACTTTAGCGTTAACTGTATCTGTGTTTTTCGGACAATTAAATATGAATTCGACCACCCTAATGGAGAATTAAAAATCGTACTTTATTTCTTTTAATTCATAAATTCGCCACAGGAGGTCGTATACTTTCCTGTGGCTTTTTCACGCCCAGCCATAGGAAAACGATATCTTCCTGTGGCTTTTTTGTGCGATTTTTTAGTCTCATACATTATTTTTTAAAGAAAGGAGCAACATTCGATGACTATTAGCGTATTGTTTTTAAGTATTACGATTCAAAGAAATAAACTTTCCAAAGCTGAAATTCTTCATAATGAGCAAATTACAAAAGCTATGAATGATGTTAAGGAGCGCCAAGTGCTTTATTGCGATCACCTGTAATTCCTTTTCGAAAGGAGGAATTCGTCTATGACTTTTCATATTTTCTTTTTTACGACAGCACTTCAGAAAAAAACGTTATCTGAAGCTGAAATCTTTCGTAAACAACAATTAAAACAAACTATGGATAAAATAACGGACATTAAAAGTTCGTATTATACACAAATGTACTAAAAATATTTTTAAAAGGGGCAATATCCTAATGAAATTCAAAGCTTTCTTTTTAACTATCACCATTCAAAAACGTAAATCTTCAAAAGCTGAAATCTTACGTGAACAACAAATTAAAATTATTATGGACGAAGTAAAAGAGCGTCAGTCCTCTTATTACAATCGYCTTTACTAAATAMATTATAAAGGGGTAATTTCCTAATGAAATTTAAGGCTTTCTTTTTAACGATTACCATTCAAAAACGCAAACTTTCAAAAGATGAAATTTCTCGTGAACAACAAATTAAAATTATTATGGACGAAGTAAAAGAGCGTCAGTCCTCTTATTACAATCGCCTTTACTAAATAAATTATAAAGGGGTAATWTCCTAATGAAATTTAAGGCTTTCTTTTTAACGATTACCATTCAAAARCGYAAACTTTCAARAGATGAAATTTCTCGTGAACAACAAATTAAAAATATTATGGATGATGTGAAAGAGCGTCAGTCCTCTTATTACAATCGTCTTTACTAAATAMATTATAAAGGGGTAATATCCAATGAAATTCAGAGTATTATTTTTAACAATTACCATTCAAAAAAATAAACTGTCTGAGTCTGATATGCTTCATGACCGACAAATTGAGCAGGCTATGTACAACGTAAAAGAACGACAAAGTCATTATTGTAGTCACCTGTAATTCCTATTCGAAAGGAGGAATTCATGTATGAGGTTTCACCTTTTCTTTTTAACCATTACGATTCAAAAAGAAACTATATCTGCAAATGAAGTAAAACAAGAGGAACAGTATAAAAAGATTATAGATGAAATTCGTGATCGTAGAAGCAAGTACTACACTCACCTATAATTGTTTGAACTTATATTAGAAATGAAAGGAGTCGATTATGATGTTAATAACGCGGTGTAAAGAAATGATTTGGATAGTTCAGAGGGATTCCACATAGTTCATTTAACAAAAATTCACCGCCTGATTTGATGTGTAAAAAATATACAATAATAAGTATTTCATACACTAAAAAATAAAAGATACACCCCTTTTTATTAAGCGGTGTATCTTTCTCAACATATTCTATTTCCGTTTACTTCGTTTCGTCTTAAACAATCTCACTAAGTTCGAAACAACTGTTTTTGTTACCGCATAAGCTGGTACTGCTAAAATCATTCCGATAATTCCCGCGAAATTACCTACCCCTAAAATAAGGATGATAATTGTCAACGGATGGATGTTTAATTTTGAACTCATAATACGCGGTGAAATGATGTTACTTTCAAACTGTTGTACGATAGTTACTATAATAATTACGTACAGAGCTTGCATCGGAGATACGAACAGACCTATAATGACAGCTGGTGCTGCTCCGATAAATGGACCTAAGTTCGGAATTATATTTGTAAATGCTGCGATAATTCCTAAAACGAAAGCATACGGTAAACCGATGATTAAATAACCAGTAAATGTAAAGGCACCAATAAACATACAAACTAGCGCTTGACCTTGAATATATGCAGATAATGTTTCGTTCGTTTCCTTTATGATACGAAGTCCTTCTTCACGGTAAGACTCTGGTAATACACTAACAGCTTTTCCTGGAAATGCATGTCCATCTTTAAACATATAAAATAAAATGAACGGTACTGTAAAGATAACTAACGCCACGTTCGTGATAATACCAAATAAAGCCGTTGCACTCGACGTAAGTGTGTTTGGTATTTCCTTTAAGTATTCAATTGCATTTTTCTCAATTGTCTCAATGGAAACGTAGTTTTGTGTAGATAGCCATTCAAATAATCTATGATGGGATAGATCTTGTATGTATACTTTTCCCTCTTTTATGTAAGTCGGCATATTTTTTACTAAATCCATTAACTGTTGTGAGATGGTTGGAACGACTACTCCAATAGCAACTCCAGTTAATGTAATGATAAAAAGGTACAGTAGTAAGATCGCTAAACCTCTAGGTACTTTTTTATTCTCCAAAAAGACTAACACAGGGTTAAATATGAAGTATAAAAATAGCGCGATTAAAATTGGGAAAAATAATGTTGATATGAAGATACCAATCGGTTGAAATAGAAACGATATTTTTGTGCAAATAAATATAATTCCTACAACCATCAGCACTTCTAATGTCCAAAAGTGCACTTTCGATTTCAAAAAAACGTCCTCCTTTAAACTAGCACTTCTCTTCATTGTACCAAATTAAACTTAGATTTCACATAATATTTTCCTTTACAATATTCCAAAATCCCATTAAATACACTACAATGAGATTACAGACAAATTTGCAGGTAAAGGTGATAAATATGACACAATGCATCATTTGCAGAAAAGATACGAAAGAACTTAGTGAACAATATGTCATTCCAGAGATATTATGTGGATATTATTTCATAAACTCAATTTGTGATTCATGTCATGAACATATGACAACAAATATTGATCGTCCTTTAATTAGACATAAATTAAGTCAATATAAGATTGAGCAAATGAAAAAACAAATCGATTCCCCTCTCTATACGAATGAGCATGGTGAGGAGCTAGCAGCCGCTGAGACAGATGTAGTCGAAGTAAGTGATGAGATACTTTATTCCAATGCATTAATTATGAAACTATGTAAAAAGCACGATATTTCATTACATAATGAAATTTGGAAAGAAGAGCGCGTAACAAAAGTAGCTAGTTCTATTCAACGTGAATTGCTTTTAGATAACCGTAAATATAAAATGAGTGTATTAAAAATGGCTTATACTTTTGCTGTACAAACAATTGATGGCTACTTTGACGATCCAGATGCGATTGATATTTCTACCATTCTATTAAATGCCGATTTCATGGAATTAAAGGAAAAGAGTATCGTTCGTGACTTAAGCAAAAGCTCTTTATGGAATACATTAAATACAACGAGCGAAAACCATTACTTTATTTTACTTAGTGATAAAGACGGTCTATTCTGCTTCATTCGCCTATTTGATATTTTTGATGTTGTTGTTCATTTATCAGAAAAAAGATACAATCTTCCATCACCAATTGTCGGCGTAAATAATGTAGACAAAAAAGGATTTTTTGTGGAAAGTTTAAAACAGTATATGGATGGGCTATTTAAAGAAACTACACGTTCTATTTAATTGAAACCAGAACATACGGTCTCCTTTCTTCATGAAAAGACACTGTGTTATAATGAGTATGAAAAGAACAATACAATCACATAAAACAATTGAAACCTGTATATAAATAAAAAAGACTAGTGTGCGGCTACACACTAGTCCACGTAACTTAGCAGATTGGATTGTTCATTTATCCTATTTGTTTCGTACAAACACAACAACCCACATTCTATAGGCATAGGTGGGTTGTTATTTTTTGAGCTTGTCAATTAAGACGACAATAAACGTTAACAATGCAATGAGAAACAGTCCACCTTGCAATAACAACGAAATTTCACTCACTTATTATCACCCCCCTCCTACTCGGAGAAGTGATAATTGAACAACCAACCGTACCTTAAGTTACTATTTAATTTTACCATATTTTCTAATAGTTTACGATGAAAACCCGCAAGTGAAATACTTGCGGGTTTTTTATCCCGTATTAACAGGCAGTAAACAAAATGAAGCAAAACATTGGTGAAACTGCCTGTAAATGCCCGATTGGTTCAACCAATAATCCTTTGGGACAATTCACCCAAAGGATTAAAATTTCACTTTATTTCTCACTATTTTTTTAATGCATATGCATCCGCAATCATTTCACCAACAATTTTATTTTCTTGTTCCTTTTCGTCTTTCAATAATGGAAATAATAATTCTGCTACTTCATACACTTCTTCTAAATGCGGATATCCTAATAAAACAAACGTATCAATTTCTAACGCTTCATATTCACGGATCTCCACTCCCTTGAGGAAAGCGAATTCTTTCGTTTCATTCATTATATTGGTCCGTCAGCAAATCTAAACAGAGCGAAACTACCTGCACTAAAAGTTTGTATTGCTCCAGTTGTATTTACACCATTTTCTATAGTTACTGAAGTTGGTGAATTATTAAAAATGCTTATTGTAGTGCCAGCAGCATAATTAGCTACCTGTGATATTGTAATCATACCTGCACCATTTGCATTTGAAGCTGGCACAATAGGAACACCATTAATTGCAATTGCAAAATTAGAATTTGGTGCTGTGCCTACATTAAAGTTTAATTGGGCACTAAGATAATAAAGACCAGGTGTAACTATTGTAAAGGTATCTACGTTATTATAAGTTATTCCGACAACCTGTATATTTGGCCCAGGGGCCGTAGGAAGTACTACAAGACCCCCACTAGCAATTGTTTGCGTATTAATACTACTATTTGCGAATGGTTGTAAAATAGCTGCAACTACTCCGGTTGGTCCCGTTGGTCCTGTCGGTCCGGTTGATCCCGTTGGCCCCGTCGATCCTGTTGGTCCCGTTGGTCCTGTCGGTCCCGTTGGTCCCGTCGATCCTGTTGGTCCTGTCGGTCCGGTTGATCCCGTTGGTCCCGTCGCTCCTGTTGGTCCCGTTGGTCCTGTCGGTCCCGTTGGTCCAGGATCTCCTGTTGGCCCAGTTGGCCCCGTTGGTCCAGCTGGGCCGGTTGGGCCTGTGCAACATGGGCCGGTTGGACCGGTTGGACCTACAACAAGAGGCGGAAAAGCACATGGGAAATGACATTTGTGTTTGTCAAATCGCTTCAAAATACTCACCTCGTATTACATGTTTTTACATCTCTCTACATAATAATAATCAAGGGTAAAAGAATGCATGTACAATAAGAGAAAAACCAAAAAACACCATAATTAATTCATTTATCCCCTTATATGTATTAGATCCGCATTCAAAGAATGAAACTCCTTTTATTTTATCGAATACATCTAAGATTGACATAACATCATATTAAAGGAACTTTTGAAACAACAAAAGAGGTACTATTTCGGTACCCCTACTCATTTGTATTTTGATTCACTGCTATTTCTTTGGAAAATAGGATATCTATGTTTTTTGAAATACAAATGCCTCAGACATTTTCTACAGCAGCTGACAAGTTTTGACCTAGCAAAATATAAGCTTCGGCGTCAGCGTCATGTATTTCAGTGCTCTGTGAAGTAGAAATATACTCATCAAACGCACGGGTAAGATCTCCCTTCATTATCCAACGAACCGTATGCGGAAAAATAGCTACTAAGTCGGCATTGATATTTTGGAGCAACGGATACTTTGTGAGTAGATTAGCAATTTGCGAGTTAATATTCAATTTTTTTAACGACAAAGGTCGCTTCTTTTTGATATCTAAAAAAAGCAAAAGTAGCTGGTCATCCGGCTTATTTATGGCTTGATAAGCAATAATTTCCATTTCAGTTAACGAAGGATCGTCTACATTACAAGTTTTATACCAAGACTGAAAACGCTCAATAATGCTATTGTAATCTTTTCGTAGAACATATGGGATTATATCAGGAATTTTCAATAGTAAATACTTCAGCGTTTCTTTTTTAATAAATTGAGATAAGTGTGGATATATGGTCACAAGTATTTCAACAGTCATTTCAGCGCTTTTGTAGGCTCGATATTTTTTTTGTGCAAGAAGCCAGTTTATAACTGGCGTACGCAGCTTTAAATCCAGCTCTTCATCAGAAATATCGATTTGTTGGAATAATTCTTTCGTTTTTTTGTGGGTTAATACATCATACAGACTTTGTAGTTTTGCATAGCTCGTCAAGGTTTCTTGAAGTATAACGGTTATCGTGTCGTTTATTCCGTTATAGTAGACAGCATGAATAAACTGGTTGTTCTGTGGGCTGATGAATCCGCACTTATCAATCAGAAATGCACGTGCTGTATCGTCAAGTATACGGTCGCAAGTAATACGAGTAGCATCCAACTGATACGAAGAAGATTGTAGATTCATATAGTATTTATGTAACGAGTCTGCTAGGATACCTACACGTCTGGCATTACGAAAGTTTTCAATTGCAAACAGTGTATCTGCACCGTAGTGCATATCTGGCATACGTGAAAAATCAAATTTTCGTAAAACCGATACTTTGTAAAGTTTGCACCATACTGTCCTCATAAACTGATGATAATCCGAAAAATATGTGTTAAACATTTCTGGTGTATCTAATATGAGGTTTTGACCCAATCTGCGAATAGCAATTAGATCCTTGCTTGTTTCATCGATAAAATCATGTCCACAAGCGGCAACATCGAGATCGTAATTCGATATAAATTGCACCATGCTCTTCAAGAAGTTCGGTTTATATTCATCGTCTGCATCGAGAAAACAGAAATAATCACTTTCATCGTAATTCTCAATAATTTCTGTCCAGCTGTGCTCTCTTTCATGAACATGATTCTGCTTGTTTCTAAGCGCAATAATACGCGAATCTTTGGAAGCATATTGTTTTATGATTTCTCCTGTTCCATCTGTCGCAGCATTATCCAATAAATACCACACCCAATTCTGCTCAGTTTGGGCAATAACACTTTCAATCGCACGCGCCATCGTTTTTTCCGCATTATATGCATATGTGTAGAAAATACATTTTTTCAAGCAACATCATCCCCTAATCATATAAAAATATTTTTCATGAATTCATGGGGGTTTTTCCCAGTTATTATAGATTATGTGCATTTATACAGAATGTTTCTTTGTCCATAAAGAAGGACTTCTTGTAGTTCCCGAAAAAGCGTGTGCAATTTAAAGCGGCCAGCGTGCAGGCGCTGGCTATATTAATTCGGATGATTCGCATATCTTCTGGCGACCTCATTATATTACTGCCTCTTATGAGCTAGGTAATTCGTCATATATTCTAGTTGCCTTTCAAAGCCCTTAAAGCGGTTTGATGTGATGTTCTCACACATACTTTGCATAAAAGCGAACAAAGATTTTTCAATATCTTCAGCAATTTCCGGTGCGCGTTTTGATAGGTATTTAGCCCTCGTTTGATACATCACCAAATACTCATCGAGTAACTCTGGAGTCATCTGCTTGTTGTGTATAAACGCCGTCATGTTGGACGAGTGCTTCCTGAAATAATACATCGCGATATTCCATACAGCTATTCGCCCCGCCCGCTCAAATACTTTGTAGATAACGTGAATGTCATCCACCAGTACATTATCCGGAAATGAAAGTCCCATCCACAAACCGCGCCGAAAGATCTTGGTCGGCGGCGCGGCGTTGTAAAGCTGACGTTTTAATAGCTCTCGTAATCCCTGCAATCGGTCAAAAACGAACCTCCCATTGCAAACAAAGTATGGCTCTAGCCTATCCCCGAAATCATTATAGCTACCGCACATCGCAATATCGGCATTTTCTTCACGTACAAGGTCGGCGAGAAACGAGAGCATCGATGGCTCGCATCGGTCGTCGTCATCCACAAATACAACATATTCGCCCGTAGCGGCAGCAAGACCGCTGTTACGTCCATACGATGCTCCGATGTTTTTCGAAATTGTTAATAATTTCACCCGCGCATCCACTTCCGCGTAACCAGTACAGAGTTCCGCTGTACCATCGGTTGAACCATTGTTGACTAGAATCAGCTCATAATCACTGAATGTCTGATTCTGCAAGGATTCCAGCATGACTGGCAGATACTGCTCACGGTTGTATGTAAGCAATATAACGCTAATAAATGGCATAGACACCTCTCCAGATGTTAAAATTCAACGAAAAGCAAATCGCTTTCGTCAATACCAAGCCCTATAAACTGTCTCCGAAGTTCTTCCCTCACATTTTGGTATCCAGATACAATCAAGATTGTTATTGGCTTATCGTCAACTATCTTCGTTACAGCGGTAGGGAGGCAAACAGGAACTCCATCAGCTAACATTCCATTTTTTTGTACATCGTTATCAAAAAAACCAGAAAAAGAAAGGCCACTTGCCTCAAAAGCAGTTTTTAAATATAAACCAATATGGCCGGTTGGAGCAATATATATATTGCCCCCCTTAGCTAAAACTTTCCTGGCTATTTGCTCGATTATGCTACGGTATTGTACCTGCAAACAGGCAAGACCCACCGTAGCCTCCTCTGATAACAGAGTACTAATTTCAGAACAACCGTTCCTTTCTGAGGGTGTGATCGTATCTTTCAAATCTTTTCGGTTCAAGTATTTATCTATCTCGGCAGCGCTTTCGCTTATTTGTTCATTACTCATGGTGCATAACGCAGCAATGAGTTGGTAGCGAAATTGTTCCATATAGACGTGGACAAAACCGCGCTCTTGTTCCGTTTTTGCCACACGGCGCATCAACAACGACAAGGAGAGCCAAAGCTTGAAGCACTCCGAAATAGCCTTGGATGGAGTTATCCTTGTAATTGATGATGAATGCACACGGTACAAGTAAACCAACGTGTCAACGTAGTGTACCGATTGTGCCGATAGCAAAGTACGGACAGATATATAGACATCATGATAAATATTTGATGGCGTCTTTAAACGTTTTATGGGCACATTATAATGCTCCCGTAATTTTCGTGAAAAAATCAGTCGCCACGTTGCTACATTAAACGGCTGAGCTTCAGTTAAGTATTTAAGAACTTGATCTTTACTTTGACCGTTAATACGATTAGTTTGATAAATTGTATCAGTAAAATTGATGACATTATCCTCTAAAACCGTACTGAATCGTCCGAAAAGCACATCTGGAGCACTGTTTCGTAAAATTCTTACGATTTCCTCATATGCGCCCGGGGCCAACATATCGTCGCCATCTACATAATGTATGTATTGCCCCCGTGCTTTCTTTGTTCCGTATATAACCGCCTTGCCAAAAAGCGGCTCACCAGTTAGCGCGTAATATCGTATCTGTTTATTATGTACTGCGTACTCTCTGCAAATAGCATCGCTCCTGTCAGTAGAGTTGTTATTGACCAAAACGATTTCATAATCATCAAAGGGCTGAATAATGATGCTGTCCAAACACGCGCCAATATAACGCTCTAAATTGTATACACTTACGATAAAACTTACAAGCGGCCTCTGCCCAGATATCCGCATATTTACACCTCTTTTATGATACCTTTTTCATTATTTCCGTTCATCTCTAAATACCTCAAATACCGTTCTACCCCCGTACGGGTATCCACTGATGGCGTGTAATCCAGTACTGTTTTTATTTTGCTCAAATCCGGACAGCGGCGCTGTGGGCTGTCCGTATTGTAATGTTTGTCTGTATGCTCACTAAATATGATTCTCCCGTTATATCCAAAGATACAATTCCCAACGGAACGATATATCTCCGCTAATTCCAGAATTGTCATTTCTTCCGTGTCGTTACCGATATTGAAGATATCGTATCGCGCGTACAACGCACATTTCAGTGACGCGAGTGTGGTATCCGAAGCATAACAGAAGGTACGAGTCGCTTTACCGTCGCTGTACAAGACAATCGGTTTATTTTGCAAAATATTCATCGCAAAATCCGCTGGGGCACGTTTATCATTTGTACGCAGTCCGGGGCCGAAGCTATTGAACGGGCGTAACACCGTCACTGGGAAGCCTTTCTGATAATGAAAATTATAACAGAGCGTTTCGGCGTACCGCTTTGATTCATCATAGCAGGAGCGCGGGCCGGAGCTGTTAACGTTGCCCCAATAGCTTTCTGGCGTTGGCACCATTTTAGGTTCAGGATCGCCATAAATCTCGCTAGTGGAGTAAAACAATAAATTGAAAATGCCTCTGCCACTATAAAAGTCAAGCAGGCGCCGAAGCCCGACAACATCGGCATCCATCGTTTCGATTGGATGCAATCTGTAGTATACGGGAGATGCCAGCGACGCCATATGAAAAATAAGGTCCGCGTCGCCGGCAAACGAAAAATCCTCTCGAGTGACGTCGCCCTCGTGCACCGTAAACAGGGGGTAGCTTTCTATTGCATGAATCCAATTGGGCTTTCTGAAAATATAATTATCAAGCACGTATATGCGTTTCACACCAAGGCTTTGCCCATATTGGGCAAAAAACTGTACCAGCATAAATCCAAGAGAGCCAGCAAAGCCTGTTATTAATATTTTCCTTCCTTTCAAAGCGCTGCGCTCGTACTCTGTTAATCCATCCATGATACGCCGTAAATCATCTAGTAGAATTCTGTTATCCGGCATATTGTTCACCATTCCTTATCTATACCAAATGTTTTGCCACTCCAGTCCAATTAACACTCAATTTTCTAAGAAATATCTGCAATCGACGAAGCGTGTATCCGAAAAGGTCTTATCAATTCCTTTAAATTCTTCCCAAGCAGTTACAAGCGCGACCGTGCCGCAAGCTTGGCACACCTCGTGCGCCGACTTGCAATAAGTAATGGAAAGTCTGTACGTGTTTTGAAATTCCCGCATGGCAAGTGGATCATAGGTATAGATATTAACATAACCGTCGCGTATCAACGCTCTGATGATCTTCACCGCTGGGCTATCACGAACGTCATCAGTTCCTGGTTTAAACGACAGACCGAGTATACCGATTTTCTCAGTTTTCTTGCCTGCCGTACGGGCAATTTTCCGAGCAGTCAAGTTCGGCATTTCATTATTAAGAGAAATTACACCTTCCAGTATTCGCGGCGTGAATCCCCGGCTTAATGCTACAGCGTCAAGGGCAGCTGTGTCTTTTGGAAGGCAATACCCACCGTAACCACAGCCTGGATATATGTAGGTACTGATTTCTGCACCAGCAAACCGGCTGTCCTCATACAGAATGCGAAACGCCCTTGCCGTTTCGATACCGCCAACTGCATCTGCGAGTAGAGCCATCTCATTCGAGTAACTGATTAGCGTTGCAAGTAAGGAGTTTGATAAATATTTAATAAACTCTGCCGTGTTAGGCTCTACAAAATGAAGCGGTGCGCCAAACGGCATATAGAGCTCTGTGAGCACATTCTTTGCCATATCGTCAGTCACACCACAGACAATTCTGTCAGCGTTCATAAAATCATCCCAACACCTACCCTCACGCAAAAACTCCGGGTTTACCACAACTGGATTGTTTGCCCCCTTCGCACGGACATACGGCGTAACTCGTTCGCTAAGCGTTCCCGGTGGAATCGTGGATTTTACGACAAGCACACAGGCTTGGGAAACTGTTTCAAGAACTCTGTCAATTGCAAAGAGCAAATGTTCCAAATCCGCACTACCGTCAGCTAGACTCGGCGTTCCAACGCAGAAAAAACAGATGTCGCTCTTATACACTGCATCTATTACACTGTTCACTAAGTTGAATGTTTTTCCAAGATTCCGCGCGAGCGCGGAATCCAATCCCGGCTCGAAAAACGGGATTTTTCCGCGGGATATCTCTGCACAGTGCTCTTTGTCAATGTCATATCCGTACACAGAAAAACCTTTGTCTGCAAAACCCAGCGCAGTGGTCAGCCCGACAAATCCAAGTCCAAATACGGCAATACGCATTTTCTCCTCCTCCTATCCCACATACAATATGGTGTCATAATAGCTATTCCCATGTTCACAGCACACAAATATATAATCATTCTGAATACCGAGCATTGTCTTCAGCAATTCTCGGTATTCCTTGTCTTCAAAATAATAGTCAAGTGAAATATCGAAACGCTATATTCCTCTATACTAGTTACGCTGTATATAAGTGACGATTCCGCAGTCCCTTTGGCACCAGTGTGACATTTTTTTGGGACGGACAGCCACCAGTTCATAATTACATATACGGTACTTTATACTATCTCCGCACTATCACCGAAAAGATTGATGCTTTAATCCACCCACACTTTCCACTTTGCCTTGCCACTCGCCCAATCCGCTTCAAGTACCCCTTTATCCCGAGCCGTATCCATGCAGGACCAGAATTTGTTATGCTTATATACACCAAGCTTGCCATCCGCGCTCAAGCGCTCAAGTGGGCTACGCTCAAAAATCGTTGAATCTCCATCTATATAATCAAAGACTTCGGGTTCCATCACCATGAACCCTGCGTTTATCCAAACACCGTCTTCTTGCGCCTTTTCATGAAACCCAGTTATTGTCCCGTCACGGTCGTTGATGTTAAGAATGCCAAACCGTCCACTTGGTTGAATCGCGGATAATGTGACAATCTTCCCTGAATTTTCGTGCGTCTGCACGAGTTTTGTCAAATTAATGTCACTGACTCCGTCGCCGTAAGTCATCATAAATCGCTCATTGCCGATATAGGGCGCGATGCGCTTAATACGTCCACCAGTCTGTGTGTGTAACCCCGTATCAACAACGGTAACTTTCCACGGCTCCGCAACGTTTGCATGTACAATCATCTTGTTCTCGGCTGTAAAGTCAAATGTCATATCGCTGTGGTGTATGTAATAGTTGGCAAAGTATTCTTTAATCATATGTCCCTTGTAACCGCAACAAATTATGAATTCATTGAAGCCATAATGAGAGTAAATCTTCATAATATGCCATAAAATCGGTGCATCGCCAATCTCTATCATCGGCTTAGGTCGTAAATGCGATTCTTCACTTATGCGAGTACCAAAACCCCCCGCGAGAATTACTACTTTCATATAAACCTCCATTCCAGCCTTGCCAGCACAAATAGAAATGAAAGAAAACTACCGGGCCACCTAAATAGTTGTATAATTTACTTTTGGAGAAGATAAACTACAAAATCCAGGAAGGTGCATGCAAGCTATCTTCTCAATTTAAAACAGTGTAAGAATCATAGTTAGTGGGTCTAAGGAACGAAAGCTAATCATAGTTTTAGCTTCTCGTTAAATGTATGATGATTCCGTCAATGTCTGCTCCCTTATACTTTAGTTCAAAGAAATTTTTTTATATCCCACTCTGAGCATGTTGATAAAAATAGCGTTGACAGATGTAATGACCGTGAATAGGGGCTTGGTGAGGCCAACGACAAACATTACAAAAGTATGAATGTGGTCAAAGGTCAGTGTGGAACACATAAAATTAGATTCTGCCGATAAATTCAATTATTCTTAAATTATTTCTATGAAATTTTATATATTTTATGCATTTTAGAAATTATACGGACGATCTTCCCTATAACACGCAACTGTATAACTTCCTCTAAAGATTGTTAGTTTTACATCGTTCACAGTCATTGTAAAAGGATACTGTACTTTATGAAATAAAACTATATTTCGCGCTTGCTTTTCTAGTAATGAACAAGTGTGAGCAACTGTTGTAGAAGCATATCAGATTTCCTTTTCTATAATCTAAATTCCTAATGTTCGTAATCTATTCATGTTCTCTGTTTCCCCTTGTATGATTCAGTTCTGCTTTTAATTGCATCCCCTTATTATAGTAATTAAAAATTATTATGTTGCTTATTTTGTTAAGTTTGTCAAAACAACAATATAATTTCCATTCATAAAAAAGCTCCTTCTTATCTAGAAGGAGCTTTTCACTAACCATGATTCATATTTTTTAACTTCTAACGGAAGCTCATTCGTTTTTAACCACTCCACAGCTCTACACACAAGTGGAGATGAGTTTTCTTCTGAAATATTTACTATAGGAACCCAACTCGCTCCTAATGAATCCTGTCCTTCAAATTGTTTAGGTACAATGAATTCACCATCGTATTTTTCAACGCAGTATAGAACTGCGATATGATGTACATGAGTATACTCCTCAAATTTTGATGGGAATTGAAAATCAATGGTACCTATTTGTTTTACTACCTTCACTTTCAGCCCAGTCTCTTCTTCTATTTCTCTATGAAGTCCAGCTAATAATGATTCCCCATCTTCTAAACTACCATCAGGTAGATCATATCGGTTTCTGTATGGCCCTTTAATTTTATCGATTACTAATAATACTATTATTAGTAATCGATAAAAATGCCGTACACCAAACGCACGATGATATTTAGGAACTTTACTCATGTTTTAACTTTCCCTTAACTACATCATAAAATTTCCGTTCATCGTCTACATTTAAGTGAATACGACTTACTGTTTTAGAAAATCCATATAACAACTGCGCTTTAATTGGCTCTTTTAACGTTATTTCAAAAGTTGGAGGTTCCTTTATAAATTCCATAACAGTTGCGTCAAGAACCTCTTTCTCTTCTTCTTTCTTTAAAGGTTCGCCTTTATAAAACGCAATGTTATCAATTTGTGTAAATGATATAACGATTTTCTTTCCTAATCCAATTTGAATAATCACTTTTTCTTCCGCAACGATAATTGGATTTTTACGCATCGCTTGTATTTCAGCTAAAAAATAAAACATCGCATATATGTTTAAGATGAGTAAAACCCAAGCTATTACTGGATTCCATTGATGAAGTAAATAATGAAAACCGATACTTTCAATTAATGTTGCATGAATAATCATGATATAAACACCTATTGCACCGGTCTTTTTATGATATGAGTATGTGGATTCACTTTCTAATACTTTTTCACGCCACGATAAAAAAGCATAATAGAGTAATTTACACTCTGTTAGAATGATATTTACTGTCTTACTTCTCTTCATATTAGCATCAAATGCTGCATCAATCGCATAAGAAAATGAAGAATACTCACTTCTATATTCTTTATATCGTTTTATTATTTTAGGAAGTACTCTTATAATTTTATATATAAGAAACAGTTCAAAACATACGAACACAATTTCTCAAGCAACTATTACATACGAAACAAATGAAAAAGCTTGTAAATAATCACTAGGAATTATAAATCTTGCGAATACATATCCAGCTATAACTACAGGAAACATATACGTTAACGAATATCTTTTCCGTATAATAAAGAAATATGTGATGACTGGAATTACAAACATAAAATCTAATAATGAACCGAGGACTACTTCTTTCGGGGCAGCTGGCACTATTGGCAGGGCATACAATAAATAGTTTGATAACATAATTAAAGATACGAGTCCAATCCAAATGCCTTTTTTTCTTCGTGAAATTGATGGATTCATTCCTTCTCTCCTCTATTCAAAAACTTCATTTAAATGGTCTTTATAAAATGAAATAGCACGTTCAAATTCTTTTATCTCATCTACTTTCACAACTGTCTCTAACAGTAATTTCATCGCTTCTTCATGTTCGTTTACGTTATATTTTGCTAATGATAAAAACACTTTCATCACGTCATTTTCCGGGAACTTCTTTATCCCTGCTTCTAATAAAGTAATCGCTTTATCATATTCCCCTATACAACGATACGTACTGCCAAGACCGATATACGCACCGCAAAGGGATTCACCATCAAGTCCGTTCGCAATTGCCTGTTCATAATACGGAACCGCCTCCGTTTCAAGACCCATTACATCATGTATCCAAGCGCATTGATATAGTACTTCTGCATCCCTCGTAAAGTTTGTTAATCCTATAAGTATCTCTCTAGACTGCGCATATTTCTTTTCATTTCTAAGTTTAATAGCTTGCTTTAATAAATGTTCCATACAATCCACTCCTCACAAAATGTTCATTATGCATATATCATGTATTACACATTTACGAGCAGCTAATGGCCTATTTATTCCATTGACTCAATTTAATAATTAGTGAGGGCTAAGTTCCCCCACTAATTTAATATTAACTCCATTACATACTATGCGACTGCATCTCTTTCTAAAAGCTTAAATTTACATCGCAGTGATACGATTACATAAATGCTCTAACATATTAACAATTTCTTTTGCAGTTTCATCTTTCCCATTACATAACTTCACATTACCGTCTTGTCCAATAACGTGATGCACAGCACCGCGAGAATATAAAGAATGCGGTGAGTTTGCTACCATTACACTTGCTTTTGCATCTTCCATTCTTTTACTTGCTCTTTCAATAAGTTCTGCTTCATTTACGTCACTTTCAAGTTTAAAGCCAACGAGTATCATTTCTGGATCCCAACTCTTTACTTGTTTTAATACTTTTGGCGCTTTTTGAAAATGAATAATTGGAGCGATGTCACTTGAAATCTTTCCGTTCATATTAAGAATATTTCCATCTTGATCACAAATCTTTTCGACAACCCAATCTGAGCCAGCAGCAGCCATAATAACTGCATCTACTTTTTCATGTGTAATAATACTTTTCATCTTATCTTGTAAATCAATAATCCCCTCAAATGGGTGCAATTCTAATTGGTTATTTACATCCATTGGCTTCTCAGCGAAATAGCCATGCAAATATATTACATGTGCGCCCTTTGTCATTAGCTCTTCCGCAATAATTCTTCCAATCGTACCTTTTGCTAAATTTGTATGCCCACGTACTTGATCCCATTTTTCTAGGCAGCCGCCGCTCGTAATTAATACTTTTTTCTCCTGCATAATAACCATCCCTTACTGATTTTTCGCACGAAACCACTCTGTTCCAAAGTCAACTGCATCACGCTGCCTCATAAAACGGCACGTCGCATTCCCTATCTTCCCACGCGTAACTGTTCCTTTAAGCTCATATTCAACTCCGATTTCTACAAACGTATCAGAATCGTAATCCATTTCAACGAATTCTTTCCATACTCTTACACCTTCTTCTATAATAGGTGCTCCTACCTTTATTAACTCGCGTGCACCTGTACGTACCTCAGATAAATGTATAGACGTATTAGAGTCATAACCAACACCAAGTAATAATATGTATCCATCTAAATCGTATATTTTTCGTAATGGCGATTCTTCACCAAAACTTATGGAAAGTGAATGATTCGCTGTAATTTCTTCTGCGTGTTGCCCCCATGCTGCAAAACTACTGAGTGGATGATTACTGCGCAATACATTCGGATATGTACGAAAACATTCAACTACTTCTCCCATTGCCCTTGTTGGTGTTATACGTGAATCAAATGCTGGGACGTTATCCCGAATAATTTGCCACCATTCTTCTGGTACAGGTGGTCTTGACCAATGTTTTGGATCGGATAAATCCGAAGATTGCGTGGGCATAATTATCGTTCCTTCTTCTGTAACAACTTTCATTAACGCTTCTACTACGGCAACTGCACCGCCTGATATCCAACCGATTGAACTTAATGAAGAATGTACAATAACTGTCATTCCCTTTTCTATCCCTAATGCTTTTAAATCATTTGTAATTGTTTCGATTGTATTTGGAAATTGTGTATTCGCCACTATGTCATTCATTTTCACGATTGTTCCCCCATTTTGCTTTAAACTAATACATACATATATTATCATATTTTTCTTAATTTTTAACTTAATCATTTCAATTACTATACCTCTGTCGTTTTTATCATATCGGAAACAGTTAAATTATGGTGTATTTATTTAAAATTAATAAAGGAAGGTGCACACAATGAAGAAAATTATATTACCCCTTTTCATATTATGGATTATTAGCTTAAGTGGCTGTACTTTTTCTAATAATGAATATGAAGATTTTTGGGTGTTAGAAAAATCTAGATATAACGAAGGTGGATATGGCCCTTCAAACTTATATGAAAAGGCACAGGAAGATCCAACTATGATTCATTACTCAAACGATAGCATTAGTGAAGGAAAAAGGATGGTATATTTAGCATATGGAGAAAAGTATAAAAACGATAAAATTACAGTAAAAGAAGTTACAGACGAAAAAGATACATCAGTTATCGTCTTACGTATTGAAAAAAACAAAGGAAAAGATAAAAAACCCTGTTATGTATATCGGTGTGCCTAAACTTAGAGATTCTATTAACATTGTAGATGAAGATGGTATGAAAATTTTAGAAATGGAACAAAATGAAAGCGTTATATCAAAGCAATGATCACTCTAGCACTCTTAATTCAAGCTTTATACTCATATGAAAGAGCCCATCACAAATGATGCGCTCTTTGTTAATTACCTTTTAATTCAAATGTTGCTACCCTTCAATCGTAACTCCAGTAAACATCGATAAATTCCCTGTTATTCTTTCACCTACTCGTAAAAACAGTCCAGCGGCTCTTCCGCTAATACAATGAGAACCGATAAGTAGTTTACCAGTATACGGTCCATCCCACGTATCAATTGTATAGTCAGGCATGTCTACATATTGCTGATATATTTTTCGTTGTTCAAAATAATACTCTGTTTGATCTTCAGCTAATAGTTCATCATTGTCATAAATAGATACTCCGCCGCCTTCGCGACCAAATAACGGTTTTGAAACATATGATTCTTTTCTTTCTAAGAATCGTTTATTTGTGAAATACGTTGGAAGGAAGTATTTCTTAATGATCTCTCGCTCTTCTTTTTCAAAGAAAACTTCATCTTCATAAAGTTGCCAAATTAATGCGAGCATACCTTTATTTTGCATAACAAAAGCAGCCGGCGGGTTAATAATTTGCACCTTTCCTTGTGCGATATGATTTAAAAATTGCAGACCGATTCTTTTACCATTTTTATCAGTATCTGAAACTAAATATTCAATTGGATATAAACGATATAAGTATTTAATTTTATCGCCTGCCGGGGTGTATATTCCATCATCTGCAACAACGATATCTTGTATTCCTACATAATCGGTTTGTTGCTGTAAACAATAAATTCTTAAAAACTGTACGGTTTGATGATCTTCATCATGCCAATCGTAGCTTGTAAAATAAATCGTTTCGTGAGGACTTATTTTGTAATCATGTTTAATTTGTTCCCAAGCTTGAACGACGTGTTCTTCAATATGATTCGGATGATTCACATCGTGATATCGACACAATACTTCATTAGCGACAGATGGTTCTAAATAACCTGTCGGAGTATCGCAATTTACTTCAATTAATTTAATATCATCATGATTTACGATGAAATCAAGCCTTGTAAAATATGAAAATAAACCAGTATGTTTCATTCTTGCAATTTCCCACGTCTCTGGTGGAAAACCAAGTTTTTGAAATTGTGCTGGTGTATTTGTAATGTATTGATATGTTTTATATAACACATACATAATTTCTTCTGTCGCTTTAGAAATTGCAGTATATGTATGTACTGGCATACGATACATACTAGTTGCCATATATTGATTCCATTCTTCACTCTCTAACAAACTCGGCCATGTAAATCCATTTCTACCAGCCTCTTCTGCAAGAGAAAACCAGATTTTCATATACTCTTCCTGTTCTTTTACTGTATACATTTCTCCATTATCCTTTCAAATTAGGATCCAGCTGGTGCTTTTGCGTTTCCAATTCCATTTGAACCAGAATTCACTTTTGGCGTTTGTGTAGTAGATGATTTTGACGTATTTGAATCTGGCGTCACTTTAGTTGAACTGTTCGGCTGTTGCTTATTCAAATCCACTTTCTTTGAAGAATCATTATTACTACTAGTGCCACCGTAATATCCACCACCACCGCTGCCACCACTTCTTCGCTCATCCTTTTCACGGTATGGGATAATATTATTTGCATATGGTTTCTTTGTAAGATCTGGTTTCGCAGTATTATACATATTCGACGTCTTACTTGCTAATAAATATCCAGCAACGAACGGAAGTATTGGCAAATGGGAACTCTCATTATTAAATGAAGCGGGTGAATTATTATCTCTACATAATTCTTCTTTTTCTATATTTCCTTTCGTTGGCGCTTTATCATCACAATTTAATTTTTCTTGTTCGCTTTCTTGCTTCGTACCATCTGTTTTTACCGCACTACTTTCTTTTTGTGCACTCTCTTCATCATTATCAGCACATCCTGTTAATAAAAAAGATGACACTCCTATTGAAGCTGCAATTTTCACAAATTTGCTTTTATCCATTCTCATGGGTTATACACCTAATTTCTATTTATCTATATTTTTCCAATTATCTTTATTATATACTGTATATATCATTTTTTTCAAACTAAACTAAATATGTAAAATTACATATTTCACATACTTTTAAACTGTTCATTCTCGAGATAGCAATGAAATCTTTCCACCCCTGGATGTTTTTCTCCTAGACTTTTAATCTTAAACTTACACTTTTTATAAAATCCGACTGCCTCTGTATCTGTCTCAGCCTCAATATATGTTAACTCATATTCCCTAATTATTTCTTTAATCATTTGAAGTGCAATTCCTTGATTGCGATATTTTTCATCAACAGCTATGTGACACATTCTCGCTCTATTTGTATGAATTAGCGCTATACCTATGCAACCCTTATTCCCATATTTATATAGCACTGCCTGATCATTTTTATACATTGAAACTGCTTTAAATAAGCTTGCTTCACTCGGACCGGTCGCATGCTTTAATACTTTTTTAATGGTATCTATTTCTAAATGCTCAACACGTTGTAACATCCTATCTCCATCCTTTCTCATGAAAAAAGATTAGCTCTTTATTGAAAAAGAGCTAATCTTTTTATGCCGTTATTTTCTCTTCTTTTTTCACAACTACAGCTACATAACTATGAAGTATCATTCCGACAATTACAAGACTCATTCCAACCCACGATAAAGAAGACGGAATTGGAGCCGATAACCAGATCAGCTCTCCTACTAATGCAAATAAAACTTCACCAGACTGTGTCGCCTCGACTGTTGCTAATTTTTGCGGATCATCTTTTACAAGATCTGTCGCAAAGAAGAATAATACCGTTGCGATTAACCCTGAACTAACTGCTACAATAAAACATTGGAAAACTTGACTACTTGACGGTAGTCCGCCTGTTGATACTTCATAACCAGATAGTAAAAACCAAAATGGTAAACTTGCTAATGTCATACCGAGAACTCGTTGGAAGACATCTAATTCGCCCTTACATACTTGCATCATTTTTCTATTTCCAAGTGGATATGCAAACGCAGCAATGAGTACAGGAACCACACATAAAATGGTTTCACGAATCCCTAAAGAAGAAGCGTGTTCTACTTGCATAAGAACAACACCGAATAAAATAATGCCTGACATTACTAATTCTTTCATTGGAAGTTTTTTATGTAATGGATCTACCGCAAAAAATGGTGTTAACAAAATCCCTGCAACTATTGTAATTTGCCAAGTCGAAGCGACAAGCCACCCCGGTCCAAACGCACCCGCGAAACTAAGCGGTGCATAAAAGAGACCAAACCCTACAATACTCCATAACAACCACTCTTTCGGATTGTTTTTCATATATTGCAAGAGTTGTTTTAAATTCCCTCTATACATGACAATAAGTAGTAGCATTGGAACCATAAAGTAATACCGTAGTGATGCACTCCAAATCCAACTCCCGCCCCCTAAGTCCATCGACCGGTTTAACACAAAGGTAAAGGCAAAGAAAAATGATGCCAATATCCCTATTACAATAGCTTTCATTTTAAAACCCCTTGTTTAGTTTCTTGTTATACGATACAACAAAATGAATATAATTAAAATTCGCAATTCTTATTATATATGTATTCTTTAAAGAAACAACATCATATTTTCATCATCACTATACACACCATTCACCTTTATAGCTCTTTTTTCAATTCCATACGTTTTAAAGCCCATTGATTCATACAATTTTTTTGCTGGTTCGTTTGTAGATACAACACCTAATGTCAATTGCTCTAGTTTTATATCTCGCGCTCTTTGAATGGCATTTGTTATTAACTCACGTGCCAATCCGTTCCGCCTGTTTTGTGCATCTACATACATCGCAACGATATGACCTTTATGTTTATACGCCTCTCTCTCTTCTGTTAGTAAAGTGACAACTCCAACTAAATGATTTTCTTCATTAAATGCACCAAATGTACAACTAGTAGTAGCTGTTAAATTACTTTCCACTCGCTTAATAGGATTTTCCTGGCGAATCGCCTCTTCATAAGTTGTTACAAATGCCTCTGGATTTACTTGTAAAGCTTGTAAACGTAAGTCCCAATATTTTTCCGCATCTTCTTTCGTAAGTAATCGAATCATATTCATCCTGCCCCTTTAAGTTAACATAATATTTTTATAAACTACTATTTAAAGATTGGTGTTCTTCTCTTAACATACTATAGCGATAACGATGAATGAACTTCCCTTTACGTAACCGATCATTTCTCATTATTCCTTCACAAACAAATCCTGCTTTTTCATAACTCTTTCTAGCTTGTAAATTATCTTCGTCTACTCGTAGCCAAATTTTTTCTAATTCGAATACAGAAAAGCCAATTTGTAACATACTGTATAGTGCTGCCATTCCATATCCTTTACCCCAATATTCTTTATTTCCAATGGCAATCCCTAGTTCAGCATTTTTATTTGTTTGATCAAAGTTTTTTAGGTCTATCCATCCAATGTGTATACCTTCCTTTGTAACGATAGCTCGTTGTTCATAACCATTCTTTCGACTTATGCATGCTTCAATCCACCTTCCCGTATCTTCACGAGTGAACGGTGGATATTGATCTGGTACAACTAAATGCTTTGTTACTTCTGTATCTAATGACCATTGATATCGATCTTCTACATCATCTATTGTCAGTTCTCTTAATTGAACGAATGGTACATTCACTTTGCTATCCCCTTTTCATTTCCCTATAGAAAATCCTTCAAAAACTCTTCCTCCGTATTGATCTAGCGTATTTTCTATAAAACTAATTAATTCATTTTTCTCCTCTGTTTTATAAAAATGATCAAAAGCCGCTACAAAATGTTCTGCATATTGCTCGTCATACCTTCTTAACACTCTAATAAACCATTTTGAATTTCCAAGCCACTGACCATTTACCCTTAAAACATATTCATGTACTAAATCAGCTAATAAATTTGCGATGAACAATTCTTCTTCTCTCTTTGTTGCACCAATGAAGTCATCCAAAGTATCCGTAATAAAATAACGCTTCTGCTTCATCGTTTCTTCTGTCCATTTTTCTGGTCCTTTATTTAATAAATCATTCGCTTCTCTTTTGAGTATCTCTACAAGTTCATCGTTTCCTTTTAACACAATACCTTCTGAAACTAATTGAGGTAATGAAGGTCGTCCGCGCTCACAATCACTTTTGAAAAAGGTTTTATACGTTTCAAAATTATGTACGAATACTTCAACAGGCCAACCATTACTATAGAAAGATTCTCTATAACAAGATGACAAACTTTGGTCGAATATTACAATATCAAGGTCAGATGTTTTCGTAGCCTCTCCTCTAGCAACACTTCCCCCTAGTAAAGCAACATCACAATTCGAAAATTGTGATGTAATTATGCTTTGTGCCGCTTCCATTGGTTTCATAACCGTTCCCCTTTTTATTTCACTTTCTTTTTTTCAGCTCTTTCTCTCGCTTTTTTTATATACGGTTCTGCGTCTGGTGTTTTGCATGACGTTGCCCCGTGATCAACTTGTACTTTCCCAATTTCACGTGCAATTTCAATCGCTTTTCGCTCTAAGTCTTCATTACGAATTCCTATCGCGATTAAAGCACTATTCATCGCTTCTTTTTTTCTATTTTTTTCATTATGTATATTTGCTTTAATTTCTTCTAGATACGGAGTGAAGAATTCATCATGTAACGTTTTATTTTTAATCGCTATATTTGCTAATAAAGACCAACCTGCTCTTCCAATCCATTCATCATCAGACTTCGTCCATTCTTCCATTCTTTCTATCGCGATTGGTGACGTACATATAGCTGTCATAAGAACGTCCATTAAACAATAGTAATCAACATCCTGAACCCATCTATTTAGTTGTTCTGACGTTAGTTTCTTCGGATCTAAAATCATCGCTGCTAAAGTCATTGCATCCATATTTTTCGTTTCCCATAATGAAATTGCTAAATCATGATCCTTTTTTATCCTCTTTTTCAACAATTTTAAATTTGCAAAACTAACTCCAAATAACGGCTCTTTCGCTCCGTGGTTTTTATACGTCTTACGAGTTTGTTCTGTCCCATACTCTTCTAGTTGCTGCATTACTTCTTCAAGTAACATAGATCCACCTCTTTTATATATTTTGTTGCCTTCACATATGTATGTACGATATATTCTACATTATTTTTTGGTTTTCCTATATTTATTTTTTAAATACGGTATGTGAAATTTTATTGATGTTCTTTAAAATAAAAAACATCCTCTTCCTTATTTTTCACACGGTTGTTCATTCACACTCTGTATACAATACTCCACAAGCGCATTCAACGGATTTATTATGTTCCTTCCTATTATATTTTCTACCCTTGTAGTAGCGTCTACCATAGATAATTGTGCAACTGAAAGCATTTCGTTTCTATCTTTCATAATTTCATATAAATACTTTTCTAATTTAACATCATGCTCTTCTTTACGCCCTTGCATAATTAACTCAAATATCCCTTCTATCACTTCTACTTTTACTTGTATGGATTTATTATTCTGCTGAGCGTATAGTCTTAAACGTTCCATCGTTCCTGAAACAGTACGGTTATTTGTAAATAGTATTGTCTGTGGCTCTTCAACCTGACAAATCATTTCAAAGAATGGCTCATCAATTTTCAATATAGGTATGTCTATTTTGAAATTCTCATCTAATAACGTGATATAATCTGTACAAGTTATTAAAAGTGTATCCACATCACTTTCAGCTATATACTTTATAATATCTTTTAAATTATTTCGTGCTTGTTCTCGTTCTATTTTTAGTCTGTGTGATAAGATTGGATCTACAAAATGGAGTATTTCGATTCCAAAAGATTGCAA
Organism: Bacillus sp. 05T21; assembly: GCF_056396785.1. Classification (NCBI taxonomy): domain Bacteria; kingdom Bacillati; phylum Bacillota; class Bacilli; order Caryophanales; family Bacillaceae; genus Bacillus; species Bacillus sp. 05T21. The sequence continues at coordinate 305,380 of NZ_JBFTMD010000003.1, read as the reverse complement.
TGCTCGGTCAATGTATTCAATATTTGAATGATGAGCATGTAAACAAGCTAATTTTTTCATACTTATCCACCCTTTCTAAAACAAAAAACGTGAATGAACCATTTTACATGCAGTTCCATTCATTTAATTCTTGTTTCATTTTTTCAAACCTGCAAAACAGTGAAATCTTACATACTTTTTAACAAACTTTTTTGCGCTTGTAAAAAAGTTTTTTTGCATTTCCCCCTCTAAAATTGCTAATATAGTAGAGTAGAACTTTTATAGAGAGTAGGAAAATTATGCACAATGGAATTCGGATGACAACTTTAGTGAAAAGGGCTCTGTTGATTTGCGCTGGGGTATTATTTACATACGAAGCTGCTTACGGATCAACACATATCGCTCTAGCAAGTACAGAGGATGAAGCGAAATCTGTTCAACTTGTAAGTGAAATTCAAACGTCCCTTGCTCCGAAAGAAGCTCCAAAGCACTATAACGGGCAAGTTAGAAAAGTCGCTTACTTAACATTTGACGATGGTCCTGGAAAATACACAGCTGAGCTTTTAGATATGTTAAAAAGTGAAAATGCAAAAGCAACATTTTTCCTAATTGGTTCAAACGTGAAAGCTTTCCCTGATCTTGTAAAACGTGAAAATACTGAAGGCCACTACGTTGGGATGCACAGTATGACTCATAACTACAAGAAGCTTTACACAGAAGGTCATTACGTTGATGAAATGAAAGAAGACCAAGGCTTAATCGCTGGCGTTCTAGGAAAATCACCAGTATTAACTCGTCCAGCTTACGGCTCAATGCCAGGATTAAATGAAGCCCTTCGCAACAAAGTTGTAGAAAATGGTTTAAAAGTTTGGGACTGGACAATTGATTCATTAGACTGGAAATACAACAAAATGCCAGTAGACGCTGCATCTGCTAAAATCGTAGAAAACGTTCTACATGGTGCTACAAACCCAACAGAAGTTATTCTAATGCACGATATTCATCCACAATCAGTTAAAGCAGTACCTGGAATTATTAAAGGGCTGAAAGAAAGAGGATATGAATTAGAAGCCTATAATGAGAACGAACACTTCCCATTAAACTTCTGGCATGATAATCGTATGTAATAAAAAGACTTGATTCCCTCTTGTAGGTTATCAAGTCTTTTTTTATCGTTTTGGGAATTTCCTTTGTTGCTCTTCAATAGAACGAATCATATTCTCTCTATCCTCTTGAGTTATACTGATAGAAAATTCGTACTCCTCTTCCTTACACCATTCGGGTTTAAGTTCCAGCGATAAGCGAATAACAAGGTGAAACTCCTCTTCTTTTTCTCCCATAAATTCAAACGCTAAATTTGGTTCTATGAAATCTAGTTCGTTATATGTAGGGTTTGGTAAAGATTCAAACCATTTTATCATGTACTGTAAATCGTATGTTTGTAAAAAAGGATCCATCGTTTCAAAAACTTTATTTTCTTCTGATAGTTTCGCTTTTACTCTTAACCAATTTCTATCACACTCGTCTTTTGCATCTTTATATTGGTAATTTACAACCTCTAAATGTAATGATATTTTTTCATTTTGAAAATTCATGCATAGACTCCTTTTATTTTACCCTATTTTGAAAATATACTTTTCTGTTTCAATATTGATCCTCAAGGAAAATCAAAAGATTTTACAAACAATCATAACACATTTTTTTCAAACCAATCCCTATTTCTTTTATTCAAATCCCCTCACTTTCTTACACTTTAATATTTAAATAAAAAGACTTGAATTCATAATTAGAATTCAAGTCTTTTTATGCTCTATTATTTAGAAAACATTCCCTAGCAATTTCGCAATTTCACTAATTAAAATACCCACAACAGCAAAGTCGGAATCACCGAATGTTGTATTTTCAAATCCTAATCCACCTAATATAGGTAATAATATAGCTGGTAGGAATGAGATTAATAATCCATTTACAAAAGCTCCAAGTATTGCTCCTCGTCTTCCTCCAGTTGCATTTCCAAATACAGCAGCTGTTGCCCCTGTGAAGAAATGAGGGATTAATCCTGGCACTATTACACTTAATCCGATAAACGGAAGAATAAACATAGATAGTAATCCAGCAATAAAACTTGTTAAAAAGCCAATAATAACTGCATTTGGCGCGAATGGGAAGATTGTTGGACAATCTAATGCTGGTTTGGCATTTGGTACAAGTTTATCTGCTATCCCTTTAAATGCAGGGACAATTTCTGCAATCAACATACGGACACCAGCTAGAATAATATATACACCCGCAGCGAATGTAATTGCTTGCATGAATGAATACACGAGATAATTTTGTCCGTTACTTAATTCTGTTTCGATAAAGTTTTTCCCAGCAAATGGTGCAACAATAAAGAATAACACAGCCATTGTTAATGACATAGAAACTGATGTATCACGTAAAAACCCTAATGACTTCGGTACTTTAATTTGTTCTGTAGATTTTTCCTTATTTCCAAATTTACTACCAACAAATCCTGCTGCTAAATACCCAACTGAACCGAAATGGCCAATTGCGATATCATCCATTCCCGTAATTTTTCTAACATACGGTTGAAGTAGAGCTGGAAAAATGACCATAAGTAATCCTAAAATAATAGACCCACTAATAACTAGTGAAGCGCCTTTCATCCCTGTAGTTGAAAATACAGCTGAAATTAAACATGCCATGAATAAGGTATGATGACCAGTTAAAAATACATATTTAAATCTTGTAAATCGTGCAATTAGTAAATTAGCAATCATCCCAAATACCATAATTAATGCCGTTTCTGTTCCTAAAGTTTGCTGTGCTATCGCAACAACAGCTTCGTTATTTGGAATAATCCCTTTAATATGAAATGCTTTATCAAATATTTTACCAAAAACATCTAAAGCCCCTATTAATATAGTGGCTCCGCCTCCTAAAACGACGAAGCCCATAATTGTTTTTAATGTTCCTGAAACTGTATCTGCAAAATTCTTTTTTTGCAATAGTAAACCACACATAGCAAACAATCCAACTAATATTGCAGGCTGTCCCAAAATATCTTTCATTATTAAATCAAACATAGCACTACTCCCCTTTCACCGTTTCTACATCAGGTGTTTTTGTAATGCTTCTTTAATTTCATTTAAATCTAGAATGTTTGTTAATCCAGCAACTGTGCGAGTACCATCTTCAAGGTTGCAAATGATATCTTTCGCACCTAAATATAGATCTGCTTGTTCTGATTTACTTGATGCTAAATCCGTATGAGAAACTTCAGCTTGCATACCAAGTTCAGTTAATATTTTCTTTACATTCATTTCTATAATAAAACTACTTCCTAATCCATTTCCACATACAACTAATACTTTTTTCATTTCAATCTCCCCTTTAATTAGAATATTTAGCTATCATTTCTAGCATTTTATCTTTTGAATTTGAATGCATTAACATTTCTATGTTCGTTGGTTCAGATAACATCTCACTTAATTGTGCCAATGCCTTCAAATGTGTCTCGTTATCTATAGCTGCTAATACAATAATTAAATTTACAGCATGCTCTTGTTTTTCTGAAAATAACACACCCTCTTTTAGTTGTAATAAACTCATCCCTAATTTTTTGACACCTGCTTCTGGACGAGCATGAGGTATAGCGATTTTAGGTGCAATTACAATATACGGGCCTAACTTCTTTACATTCGCAATCATTTCAGAAATATATGCTTCAGAAATATGTCCACTTTGTAATAAAGGTTCCGACGCAACACGAATTGCTTCCTCCCACGTCTCAACGTGATTCTCAAGCTCTATAAATTCTCTAGTTAATAGCTCGTTTAACATAGGCTTATATTTCTCCTCCTTATCAATATGTACCGGACCACTCATAAACTCTCTCAATTCATTTTTCAAAGATTTTTCATCTAAAATGTCTGTGTATTTTTGGATAATACCCATCATCATATCAACTGAATCATTTTGATTTTCGCCATATAAAGCTACATTGACTTTTCGTAGTAACGATGCTTTTTCGGAATCGGTCAAAATTGGATTTACCATAAAGATAGGAATTTTCCCCTTCTCCAGTTCAGTTGTAGTAATAATACAATCTACATCAAATGTATTTGATTCATATTCCCGCTTTGAAATGGCTTTTAAAATATCTACACTTGAAAACACTTGCTCTAATTGGTACTGCAACATACGTGATGTACCAATACCATTTGGACAAACAAGTAGCGCGGTTTTTCTTGGGCTGGGAACGATTCCCTCTTTCCTCATCCAAGCACCAAAGTGCATAGTAATATATGCCATTTCATCATCTGAAACTATTTTTCCAACATATTCTTCAAAATGATGAATTACTTTTTTTGTAAGAGTATATACTTCTTCATAATTTTGCTGGATTGTATAAAGTAATGGATTTTCTATTTCAATCCCGTACTTTACACGATAATATGCCGGTTTCATATGCAGATATAGGTCTGAAGCAAGTCCTTTAAAATCTTGAAATATAACACAAGCATAATGTTGAAAATCCTTTATCATATACCCGACCATTGAATGTATTCCATCAATCTCACTTTTTTCAAAGTCTTTTTGTTGAGCATTTACTTTTGCTCCTAACAAATGAGTCGTAATATAATAAATTTCATCTATTGGAAAACCCACGAAAAATACTCTTTCAAACTGTTTTGCAATATATTTTGCTGCTTCAAATTGTTTTGTTTCTCTTAGTACATCCTTTTCAGCATCTTCCATCTCAACACATTTTCCATTTACAATACGATTGCGGAATAAATACATGTAAACGCTTAAACTTTCAAGTACCTCATCTGTGTACTGGACCCCTAAAAGCTCTTCACAATTTGATAAAATATTTTTTATTATAAGAAGTTCCTCGTGATCTTTATTACCTTTTACATTTTTATTATCATTCGTAATATATTTCACATGCGATATTAAATATTCCCATCCATGCTTTGAAATTATTTGTGAAAGATTTAAGATTAATATATTTCGTTTTCCATGTTCATTCCCTATAATATTGTAGCCATGTTTACGATTAAAGTTTAATGCGAGCTTAAACTTCACTAACTCTGCTTTTATTTTTTTTAAGTCAGCAAGAGCAGTATTTCGACTGACTTGCACAAGTTCTATTAAGTCTTCTAATAGAATCCTTTTCTCCATTGTTAGTATATAAAGAACCAGCAATATTTTTCGTTCATGTGGAGAATATTCATATTGGCTTGTTGTAAATCCATTTAACTTTTTTATCACTCTTTGCTTCGTTTCATTATCAAAACAGTAGCCTAAAGGGCGAATATATTCATATGAATTTAAATCCTCTGCAACTAACCAATCTTCTATTTTCTTCATATCATAATAAATTGTTCGCTTTGAAACTTGTATGACTTCCATTAATTGAGATACAGAAACATAGCTATCTGCTTGAATAATTTGCTGTAAAATACTTATACTTCGATTATCTAATATCATATATGATATACACCCTTTCTATACTTGTTCTTAAATAGAATTGCAAGTATAGATACTAACTTTGCAAAATTAGAGTTTGAAATCGCTTTCTATTAATATCTTATCTTGTATCTCTTCTAAAATTAAGTCCAAATTCTTGTTTATGCATAGTGCAATGATTGTACTTTCATTTAAAAATTTTACTATATACATGCGGCATATGAAATTATACAATACGATTTTTTATTTTAAAGACAATTTGTCAATCTAAGTGCGACAGTTCTTCCTGAAACCCTTCATGGGCAGTTTTCTGTATGAAGTAAGTGATGTGATAACTTCTACTTTATACGAAGCGATATGGGCTTTTTTCTTTAGGTGTCGCACTTAATAATACAATGTGTCGATACATAAAATATTTTTAACTCATTACCCTCTGTACATGAAATAAATTTGATTTGCAATATAATCTGAACTAAAGTGAAGTCCATTCCTTATCCACCACATGATAATACCTACCAATGAAGCTGTTTTAATATCAACCGCAACATAATCATTAGGCAAATCCTTTTTCGTATTCTCTCTTCTCGTTTCTATTAACTCTTTTAAAAATAAAAATAGTTGCTCCTCAAATTGATTCATTTTAAATAATATAAATAAATAATTTCGGTGGATATATAAATAATCAAGTAATTGTGTTAGCTTTTGTTTTTCTGATAAATCTTTTGCATGTATTAAATCGGTTATTTTATTTGAAAGTTCATTTGAAATCTCATTCGTGATTTGGTCTAGTAAATCTTGAATATCTTGATAATGTAAGTAAAAGGTTGTTCGGTTTAATCCTGCTTTTGTTGCGACTTTCTGAACCGTTAAACTTGAAATACTAGGATTCTCACATAGGAGAGAAAAAACAGCATTTTTAAACATTTCTCTTGAACGAACTGTACGAGGATCTTCTTTTTTAGGTGTAGACATTTTGAAACTCCTTTATAGATTTTCTCTTTACTTACTCGACAGTGCATACCTTCTATGTCGAGTAGTGAACATTTTCAACAAAACTGTTCATGGTCAAAGAAAATTTATTTTGTTACCATTAATTTTATCGACACAATGTCGATAAATCAAGACAACAATGAAGGAGTTTACCAATGCAAAAGGAAATATCAGAAAGAAATAAAAAAATTATATTAATTGTGCTCATTTCCGGTTGTTTTTTATCAACATTAAATCAGACGCTATTAAATGTAGCGATGAGTAATTTAATGGAAGTATTTGATGTTACGGCCGCTACAGTTCAATGGCTATCAACAGGCTTTATGCTCATAAATGGTGTTCTCGTGCCAATTACGGCATTTTTAATGAAGCGATTTACAACAAGGCAGCTATTTATTAGCTCGATGCTCTCTTTGTTTATTGGGACTGTTCTCTGCGCATGCGCCATGAATTTTGGCATTTTGTTAACAGGAAGAATGATTCAAGCAGTTGGGGCAGGAATTATTATGCCACTAATGATGACAGTTATTTTATATTTATACCCTAGTGAAAAGCGTGGAAGTATTATGGGAACCATCGGTTTCGCCATAATTTTCGCGCCAGCCATCGCTCCAACATTATCTGGCTTTATTATTGAATATGTATCATGGAGATGGTTATTTATTGGATTAGCTCCATTTGTATTAATCGTTATTATTCTCGCGCTAAAATATTTAATGAATGTTGCTGAGACAACAAAAGCAAAATTAGATATCGTAAGTGTCATTTTATCAACGATTGGCTTTGGTTGTATTATATTTGGATTTAGTAGTGCAGGAAGTAAAGGATGGGATCATCCAGTTGTTATTACTACAATTATCATCGGAATAATTGTTACAACCCTATTCTGTTTACGTCAAATAAAGTCTAGCGATCCACTATTAAATTTATCCGTATTTAAATATAAAATTTTCACTCTTACATCAGTCATTAACGTACTCATTACGATGATTATGTATGCTGATTTAATTCTTTTACCGATTTACTTGCAAAATGGACGAGGTTTTACTGCTTTTGAATCAGGTTTACTTCTATTACCTGGAGCTGTGATTAATGCCTTCTTATCACCTATCACAGGTAAAATGTTTGATAAATATGGGGCGAAACCACTCTTTATTACAGGTTTAATATGTATCATTATATCTATGTGGGGTGTAATTGATTTGACCGAATCCACCACTTATATGTATTTAATGGTTCGTACCATTATTCTACGCATTGGACTAAGTTTCATTTCGATGCCTTTAAATACAGCAGGTTTAAACGCTTTACCAAGAGAACTGGGTTCACATGGTTCTGCAGTGAATAATACCGTACGTCAATTAGCAGGTGCTATTGGAACAGCAGTTATTATCACGGTATACACAATTCAATCAACTTCACATGCTTCGCAGTTATCTAGTGAAAATGGAAACATTTCAGTTATGCAAGTAAAGAAATTATCTTCTATCTTCAGCTCAAGTGATGCCTACGTATTTATGTTAGTCTTATCTTTTGTAGCTTTGATTATCGCATGTTTCATGCCTAAAAAAGTAGCACTCCAAAAATCCGAAAGTAAATCTTAAAACAAAAAATCCTACTCGTTTTCTATACGAGTAGGATTTTTTATTATTTATTTTGTTTCCCCGTCTTCAGTCGTCTTCACCTTCGTTTTATTTTTATCACGATGGTTATAGTTGTACTTAGAACGCTCTACTGGAGTGAAGCCTTCTGGTGTGTAGAATCGTAATAAGTCGCCGTTAACAACTTGGTCAGAGTATTTTAGTGATTTTTGAACCATTTGTTCATTTTGTTTTATTTCGTCTGTAAATTCTACTGGATTTCCAGTCGCTGTATCATAGTATTTGCCGTTCAGTGCAGTCACTGTTGGACTTACATAGTTACCGTTACGGAAAGGAACGACTTGTTTATGATCTGGCGATAATAAATCTGATCCGAATTGGACATAATTCTTTGTATCTGTACCTAGTAAGTGTAATAAAGTTGGAAGAACGTCAATTTCTCCGCCATATTGATGTTGTATGCCGCCTTTCATTCCTGGTACGCGAATGATTAATGGTACACGTTGTAATTGAGCATTTTCAAATGAGTTCATTTCTTTACCCATTATTTGAGACATTGCTGCGCCATGATTATCTGAAATACCGTAATGGTCACCGTACATAACGATAATTGAGTTATCGTATAAACCAGATTGTTTCAAGTAATCCATGAAGCCTTTTACAGATTCATCTAAATAACGTGCTGTTTGGAAATACGTATCTACAGATGAATCACCTGTTTTCGCTGGTTCAATTGTCGCTTCCGCTTTATCAATTGGATAAGGGAAATGGTTCGATAACGTAATAAATTTTGAATAGAACGGTTGTTTTAACGTTTGTAATAATGGAATGGATTCATTAAAGAACGGTTTATCTTTTAACCCATAGTTTACTACATCTTTTTCGTTCATATCATAGTATGACGCATCAAAGAATTTATTAAAACCAAACGATTTATAAATTTCATCACGGTTCCAGAACGTTTTGTAGTTACCGTGGAACACTGCTGATGTGTATCCTTGTTGACCTAAAATAGCTGGTGCTGATTGATACGTGTTATTAGCTTTATTTGTAAAAACAGATCCTTGCGATAATCCAAACATTGAGTTCTCTAACATGAACTCCGCATCAGATGTTTTACCTTGTCCTGTTTGATGGAAGAAGTTATCAAAGTATAACGTATTCGCATCTTTTGTAAATGAGTTTAAGAATGGTGTAACCTCTTGACCATTTAGCTTGTAGTTTAGTAAAAAGTTTTGGAATGACTCTAAATGAATATAAATTACGTTCATTCCTTTTCCTTTACCGAAATACTCAGGATTTGGACTTGCATAAGTTGATGTAAGATAGTTTCTAACTTCTGTCATATTATCTCCATCCGCTAATGCTCGTTCTGTTGATGCTTTCGCACTTTGAATACCATCATAAATCGTAAAGTTGTACGCCCCTAAATATTTCACGATATAATTGCGGTCAAATGTTCTTGTTAACAATTCAGGACGGTCAGATTCTGCCAGACCTAAGTTAACGCTAAAGAATAAAATACCTGCTACAAATACTAGCGATAATTTATGCTTCGCAACACGGATTGGTTTAGGATTTACAAATTTCGTTGCGACTAAAACAATTAAAATGATTGTATCTAAGAAATATAGTGGGTCATATAAGTGTAGCAATGCAAAAATACTACCACCTAAATCTCCAAAGTTATTCGTTTGTGTTAATGTCGGGAACGTAATAAAGTCGCTGAAAAAGCGATAATATACTACGTTGGCATATAAAAGTATAGACATTAGCAAATTAATAATAATTAACCAAATGTAAGCTCGTTTCCCTTTCGCGAATAGTGCGAGCCCTAAAAATAGAACTGCTGAGCTTAACGGGTTGAAAAACAGTAAGAACTTTTGGATTGTGTTCGATATCCCTAAATTAAATTCTGTCACATATGCTGCATATGTTTTTAACCAAAGTAAAATAACGGCAAATACGAAAAATCCAAAATGATTACTTAATACTCGTTTACTCTTTAATAAAAATTGTTGCATCTCTCCACCTCTTTTGATCATCCAAGGCTTATTTTATATAAGTCTGTCTCTCTATTTAATTTTTCTTCTTCAAATAGATTTTATTTGTTTAACTATATGAAGAATATTAGTAATTATAATTTGTAGCTTTTATTTATTCAACTATTTCTTTTTAAACATTTTGACTTTGGTTTCTATTTTACAAAATACATTTGTAACATTTCCTGTTTTCTCCCAAGGCTCATCCACTAATTATGACTCCACAAACTATAATCCTTTATTTCCTCATTTGCAAACTAATCTATCTCCAATTTTGGTACATTCATGTAAACTACCCAATTTCATAAAATAAAAAGTGTAGTTTGGGCAATTTGCTCAAACTACACTTTTTCGACTACCGTTTATCATCCTTTGTAGCTATTCCCTCTTCTTTTAAACAACTCTTTAAGTCCCATGAACATTACATTCCAACCATGTTCAGAGCCATCATGACACCCCTTTAAAGCTTTTTCAACATCATATTTTGTCCAATCTTCTTCATGAGCAACGATTATATTTTGTGAAAATATCATTTTAAATCCTTGTTGTTTCTCTTTTATTTCAACTGTGTTTTTATCTAATAATTCACTAAACTGCGGCGTTTTTAATGTAAATACTAATTTTTTTTAGGACGATTCATTTCGATATATTCCCCAATTGCTCGATAATCTTTTCCGCCACGATGATCAATAATTTCCCAACTCCCTCCTACTTCAGGAGTATTTCCCGTTACTTTATCCGTCCCTTCCAATGTAAAAAACCATTTCTTGATCATTTCAGGGTTTATCCACGCTTCAAAAATTTCTTACCTTCGCTAATGTTATTTTTGAATAATTATTCATTTTAATCCTTCCCCCACTTTATATTAAAACGAATATTTGTTTACTTAAAAAACCCCCGCTCTCATAAAAGAGAGCGGGGGTTTTAATCATTCATTATTGACCTTTGTACATTGCATCAACTTGTTTTTGAAGTTCTTCATTTTCTAAGAACTCATCATACGTCGCTACCTTATCAACTACACCGTTTGGCGTTACTTCGATAATACGGTTTGCAATTGTTTGTACGAACTGATGGTCATGAGAAGTGAATAGTAATGTTCCTTTAAATGTGATTAAACCGTTGTTTAATGCTGTAATAGACTCAAGGTCTAAATGGTTCGTTGGATCATCTAATGTTAATACGTTTGCACCGCTTAACATCATTTTAGATAACATACAACGAACTTTTTCTCCTCCAGATAAAACAGAAACGTTTTTCTTTACTTCTTCACCAGAGAATAGCATACGGCCTAAGAAACCACGTAAGAAACTTTCTGATTCATCTTGTGGAGAGAACTGACGTAACCAATCAATTAAAGTGTAATCACTGTTCTCGAAGTACTCAGAGTTATCTCTTGGGAAATGAGCTTGAGATGTTGTTACACCCCATTTGAATGAACCGCTATCTGGCTCCATTTCACCCATAAGAATTTTAAATAATGTTGTCATTGCAATATCGTTACGGCCGATAAATGCAACTTTATCACCTTTATTTAAAGTGAAGTTCACATTATCTAATACTTTTTCTCCGTCGATTGTTTTAGAAATACCTTCAACCGTTAATAAGTCATTTCCTACTTCACGCTCTGGTGTGAAACCAACGAACGGATAACGACGTGATGACGGTCTAATATCATCTAATGTAATTTTATCTAATAATTTTTTACGAGAAGTTGCTTGCTTCGCTTTAGATGCGTTTGAGCTAAAGCGCGCAATAAAGTTTTGTAACTCTTTTACTTTCTCTTCTTTTTTCTTGTTAGAATCTTGCGTTAGTTTTAATGCTAATTGGCTTGACTCATACCAGAAGTCATAGTTACCAACGTATAATTGAATTTTACCGAAATCAAGATCAGCCATGTGCGTACATACTTTATTTAAGAAGTGACGGTCATGGGATACAACGATAACTGTATTATCAAAGTTCATTAAGAAGTTTTCTAACCATTGAATCGCTTTTAAGTCCAAATGGTTGGTAGGCTCATCTAGTAATAGAATGTCAGGTTGACCGAATAAAGCTTGAGCAAGTAATACTTTTACTTTCTCTGCCCCTGTTAATTCAGACATCTTTTTATCATGAATATCTTCGCCGATACCTAATCCTTTTAGAAGGATTGCAGCTTCTGACTCAGCTTCCCAACCGTTTAGCTCAGCGAACTCACCTTCAAGTTCTGCAGCACGCATGCCATCTTCATCACTAAAGTCTTCTTTCATGTAAATTGCATTTTTCTCTTGCATTACTTTATAAAGACGTGTGTGACCCATCATTACTGTTTCTAGTGCAGGGAACTCTTCATATTCGAAGTGATTCTGTTTTAATACTGCTAGACGCTCACCTGGCGTAATATGTATGTCACCTGTTGATTGGTCAATTTCTCCAGATAAAATCTTTAGAAATGTTGATTTACCAGCACCGTTTGCTCCAATTAAACCATAGCAATTACCTGGCGTGAATTTTATGTTAACATCTTCAAATAATTTGCGATCTGCGAAACGCAAACTAACGTTACTTACTGTAATCATTTGTGTCCTCCTACTAATACCGCTTATTTCAGCGTTTTCTCACCGATTGTCTTAAAAAATCGCATATTACGACTCAATTATTGTAGACTATAGCTATTATATAGTAGAAGCTGGATGAATAGCAACGGTTGATTAGCTTTCTACAATGAAATCGAATAGTTTTTATCCATTCCCCTAGTTATTTTTTGTATATCATCGATCTCTTTCTAATATCCCCATTCGCTTCTCATTCTGTAATACATTAGATCATTTTTTCATTTCATATTTTATATACAAAAAACCTGTAGAGAAAACATTCCCTACAGGTTTTTCTTATTTCGTATTTATTATTTTCTCTTTATAACTCTTCAATTTACTCGCCAATCCTATTAAAGCTGGTAACAATATCGGCATTACAATTAAAGCTAATAGTATAAGGGCAATGCCAACAACTAATGCCACTTGTATTAGCGTCAATACTCCTGAAGGGATTAATGCAGCAAATGTTCCGCCTAAAATAAGTGCCGCTGATAATACGACTCCCCCTATGTGACGAGATGCATTTACAATTTTCGTTACTGAATCCCCTTCTAGCTCATTGTATCGCATCATTACGAAAATGCTATAATCCACACCTAGAGCGACAATCATTATAAAGCTAAAGAATGGAACATTCCAGCTTAATGACTCTACGTTTAATAAGTGTGAACTAATTTGTTCACTTATACCAAGTGAAGCAAAGTAAGCTAATATTAATGATCCAATAATAAAGATTGAATTTAAGAATGAGCGTGTAATCACGATTAATACAAGCGAAATCCCTAATAACATAATCGTAGCAGTACGTAAGAAATCTTGCCCGGTTACTTCTTTTAAATCAACGTTTCTAGCTGTTGTCCCGCCGATCGCTTTTTTCACCGATTTTAATTCTGTACCATTTAACGTACCATCTATCGTTTTATTAATCTCTTGTATGATTGGCATCGCTTCTTTTGAATACGGATTTACGTCTAAAATAATTGTCATTTTAGCAATTTTTCTATCATGTGACATGTACGTATTCAATGCTTTTTGGAAATCTTCTCCCGCTAAAACTTCTTTTGGAATATAAAATTTCTCAGAGTTTTTTGATTCATTAAGCTCGCCTAAATATTTCTGAGCATCCCCTAGGCCGTTACTTACCTTTCCAAGCCCTTCTGTACTTTTAGATAAGCCTGATTGTAATTGCCCCATCTTTTCTTGCAAATCTTTAAGCCCTGTTAAAAGTTGCCCTTGCCCATCGTTTATTTTCGTTAATCCGGATTGTAACTCAGTTGATTTGTTCGCAATTTGTTTTGAACCTGTAGCCCCTTCGCTCAATCCTTTGTTCAGCTCAGCAGCTCCTTTTTGTAACTTGGTAACTCCATTGTTCATTTCTTTTAAACCGTTATCTACTTTCAGTAACGATTGATTTGCTTCTTTAAACGAATTCATCGCTGCTTTATGCTGCACCGCCAATTGATTTAATTCTTTTGAAAGTCCAGTTAATTGTTTTTGAGCTTCTTTAGCAATTCCTAATGTTTGCTGTATGTTCGGGTCATTTGCTAATTCTGGTTTCGTTTGAATGAAATTAGTCATTAACACTTCAATTTGTTCATATCCTTTTTTCGCACCATCAATTGCTTGAGAAATGCTTCCGAAATATTGATCGTAAGAACTTAAACCTTTTTCTAACTGCTCATAACCAGCATGAAGCTGTGAAGTTGCATTTGACAGGGCATTGATATTTCCGTTTAATGATGCTAGCCCATCCTCTATTTGCTTCGCTCCTTGTGCTCCATTGTTTATTCCATTCGATAATTGATTTAAAGCTGTCCCTAATGCTGATACGCCATTTTTCGCTTCATTTGTTCCATCAATTAACTTTTGAACATTTGCAAGACTATTTGAGTCATTACTACCCATTTTATCTTTCGCATCAGTTAATCCTTCATTAATTTCTTTTATGCCACCATTTGCATCTCCTAAGCCTGTATTCAATTCTCCGGCTTGTTTATTTATATATAATTCTTTAATCTTATCTCCAGTTGGACGCGTCGGTGAATATACTTCTGAGACTCCTTTAACTTTCGAGATTTTATCAGTAAGTTCATCTAAAGTTTGTAAAGAAGTCGCCTCATCTAACTTTTTATCCGATTGAATAACTAACGTACTTGGTGAAGAAAAACCAGGCGGAAAATGCTCTTCTATTACGTTAATCCCCATTTTTGATTCATATTTATTATCCACTTCAAATAAATCATTGTAATTAAGCGTGTTAGAATATTTTAATACGAATGGAATCGATATCACGAATACGATAATTAAAGCGATAAATGGTCTTGCTACTGAATTTTTCGCAAAGAATCCCCATAAACGACTATCCTCATGTCCTTTAAATGTTTTAACTGGATAAAACATTCCTTTTCCTAATAGCACCATGAAAAATGGATTTAAAGTAGTTAATACGAGTAGTAATACTGCAACACCAATTGCTACTGCTGAAGTAGATTGATATAATTTAAAACTCGCTAAAGCAAGAGATGCAAAGCCAATTAGTACTGCTATCCCGCTATATAAAACGGTTTTACCTGCCGATTTAAACGTTTCTTTCGTAGCCAAAAATGCATTTTCTTGTTTACTTAATTCTTCTTTAAATCTTGTATATAATAAAATGTTATAGTCTGTTCCCACTCCAAACAGGACGACTACTACAAACACTTGCGTAAAGTTTGAAAACGGAAAATTAAATTGATCTACAAGATGGGCAATAATCCCCATTGAAATTAAATACGAAACACCAACTGTAAGAAGAGAAATAATCGGAACAACTGGTGAACGGAATACAATGATTAATACTACAAGAATGAAAATGATCGAAATAACTTCTGTCTTTTTCACGCCCTCTTGAGAGGATGTAAGAAAATCACCCGCTATTAAATCACTTCCTGTTAAGTACGTTGTAACTCCTTTCGTTTGTACTTTTTTATGAAGATTATTTGCAATTTTTGATATTTTACCATGTTTTTTATCTACCGATATTTGCGTTAAAATAGTCGTATTATCTTTAGAAACTAATTGTTTCTCCAGTTCTTTATTATCTAAATGTGAAACGACTTCCTTAATTCCTAATTGCTCTTTTCCATTTTGCAGCGCGTTGATCGTTTTTGTTATTTCCTCTTTCTGTTCATTCGTTAATGCGTTTTTATCTCCACTATTAAAGACGGCTATAATTTCATACTTTTCAGCCCCTTCTTTATCCATTTCTTTTATCATCTTGTCAGCAATACTGCTTTGTTCTGTTTTTGGAATCGTGATTTGCCCTTTTTCCTTCACTAACTGATCCATATTAGGCATCGTTACGACCATTGCAATAGTAATAACTATCCATAATAGAAAAGATAAACTTCTCCAACTTTTTAGCTTGCTCATTTGAATCATCTCCTGTTATTAGAGTTTCATTCCCTATTTTTGAAAATATCATTTAGGAATGAACGTTCATTCCTATTATCCTATTAAATTATTTTTCAATTCTATCAAATCACTCCCTGCGGAATGAATGTTCATTCCTGTCCTTATAAAGCTATAGAATCAAATGATTCTAATAGCATTCCAAGAGCTCTCTTCCAATTCTTTTACTAATTCTTTTGAGTATTCTAATTGCCCTGTCGCCATTACTTTTATTAATTTTTCAAGCGGTTGATATACAATAATAATTAAAGCAATTATAGGCAATGGACGAAGAAAACCTTTTTCGATTCCATCTTCAATAATATTCATAAAGAAGCCTATAAAATCATCAAATATTTTCTTACTCTGTTCATCAAGAAAATAACTATCACAGTGAGAATTTGTAAAAAGAAAAGCATTCACATTGTTTCTCGCAAATTCAAATAAACGGTTATACGTATGACTAAACTGTTCACGAATATTTGCTTCAACAGGAAAATCAGTTTTTATTGTTTCAGATAGCTGTAGCATACTTTTGGTAAATAATGAGTTAACGAGTGCCTCTTTATTTTCAAAATAGCGATAAATAGTACCCGCGCCAACTTTTGCTTTTTCAGCGATCATCGGAATTGTCGTACCATCGTAACCACGCTCTGCGAATAATTGTATAGCCGCTTCAAAAATGTCTTCTTGTTTATTTTTAGCCATTTTTCTCACCTCAATTTCCAGGAATGAAAATTCATTCCGTTTTTAATTATAAATTACATGAATTAAAAGTCAAGTGTGTAAATACGCTATTGAAACATTTATCAAATAACACACTCAATTAAGATATTAATACATTTTTTGCGTTATCCCATCA
Source organism: Bacillus sp. 05T21 (assembly GCF_056396785.1). Taxonomy (NCBI): domain Bacteria; kingdom Bacillati; phylum Bacillota; class Bacilli; order Caryophanales; family Bacillaceae; genus Bacillus; species Bacillus sp. 05T21. The sequence continues at coordinate 288,417 of NZ_JBFTMD010000003.1, read as the reverse complement.
AAAAATTTCTTTGTATCATCATGACTTAAAACCCTCAATACATCTTGTATCTTAAAAAATTGAACTTGACTTATTTCATTATCTTTTGGATGTAAATCTATTCTGTCACCTATATATTCTACATAAAACATAGTAGTTTCTTGCTCTTCATATCCAATTTTCATTTTGAGTTCTTCAGGAAAGCCAAAGTAAATTTTATCTTCAAATTGTTTTATAACTTTAAACTTTGTAGATCCAGTTTCTTCTTCCAGCTCTCTCAAAATAGCACTCTCTAAATCATTATCTGTATGTTTCACTCCACCTTTAGGAAAATCCCATTCCCCCTTTGACATAGCATATTCTCCATCTATGTCGCTAATTTTCACCTTATGTACCAATAAAAATTCACTGTGTTGGAATACGACCGCACCTACGGCTTGCCTAATCATTTTACTTTTCCTCCTAAAACAATGATTTCACTCTATTAAATAGAAAAGTACTATAATAAAAAGTTTATCATTATAGTACTTTGTTACTCATACATAGCACATGACATTAATTAAAAGAAATCATAAATAAACGGCTTACGCACCGGCACTACATTCTCAAATGCACGTATCTCCTCTTCGCTACCGCTTATTAAGCCTATTTCATTTAATTCTAGCGGTCGCTTGTAACCAAACATAATAGTAGATAACGCATTAATATCGATTTGAATTCCATTTTCTTTTGCTGTTTCTTCTTTAACGATTGTTATTTCATTATTTTTAAGTTGAACCGTTACGTTATTCCACGGTGCAAATGAATCTGTAATATGTAAAATTACTTCTTGCTCTTCGTTGTTCCAGTTCCATTCATATTGTTTGAAAAACTGTTCTACATCTACAATTCTTCCCATGAAATATGGAGTTACTTCTGCTTTTACTCGTGGTTCTTGTAATGTGTAAAGAAGTGGTTCTGTCTCACTTAGTATCATTTCTAGATCTTTAATCATAGAATCATGTTGGCAGATGAAGTTCCAAAGACCAATTCTTGCTTCATTATGTAATGGGACAAATTCTTCTACTTTCATTTTAGAATTCTCTATTTTGTATAAAATGTAACCAGCCGCCGTTTTATTTTCATCATAGTAAACTGCCAATGTTAAATCATGATACACCGCTTGTAGCCACCATTTACGTCCGCGAACTAACATACCAGAAAATCGTTCTGCAAATGTTTCATATAGATTCTCTACTTCTTCTGGATGATTATCTTTACTAAAACGTTTCACTGTACCATTCACTTGTTTTTTTATTATTAAATCGCTCTTTGTCATCTGACATACGATTCGATTCGCACAAAGTTCCCAGCCATATTTACGATAAAATGAAACGGCAAATGGATGTAACATCGATACACTATATCCATCTCTTTTCATAGTTTGTAGTGAATGCTGAAGTAACTCTTTTACATATCCACTTCTTCTATATTCCGGATACGTCGCTACCCCCGCAACGCCGCCCATTTTAAACTTTTCTTTTCCTATGTAAATATGAAAAGGAATTAAGTGCAACTTTGCAGCTAACTCTTCTCCTTCCATAATACCGTATATTTGATGGCTTTCCTTCATTCTTGCAATTTTCTGCTCTATCCATTCTTCATTTGCTTTATATTGAAAAGCATATTCTGATAAACGTAATGCTTCTCTAAACTTATCTTCTTTTAATTGTATAACGTTCATATATTTCTCCTCCATTCCTCGTTTGAATTATATCATAATTCAAACTATTATAGTTCGGTAAGTGAAATTACGAGGATGTTTCAACAAAAGATATCGATTTAGAAACAATCTAACATAAAGGCTCTTTTCAACTGCTTTCTATTGGTGGCATAAGAATATTAAAAGCCTTGCGTTCTCTTGGGTTTGCGAAGCTAAGAGGTACCATTGAAAGTGATGAAACTTATGACAACGGCAACATTACGGGCATAAAAAAAACCAGTTGATTGAGAGAAACTGGTTCAATAAAGGTTTTATATTGGATATTCATTCAACCAAATTAATGCTTGTTCATAATCATCGAAAAATTTTACGGATTTTTTTGTATTGGATTGTTGTAAATAATTCATTATCTCCCCTTCTTCAAGGAGAAACGCAATTGCCTTACTGTGATTTAAAATGGTTTCATTGAAGAACTTATCTTTCCATGCTTTTTGAACAGAAAAATGATCTGGCGTGTATCCTTTTCTATCCACCAACAATTTGTATTTCCGCCCCTCGGAAATGAATTGCTGACAAACCTGCTCGAAGCCATTAAACCATTCATAAACATCAGCTGTATTAATCTTGCCAATTAGATGGGTAACAATTAAATCCCCTGAAACTGTTGTGCTGATATTCTGTTTACTCAACTTGGAATCCTCTCCCTTAGTTACAATTATGCGTAAAAATCTCATAAAATCAATAAAGATAAAATTCTTACACAATAAAGCAACATTATTTACGAAAAAAGCCAACATAAAAAAGCAGATACATTGCATATCTGCTTCTCATCACTTTATTTAGCTAACGTTTGTAGTTCTTCAAAAAATGTAGGATATGATACACCTACTGCTTCTGCATCTTCAATTGTTGTTTCTCCCTCAGCAATACAGCCGGCAATCGCAAGCATCATTCCAATGCGGTGATCACCGTGACTATGTACTGTAGTTCCTTTTAGCTTACATTTACCGTAAATAATCATTCCGTCGTCGGTCGCTTCAATACGAGCTCCTAGTTTCGTTAGTTCAGCAACGACTGTATCAATACGGTTCGTTTCTTTTACTTTTAATTCGTGTGCATCTTTAATGACTGTAATTCCATCTGCTTGTGTTGCTGCTAAAGCGATAACTGGAATTTCATCGATTAATCTTGGGATTATATCTCCGCCAATTTCGATTCCTTTTAGTGATGATTTTTCGATTGTAATGTTTGCAGCTGGTTCAGATGCCCCTTCGTTAATTGACTCTACAGTAAATGTAGCACCCATTCTCTCTAAAACATCTATAATACCTGTACGTGTTGGGTTCATTCCTACATTTTGTAATACTAGTTTACTATTTGGGATAATTGCACCTGCTACTAAGAAAAATGCCGCTGATGATACGTCACCTGGCACATGAACGTCTGTTGCTGTTAACTTCTGTCCACCCGCTAGTTTTACAGTTTTCCCCACGCGAGTTACCTTTACACCGAACGCTTCAAGCATTCTTTCCGTATGGTCGCGGGAAATATGTGGTTCTGTAACAGTTGTTACACCTTCTGCACGAAGTCCTGCAAGTAAAATAGCTGACTTTACCTGTGCGCTTGCTACAGGTGAAGTGTACTCAATTGCTTTTAAATCTCCGCCACGTATTGTGAGCGGCGTAAATGTTCCTTCTTTTCGGCCATCAATTTTTGCGCCCATTTGTTTTAATGGATTTGTAACACGTTTCATCGGTCTTTTTGCGATAGACGCATCACCTTGTACGCAAGAGAAAAATGGTGTGTTAGCCAAAATCCCTGACATTAATCGGATCGTTGTACCAGAATTACCAACATCTAATACAGCTTTTGGCTCTTGCAAACCTTCTAATCCTTTTCCAATTACCGTAACTTCTTCTCCATTTTGCATTATCTCTACTCCCATTTCTTTAAAACAAGAAATAGTACTTAAACAATCCGCACCAGGAAGAAATCCTTTAATTGTTGTTTTACCTTCCGCGATTGCGCCAAACATGACAGCGCGATGGGAAATTGATTTATCTCCAGGGATTGTAATTGTGCCATTCAATCCGTTATTTACAGTTTGTACTCTTTTTTCTTTCACGTTGTCACCCTCCTCATTAAATTGTTTCATACGTTTGGTATTCTTCTTTTCCGAGCGCAATTTTTGCCTGCGTTCGATCCTCTTCTCTTTGGAAACTAATTCGTAAAACTCCGAGCAATCCTTCTCGCGCTTCTAATATTTGCAAGTTCGTAATACTAATTTCTTCTTCTGCTAGAATGCTCGTGATATGGGCTAATGCCCCTACTTTATCTAAAACGTCGACGTATAAGTCGTGATAGGCAGGAATCGCCCCTCTTTTTCGAACTGGTAAAGAGTCACGATATTCTTTCGCATCTGCAAAATAACTTTGTATTTCTCCTGCATCTCCTTTAGAAACCGTCTTATATAGCTCTTCCATTTCTGAAATCCATTCTTCTAATAGTTCCAATAAATGCCCGCGATTTTGCTTTACGATATCACTCCACATTTTCGGACTACTTGATGCAATACGTGTTATATCTTTAAATCCGCCTGCCGCTAGTTGATGAATAAGCGGATTATCACCAGCATGTTTCTCAACTTGTTTTACTAATCCTGCTGCAATTAGGTGCGGAAAATGACTAACTATTCCTGTTATATAATCATGTTCTTTTGTATTTAATACAAGAAAATGAGAGCCTGTTCCTTTTAACCATTCTTTTAGCTCGTCTACTTGATCCGCCTGTACGTGATTCATTGGCGTTAAAATGTAAAATGCGTTTTCAAAAAGGTGTGCTTTTGCACTTTCAACTCCAGTTTTATGAGAACCTGCCATTGGATGTCCACCAATAAAAGAAACTTCCTTTGAAAATAAAGCTTCCGCTTCGTTCATAATCGTTCCTTTTGTACTACCAACATCGGTCACTATAACATCTTCTCGTAAATGAAATGATGCAAGTTTGTGTAACAACTTTTTCGTTTCTTCAACTGGAGAGGCAAATACAATTAAATTTGCCTCCTCACATGCACGCTGCAAATCTACTGCTACTTCATCAACTACATGTAATTCTTTTGCGTGCTCTACTTGCTCTTTAAATATGTCATAACCGATAATCGTTACATCGTGCTCTTTTTTAATCGCTAATGCAAGAGAGCCTCCTATTAATCCAGTACCGATTAATAATACCTTTTTACACATTTGCCTCATCTCGAGACTTACCTTTTTTATTTTCAAAGTGTTGTTTTAACACTGAAATCACTCCTTCATTTTGTTCCCTAGTTCCGATTGTAATACGGACACCATTTGGGAACGGACGAATAATAAATCCTGAGTGTGCACAAGCTTCATAAATCTCTCCCCCATTATCTACTGGTAAGAAGATGAAGTTTGTTTGCGACGGATAAAATGGAATTTCATTTTCCGTACAAAAACTCTCGTATTGTTGTAATCCCTCTGTATTAACACGTACAATTTCTTCAATAAATGCTGCATCGTTAAAAGCAATCGTCGCTGCTTTTTGCGCTAATGAAGATACGTTAAATGGCAAACGTACGACATTTAATTTCTCGATTAACTCTTCCTGTCCAATCGCATAACCAACGCGGAAAGAAGCTAATCCGTACGCTTTAGAAAACGTTCTAAGTACAAGAATGTTGTTATGTTTTTCTAAAAGCGGTAATGTCTCAGGGAAATCTTTTGCTGTTACGTATTCATAGTACGCTTCATCAATGACAATTAACGTATTTTCACTAATGCTTTCAATGAATTGAGTCAATTTTCGCTCATTCACATATGTGCCTGTCGGGTTGTTCGGATTACAAATCCATACGATTTTTGTATGTTCATCAACTGCTGAAGAAATTTCATCTAGATCATATACACCGTTCTTTAAAGCAATTTCTTTCACTTCACAGCCTTCAATAATTGCATGATGACGGTACTGTGGGAATGTTGCACCAGCCGTAACAATATTATCTCCTTTACATAGTACTGCACGGCTGATAATTTGAATGACTTCATCAAGACCACTACCACAAAGCACTTGTTCCATTTGAACTTGTAATTTCTCTGCAATAGTTTGACGGAGTACTTCAGCACCTCCGTCAGGATATAAAGCATGTTCCTCCCACGATTTTTGTAATTCTCCTAAAACACGAGGTGAACAGCCAAATGGATTTTCATTTGATGCTAACTTAACAAATGAATGATTCCCGTATACTTCTTTCATTTGCTCTGGTGATTTACCTGGTTTATACGGTTGTAATGATGATAGTTGATCTTTTACTCGCATGTTAAATCCACCTTTTCATTAAAATTCTTTTGCGTATTTGTTATGTTGCGAAATATTTTGTTTTAGTAATTCCATGCGATCTTTTCCGAATTGCTCGACTAGTGCACCGGCAAGTTCCCATGCAACGACAGCTTCAGCTACAACACCTGCTGCTGGTACTGCACAGCTATCAGATCTTTCAATACTCGCTTGGAACGCTTCTTTCGTATCAATATCTACGCTTGCTAACGGTTTATATAATGTAGGAATTGGCTTCATTACGCCTCTTACGACAATTGGCATACCTGTTGTCATACCGCCTTCTAAACCGCCGGCATTATTCGTATTTCTCGTGTATCCTTTTTCTTCATCCCATAAAATTTCATCGTGCACTTTACTTCCTGGCTGTCTTGCCGCTTCAAAACCAATTCCGATCTCAGCACCTTTAAATGCATTCACGCTCATAATAGCACCAGCAAGTTTTGCATCTAGTTTACGATCGTAATGAACGTAGCTACCAACTCCAATCGGCATTCCTTCTGCAATGACTTCGACAATACCGCCTATAGAATCCCCGCTACTTTTCGCATCATCAATCGCATTCATCATTTCTTGTTCTACTTCTTTATCTAAACATCGAACTGGTGAATTTTCAGTTATCGTTTGAATTTCTTCAATTGGTAAGTTTGAAATACGCTTCGCTTGTACCCCACCAATTTCAAGAACATGCCCTGCAATTTCCACGCCTAATTCTTTCAAAATTTGTTTCGCAACTGCACCAGCAGCTACACGAACTGTCGTTTCTCTTGCAGATGAGCGCTCTAATACGTTTCTTATATCACGATGGCCATATTTAATTGCTCCGTTTAAATCCGCATGTCCTGGACGTGGTTTTGTAATTGTACGTTTCATTTCTTTACTTTCTTGCTCCGAAATTGGTTCAGCACCCATTACTTTCGTCCAATGTTTGAAATCATCATTTTTTACGATTAACGTAATTGGTGAACCAAGTGTCATTCCGTGACGTACACCACTTGCAATTTCAACTGTATCTGTTTCAATTTGCATGCGTCTTCCGCGCCCATGCCCTTTTTGTCTTCTTAATAATTCTTTATTAATATGTTCCGCTGTTAATGTTAAACCTGCTGGTACACCTTCTAAAATAACTGTTAACTGCGGCCCATGTGATTCTCCAGCTGTAATATATCTCATTTCTCTTGCCCCTTTACTATTTTTTTGTACAAAAAAGTCCCTACTGAGCGCTCAGTAGGGACGATGTTTATCGCGGTACCACCCTAGTTGTAGACTTCTTTCGTCTACCTCTCTTCTTCTTTAACGATCGTTTGACCGTCTTTCTCTCCAAAAGTTGGCGGGAAAGATGCTCCAAGGCTGTAATTCATGCTTACCTTTGTACTGATTCACACCGGCCATCAGCTCTCTTTAACAGTGAGATAAGCACTACTGTTTCCTCTTCAGCGCATTTATGATATGGAATTAAGATAATTTATTTTTGAAACCTTTTAACTCATCCATGAATCTATGGAATTCTGGAATATCCATTTGTTGCGCAGAATCTGATAACGCAACTGCTGGGTCTGGATGTACTTCCGCCATTACTGCATCTGCTCCAATTGCAAGTGCCGCTTTCGCTGTTGGTAATAATAAATCTCTACGTCCTGTTGAATGTGTTACGTCAACGATAACTGGTAAATGTGTTTCTTTCTTTAAAATCGGTACTGCTGAAATATCTAATGTGTTACGTGTCGCTCTCTCGTATGTGCGAATACCGCGCTCACAAAGAATAATTTGGTCATTACCTTGTGCAATAATGTATTCCGCTGCATTAATGAACTCATCAATTGTTGCTGCTAACCCACGTTTTAGTAATACTGGCTTGTTAACTTTACCTACAGCTCGTAGTAAATCGAAGTTTTGCATGTTACGTGCTCCAACTTGAATTACATCAACGTATTCTAGCGCCATTTCTACGTCATTCGGATTTAAAATTTCACTAATAATCGCTAAGTCGAACTCATCTGCTACTTGTCGTAAAATTTGTAAACCTTCTACTCCCAAACCTTGGAAATCGTATGGAGATGTTCTCGGTTTGAAAGCACCGCCGCGCATTAATTTAAGTCCTTGATCTTTCATCGCTTGCCCTACTTGGCGAACTTGCTCTAAACTTTCTACCGCACAAGGTCCCATAATGAACGTTTGTGTTCCGTTTCCAATCAATTCACCTTTAACATTAACAATTGTATTTTCTTTTTTCTTTTTACGTGAAACTAGTAATGCTTTACGGTTATCATCTTCTTGCAATTCTAAGCTAGCTTTGAAAATCGTTTTGAAAATATGTTGAATCGTTGACGTTTCGAATGGTCCTTCGTTATGCTCTGCAAGCATATCAAGTACTTCACGCTCACGTACTGGATCAAAGCGTTTCGTACCTTGTACTTGTTTTTGCTCTCCAATTTTTTGAACGATTTCACCGCGTTTGTTTAATAGGTGTAATAATTGTAAGTTAATTTCATCTACCTGTTTACGTAATTGATCTAATTCGTGATTTGCCATTTGGAAATCCTCCTCTAATGTTTTAAAAGTATAGTAAGAGAATAAAAAATTCTCTATTTTCTGAACTGGTTAATTATACAAATTTAAAGTGGAATCGATACCTCTTCTTATTTTAAACTAATAATTACCATAAAGACACTAACTACTAGTTAATAAGCCACTTTTTTGTACARAAAAGCCCTACTGATTCAATCAGTAGGGACGATATTTATCGCGGTACCACCCTAGTTGTAGACTTATTTCGTCTACCTCTCTTCATTGTTAACGATCAATGTGACCGTCTTTCCCTTCATAAAGATACATATCTTTACTACGAAAAAGATGCTCCAGGACTGTAATTCGCTCTTGTTTTTGTACTGGTTCACACCAACCACCAGCTCTCTGTTACAGGGAAACAACAACTACTGCTTTTCCTTTCAACGCATGTTTATTATATTTTCAAGTTGGACCGTCAAAATACAAAAAGTCCCTACTGAATAAATCAGTAGGGACGATATTTATCGCGGTACCACCCTAGTTGTAGACTAACTTTCCGTCTACCTCTCTTCACTGTTAACGATCAATTGACCGCTTTTTCTTCATAAAGACAATACTATCTTTACTATGAAAAAGATGCTCCAAGACTGTAATTCATGATTATCCCTGTACTGGTTCACACCAACCACCAGCTCTCTGTTACAGTAAGACTAACCACTACTGTGATCTCTTCATTGCACTTTGTTTATTCAAATGTGTTTGAAATTGAATAAGTATGATTCGTATTATAGAACGCTTTTCAAAACACTGTCAACAATTTTTTATATATTTTTTCAAATTCCACTTTCGCCCTATGATTCCTCTTGTAAATTCTCCGTTACGATTCCGATGCGAATTATTTCATTTTCTATTAAATTTAATACATGTCTTTCTACTTCATACCTGGTTAATAGTTCTTTTATTTGTATGATCTCACTTTCAAATAAATCGGCTTCTTGACACGTCTGCAGTAAAGTAAAAAACACATTTGCATACAATTCTTTATACGCTTTCATACGCTCTTTCTTTTCAAGTATCCCTATAAACAACTGCTTCATTTCTTCTTGATTAGATTGTCCTTCCACACCTTGAAATTTACTCGAAATAATATTTAATCCTTTTTCTAAAACCTCATCCATGCATAAAACAATACGTAAAAGCATCATATATTCTCTCGTTGTTATTACGCCCATTTTCGGACGTTCTCTTAAAAACACACTAAGCCACGCTGTCCAAAATTTTTGTTGTTCCTTACCACTTAACGTTTTTACGTAGTAGCATAAATACTGCATAAATTTAATTTTATTCTCTTCGTTTTCTTGCATCAAAAGTGGATATAACCAATCTGTTTTTTGCTCCCAATATAATACGCATTTAATAAATACAAAGCTAAGCCATTTTAAAAATGCTTCTCTCGTATATGGATGTAGTGCATCTAAATGTTCTACTGCATACTTAATATATCGTCTTATTTCTGTAAACAAAGGTAGATTAATTTGCGTATAACATAATCCCGCCCACGCATATTTCGTAAGCTCACTTTCTTTCTTTAAATCTAAGTAAGGTAATACATTTTTCCGACACCATTGCTTCTCAATATGGTATAAAAACGTAATATCTGCTGTTAAACGCGCAAACATGAAGTTCGTTCTTTCCGAAGTAACCCTTACCTGCTCCTCAAATAAAAATAAATATTCATACACGTTGCGATCGTATAAATGATCATATGCTAACAGTTTTAGTAATACAGCAGTCATCTTCCCAACAGGATGCTGAATAGATTCATTGTAAAACTCTTGTTTTCCAATCTTAAAATCCGATTCCCCTCTCATAACTTGTGGAAGTACAGAAAAAGCAAAGCGTTTTACAATCCTTATACTATTTTCATCTAACTCTTCTAATCGATTACTAATTTCATATAGAAAACTACTAATTAACCAATGAAAAGCAGTATTTCTAATAAATCTCTGCAATAACGGAATGATTTTTTGAATTTGTTCATTCGCCAAATTCCGGTTATTTCGCCACTCTCTAATACATACAAACCATACTTCATTACTAATTTCGTGCACGCCTACTAGTTGATAAGCAAACGAAATACTCCACTCTACATTCAATTTACACGCTTTTGATAACATCTCTAAAAAATGGCGTTGTTCAAAAACACCGTCTCTTGAAAATTGCCGAACTTGCTCCATTATTTCATCGTCTTTCAGCTGCAGTAATCCATCAGCTGTTACATTGCATGTAATACGTTGTTCATTTGCCTCTTTCTTTGGAACACTGTATAGATCTGAAGAAAAATGGGGGTGTTTCTGTTTCATTAGCTCGTATCCTTCCGCCGTACACTTACTATTCGAATCACACGTGAATAGTAAGTCTAATACAAGACAAGCATCAAACGCCCTCTCTTCTGCAAGATACTCTAATACATGTTGAATTACTTCTTCTTTCGTTTCCTCTAAAGCATCTGCGTAATAATTCTTTAAAAGTTGAAACACTTCATGTTTACATGTGAAATCTAACAGAACATCTACATGTAACAACCACTTCAGTTTGTCATCCGCTATAACGAATACATTATTAATCATTGCTTCAATTGCAATTCGCTTTTGAAGTACACTATCAGTTTCTATCATTTCTGTAATATAATGATTTGCTTTTTTTTCATTGTTTTCACATAAATATGTAAGACACTCTTTTACAATTTGAATTAAAAATGTAAAATCATTTTGCTGTAACTCCTGCTCTGAAATTTCTCTATCTCTTCTTTTCAGTGCATTTTGTCTTAATGACAATAGTTGTATCTTTTCTAACCCCGTAACCATAATCGGATTTGCGTAGTAAGCGATATGTGGTCTCATTTTCTCTTTCCAAATTCGCTCCACATGAGAAAAAATAGGCATCGGTATACGACTCGATTCCTCGAGTTCAATCGACTCTTGCGTATCATTTCCCCATCTTCTTACACGCTTCAATTTAAGTTTCCCGTCTAAAATAAACGTTAATAGCAACAAGCCAATTTCTTTATGCTCAGGGAAAGAACATTTTTGCAATAAATATGTGATCATTTCAATAGAGCTACTATCTTTCTCTGCTGTTTCTAATAAAAGCAATGTCCATCTTGCAAACAACAAAGGGTCCATCGTTTCTTTCGTTTCGTTTAAGTAAGTACAAATTGTTCGCCACCATAATGGGGATATTTTAGAATGATTTTTAAAAATCAATTGAAATAGTTCTTTTTGATGACTAAATAGAAATTGCTCCACCAACCATTCCGCAAGCAATTCATCTACTTCATCATAATTTGCTGTAAGCAGAAATAAATTTCTTAGTTTCCCTTCTGCTTCAAGCCATTCCACCCATTCATAATCACGAGCAAATTCAACGAAGTACCGAACGGTTTCAATTTTTTTTATTGACTGTTTTATATAGGATAATTGCTCCTGCTCTACTGATGGAGGAACGGTTACAATATCACGAATACGCATTCTTTTCGTAATATAATTATCCCCCATTAATTCCGCCCACCGCTTCACCGCTTTCACAAGCGCCTGATGATTATTTGCTTTATTCGGATACACAATCGGTCTTATCCCTAAATGCTCCCAATGATATGTATTATCACCTTGTGCGACGAAAGCATAACGCCTTGTACTCGGTGGTAAGCCTGTTGCTAAATATTTCATTACAGGATCATTATGACTATACCCAACGAATAAAACAGTGTAATTTGAGAATAAATCAACTAAAAATCGTCTCGCCCATCCTTCTGTTAAGTAAGCCCTTCCAAAATCACCATCCGTTAAAATTAAAGCTTCTTTCTCTTGTTCTACATTCCCATGTATGTAAGCCAACCCTTTAAACGCTCTCCCTGTCGGTAAAGCAGGTGCATAATAAATATTCAGCTCTCTATTCATTTCTGTAATTACAGACGTAAAATGTTGATCAAAGTTTGTCGTTACAATTCGAACATCCGTATCTAACGGAAACAGCCTTGGAATCGCATAGTGTAATGGATTTGGTTTTGATTTTTCTATATTAACGAGGTCTCTTGCAACTTGATGCACATCTTTCGTTTTCGCAATTTTACCGAGATAATAATCGTGGGGTTCTGTCATCTCACGCCTTTCGACATATAAAGCTTTCGAAATTTCATCAACTAAATCATCGAAATTCGGTAAGTTTGATTTCCCCTTCATAGAAACTCCTGCTCCAACGAATAATACTAACTTACCTTGTTCAAGGTGATCGATTAACTCATCTGGAATTTCTACTTCTGAAGTTATCCACATCCCGGATTCCCCCTTACCTAAAAATGTCATACGCTCTCATTTCACTATAACATTTTTTGATTATTTTTTTAATATTTAGATAAAATTTCAGCATGATAAAGTTTTATATAAATTAAACCGTTCCAATGTATGAACTCCTGAATTTATTGTAAAACTATGTATAAATGGGAGGTGTAAATATTGAGTGATATTACTGTAATACTTATCAAATTTATATCATGCATCATCGCTTTTAGTATCGGACTAGCTCTATTTTTCCCAGCAACGCTCGTCCAAATCATTTCTTTTAGTCTCTTCGTCACAATCGTTTCTTATATGTTTGTTGATAAAATTATTTTAAATCGAATTGGCAATTCCGCTGCCATTATGACGGATTTCTTACTTGCGTATTTAAGTGTTTGGATTTTCGGTAATATTTTATTAGACAACTACATGCAAATTGCATGGGGCAGTATCCTTTCTGCCATCGTCTTTACATTATCAGAAGTAATCGTCCATCGCTTTTCTAATTCCCACACAAGACACAGCAATGATAACATTCGAATTAATCGCCGGTTTGCATATGGCACGGAGTTTGCTGAAGAACAGAATGTGTTGGATAAAGATAAGAAGAAATAAAGCCATAATTACTGGTGCAAAAAAGTAGCTGTCTCATCAGTCGAATTTTTGACGATGTGGCGCTCCTTTTTGTTTTTTATACTATCAATACGGTGAATGAAATTATATCAACGATTTTGGAAATATATCCATCGTAACTCTAATTATATCAACGGTTCGACAAGAAATATCGATTTATCGACAACGTTTGATAGCCTATCTTCAAATAAAAAAGCTGCCCCATTAAGAGACAGCAACTTCTGTAATTACGCTTTTACTTTTAAATCTTTTAACGTAATAACATCTGCAAATGATCCAAATACAACATTATGATGTTTTACAATATCTTCAGCGCGTAATACATCTGTGTCAAATGTGCTATGTGCATCACTTACTAATGTTACTTTATACCCTTCACTAAACGCTCTTCGCGTTGTCGTATCAACACAGTACTCTGTTTGCATTCCTGAAATAATAACATGCTCAATCCCTTTTCCTTGTAACACTTCGTTTAAGTTTGTCTTATGGAATGAGTCTGGAGTCGTCTTTTCAACGACAAGCTCCCCTTCTCGCGGTGCAATCGCCGCATGTACTTTCCAACCATCTGTCCCTTTTTCTAATGGATGATCTTTTGGCCCGTTATGTTGTACATAAATAACCGGAATACCATTTGAACGACATTCCCCAATGAGCTCTTGCAACGTTTCTAAAAACTTTTCCCCATTATGTACTGGGATTCCTGCTGTATACATACCCGCTTGCACATCAATAACTATTAATGCCTTTTTCATTTCACACAGCTCCCTTTATTTTTATAAGCCCCTGCATATTTATTATAATTGTTTATATTCTACCATCCAACAATCTTCTAATTTCCCCTCATGCAGTTCATGTTTCTTTAATATCTTCACCTTTTTAAATCCGCATTTTTCATAACAGCTTATCGCACGTTCGTTATTTACTTTAGGGTCCATTGCAATTGCTTCTGCACCCACTTCTTTCATAATGTATGTAATTGCTGCTTGAACGAGTTTTGTTCCAATTCCCTTTCCCCAATAGAGTGGTTCACCGATAAATTGGTCCATTCCCCATACATTTTGTGATTCTTCATATCCATATAACGCTTTCCATTCAAAATCAACGGGATACATTTGAATGTAACCAATCGGCATTTCATCAAATTCTACTAAGCATCTTTTTTCATGACCGTTTGGATGATGTATAAAATGATCAAGCACCTTTTCTACAGATTGCGGATTATCTCGTCCTTCGTAATACTGCAGGACTTCTGGGTCTGTTAGCCATTTTGAAATGATAGGTGCATCGTTTTTTATTACGTATCTAACTAATAAATTTTCTTTTTGAAATAACATGTAGCACCTCTTTATTAGCATTTTATAAACTGTTAAACTTTATTTCAAATCAACATCATTCTTATTTAATAACCCCTACTCCCCCCATGTATGGACGCAATACTTCTGGAATTATAACTGAGCCGTCTTCTTGTTGGTAGTTCTCTAAAATAGCTGCTACTGTACGCCCTATAGCTAACCCAGAACCATTTAATGTGTGCACAAATTATGGTTTTGCACCTGGTGTACGACGGAAACGTATGCTTGCACGACGCGCTTGGAAATCTTCACAGTTTGAACAAGAAGATATTTCACGATATCCCCCATAACTTGGTAACCAAACTTCAATGTCATATGTTTTCGCAGCTGGAAATGCTATATCAGCTGTACATAATACGATAACTCGATAAGGTAATCGTAACAATTGTAGTACCCTTTCGGCATTCGCAGTTAATTTTTCTAACTCATCGTATGATTCTTCTGGCTTGGTATACTTAACCATTTCAACTTTGCTAAATTGGTGCTGGCGAATAAGCCCTCTCGTGTCACGTCCTGCACTACCAGCTTCAGAACGGAAACATGGCGTATGAGCAGTAAAATTAATAGGTAATTCTGCACCATTTAATATTTCGTCACGATAATAGTTCGCTAATGGTACTTCCGCTGTTGGAATTAAAGAGTAATCTGTGTCTTTTAATGTAAATACATCTTCTTTAAATTTTGGGAATTGTCCTGTTCCTATTAAAATATCGCTATTTACGATAAACGGTGGAATTACTTCCGTATATCCATGTTCTTCAACATGTAAATCTAGCATAAAGTTAGCTACCGCTCGCTCTAAACGTGCTCCCAAGCCATTGTAATATACGAAGCGGCTTCCTGTTACTTTTGCTGCTCGTTCAAAATCTAGTAACCCTAATTTTTCAGCAACTTCCCAATGTGGTTTTGCTTCAAATGAAAATTCGTTTATTTCTCCCCACTTACGTAATTCAACATTATCGTCTTCTGATGCTCCAATAGGCACTGTTTCATTAGGTATATTTGTTAATGTCAATAATATAGAATTCAATTTCTCTTCTACATTACGTAACTCATCATCTAACGTTTTAATACTTTCTCCTACTTCACGCATTTCACTAATAAGTTCATTTGCATCTTGTTTTTCACGCTTTAACTTCGCAATACGCTCAGATACTCCATTACGTTTACTTTTTAATTCTTCTACTTCTACTAACAGTTCACGACGATTCTGATCTAATTCTTCAAATGTATCCAATTCAAGAAACTCTCCACCGCGATTAATCAATTTTTTCTTTACTTCTTCAAAATTAGCACGTAATACTTTTACATCTAACATGTCTTATCTCTCCTTTAATAAGTGACTAATGTCATCTTCTTCGTTCACATTAAGCTCTTAAGATAGGGAATTTTACTAAAAAAACACAAAAAACTCCCGTCCCTATAAAAGGGACGAGAGTTAACCCGCGTTGCCACCCTAGTTGAAAGCATAGAATATAAAAGCTTTCCACTTAAAAAATTAACGGTTTTTAACCGGAAACGATTACTAACTTCACATTGAAGGGTTCCACATTTCGCTCAAGGACGGATTCACAAGCGCTTTCTATCGGTTTACACCACCCACCGACTCTCTAAAAGAAAAGATACTTGTTACTATTTCCTTTCATAGCTTTTAAACAATATAAATTTTAATTATCATTACTTTACAATAATTCTGTTTATTTTTCAAGAAAATATTGTATCTTTAAAATAAAGTGTTCCTATAATCAAACCACAAATAAACTGGAGGTTATTTACAATGTCCCATATCACTTTGAAAGCAATAACTTCTATAAACTGGCGAGAAGCGCTTACTAAAACAATTTTCAATGTAACAAAGCAAAAAACTAAAACAATTTGGAGATGAGAATTTGAAGTCAACATTAATTATTCTTCGAGGAAACTCCGCAAGTGGCAAAACAACAATCGCAAAAGAACTGCAAGAGCATTTTGGCCAAGGGACACTACTAGTCTCTCAGGATGTCGTACGTAGAGATATGTTAAAAGTGCACGACACAATGGGTAACTTATCTCATGATTTACTATTTGAAATTACGAAGTATGGAAAAGGAAAATGTGAATTTGTTATTTTAGAAGGTATACTAAACAGTCGTAGATACGGTGATATGTTAAAAGAATTAATACATTATTTTAAAGGAAACGCTTATACATATTATTTTGATTTATCACTTGAAGAAACAATTAGACGGCATAATACGAGAGAAAAAAGACTTGAATTTGGAGAAGATTTATTAAGTAAATGGTATAACCCACACGATACAATTGAGGTTAATAGAGAGACTGTTTTTACAGATGATTTCACGCAAAGAGATATATTCCATGCGATTATTACTGATGTTACGATACAAAAATAAGACTGACTCTTTTTGTCAGTCTTATTTTATTATGTTCCTTGTATTTCAGTTTTCATAACGGAACAATCTTTACATAAGTAATAATATATATTCATCTCACCGAACAGAAAATCAACTACTGAAATAAGTTCCCGTTCTTCAAGATCTTGTGTAATTGTAGCAACATATTTCATCTCTTTCGAACAGGTTGGACATCCTAAATCTTCTGGAACATCATCGTATAGAGGCGCTCCTAACAATCTACATACATATTCCGAACCGAATAAGTCAAAAGCTTCCCAGTAACTATCTTCATCAGTAGGTATATCTTCATTTTTCATATTCGTTAGCTTTACATTAGTTTTTGGTAGATCGACCGGTAGTTTATCCTCATCTTCCATTATCCAATCTTCCGTATTGTCTTGTTTTATTATTTGTACCGTTTTACCACCATTACTTAACTGAAAATATTGTGGCTCCCACACCATCGAACAATTCAAGCAAGAGATGAATGGTAATACAATCAATTCAGCATTTTTAAGTTCAGCAAGTTTCCCATCTTTCAAATCAAAACAAAAAATTTGATGCATTTTCTCACCGCATAACTTACACAATGGTAATTCACAATCTTGACCACCGAAATAATGATTATATGAATCTTTCCCTTCCATTACTCTATATCCTTTTATTCCATCCCAATGTTCGCCATATAATTCCATTGTCATATTCTATCCTCTTCTCACTTATAAAGGTAATCCTCGATACTAATCTTTTAATAACTTTCAGTACATAAAACATTTTTTATTGTTGCTAATCATCATTTTTCTCATTCTTATCAACGTTATCTTTTTGGTATGAATACGATAATAAAATAATAACAATTTACAAGAAGACTGAGTTCTGTATCCATTCTGACACTATAGGGATTTGGAACGTTATAAACCCTAGTATAAGACTAAATAAAACAATTACTATTTTATGAATATTTTTCTCCTATTTATCTAATTGTATTTTAATAGTGATAGAAGAACAATATGGTTGTCAGAAATACAAATAAGGATTATATAATTCAATAGGGTTACTTTTACTGCTCACGGTACTCAGTAGCAAAATTAAGGTTTTACCCTTTTACATATCCTTCAAATTTTTCCAATGAATCGCATTAAGGTAAAAAACAAAAGCCAGTCTCAATAAAGAGAACTGACTTCTATTTGGATAACCATTATTATAAAACTTTTACTTTAACAGTTTGTCTTCCCCAGTTCATAGCTTTACTTTTTGAACCCATTAAAACATCAATACGATTTCCTTTAATAGCACTACCAGTATCACCAGCAATAGCTTCTCCATAACCTTCTACCCATACTTTAGATCCTAATGGGATTACCTTCGGATCTACTGCGATAATTCTCATATTAGGATTTGCCGTTAAATCATGACCCATCGCAGTTAAAACGCGTCCACCATATGTACCATTTTCACTTGGATCAGCAGTATATGCTGTCGCTACTACCGTTAATTCACGTTTAGCAGACTGTGTGTTATTTTTAGATACTTCTTGTGTCTTTGTTGCTTCTTTTGCTTTTGCTATTTCTCGTGCTTTTGCTTCTTCCTTAGCTTTTGCTATTTCTTGCGCTTTTGCTTCTTCCTTAGCTTTTGCTATTTCTTGTGCTTTTGCTTCTTCCTTAGCCTTTGCTATTTCTTGTGCTTTTGCTTCTTCCTTAGCTTTTGCTATTTCTTGTGCTTTTGCTTCTTCCTTAGCCTTTGCTATTTCTTGCGCTTTCGCTTCTTCTTTTTCTATTTCTTTTACTTTTGCTTCTTCTTTAGGCTTTACTATTTCTTCTGCTTTCGTTTCTTCCTTAACTTTTACTCTCTCTGTTACTTTTGCTTCTTCTTTAGGCTTTACTATTTCTTCTGCTTTCGTTTCTTCCTTAACTTTTACTCTCTCTGTTACTTTCGCTTCTTCTTTAGGCTTTGCTATTTCTTCTACTTTCGTTTCTTCCTTAACTTTTACTCTCTCTGTTACTTTCGCTTCTTCTTTAGGCTTTACTATTTCTTCTGCTTTCGTTTCTTTCTGCTCTTTTGTTGTTTCTTTCGCTTTTGCTATTTCTTGTACTTTTGCTTCTTTCTGCGTTTTTACTTCTTCCTTTGCTTTAACTGCTTTTTGTACTTTCGCTACTCGCTTCGTTTTCTCTTCAGCTTTCTTTTCAATTGGTGCTGTACTTGATAGGAAAGAAACATTTGCATAAGCTGTTTTTCCTTTATACTCAAATTGCAGCCATCCATCTTTTACTTGATGTGTTGATTCAATTACATCATCTTGTTTCAGTCTGCCAAGAATTTCTGATTCTGTGTTTGCTTCAGTACGTACATTTAATAGGTTTGCTGTTACATGATAAATATCTTTTGTATACTCCGAACTTACAAACAATTCTTTACCATTTAAATCAATTTTTGACCATCCTTCTTCAGTATGTATGACCTTTAACTTTTGTCCTTCTTTTACTTTTTCGACAACTTTTGATTCCGTAGTTGGCTTTTCACGTACGTTGAGTACATCCGCTGTTACGATAGTTTCTGCGATAGCAGATGTGGTAAAAGCCCCCAATCCAAGAACTGTTGCTGTTGCTGCGCCAATTATTTTTTTCATAATAGCCTCCATTACATTTTTTTGAATTCTATGAAATCCTTCCATTAAATTAGGGAATTCCACAGAGTATCAAAACATTTGTAACAGTATATTAATACCACTTAATATACTGTTTTTAAAACTTCCTACTCCAATATTATCAAATTTTCATTTCTAATTCTATACATTATAAATCTATTTATCTTCTATAAACTCTTCATGACCTTCTACTTCACACTAGATCGTTGTCGCAATTCCTGCCAAGAATAAACTTACAATTGCTAAAAATGGCATTCCAGCTATTGCACCTCTTAAGTGAAACTTATAGTCTTTATATCCTTTCATTCCCTCAGTACTAGGAATAACAACAAATCTTGGAGTAATCCAGCAAAATATAAGCCAATCGATTATTAATAAATCTACTAAATTGAAAATCATTACAATCCCAAAAGTATGTAAATAGGCTTCAATATACAATAATTCCCCATGGTGATGTAGTATATATGTAGAAACTAAAGGCGTTCCGAAGAGAATAATATTGTAAATAATTCCGAAATAAAATGTTTGTTTTTTCTCATTTATCGATTTTGGCAAAACTACTTTTTGAATATCTTTCGGATAATCATTTAACCAAAGGCGAGGATTATAATATGCAGACCCTAATATCATAATAGACAGTATAAAAGACATGGAAATACCGACAATCACCATTTGTTCAAATTGCCCCACAAATGTCCCTCCTTATTTGAAATTTTGACGTACGTAATTCACTTAATTAGACATTGTATGCATGTTATGACTTAAAAATCATCTAATACCATTAATAAAATTTTTTCATTACAATCCGCTTTTTCCTAACGTCCATTCTTATTTCTTGCAATATGCATGCAAATTTAATAAAGTGAACATCTAATTAGTGTTGTTGAATTTCGCTAATTATTACAGAGTACATATTTTCAAATTTACATAAAGATAGGATTGGTGAAACGAATGAAAATCGAACATATAGCACTTTGGGTAAATGATTTAGAATTAATGCGTACTTTCTATACAAAGTACTTTAATGATAAAGCAAACTCTTTATATCATAATGAAGCGAAACACTTTGAATCTTATTTTATTACGTTCGAATCTGGAGCGCGCCTTGAAATTATGCGTAAGAAAGGCATAGAAAACGAGCCTAACCTAAATATCACTGGCTATGCACACATGGCTTTCTCTGTTGGTAGTGAAGAACGTGTAAATGAACTAACAAAAACGTTAAAAGAAGCTGGTTCTCCTTTATTAAATGGACCACGTTTCACTGGAGATGGCTATTACGAAAGTGTAATTAGTGATCCGGAAGGCAATCAAATAGAGATCACTATTTAACTATCGTTTATCTTTTCTGAAGAACTAATAAAAATTCGTTTGGAGGAACCCTATGCATAAACTGCATTTCAAAAAATTTGAAGCAACAGATTTTAGTCCATATTTCCAGCTCGTATCAAATGAAAGAGTGATGGCACAAATTACAGAGCGTGCTATTCCGCTAGAAGAGGCACAAAACGACTATGAAAAATTGTTAAGGCGCAATGAAAAGCATAAACTGTTTGGGTCTTATAAAGTTTATGACAGTGCAACAAATGAATTTATCGGCCTTGGACATGTTACGGTAAATGAGGATAATGTAAAAGAAGCTGAAATTGGGTATATGATTTTGCCAGAGCACTGGGGAAAAAGATATGGTAGTTATATTGCAAGAGAATTAATTGAAATAGCGAAGCAGACAGATGTAAGCGTACTAAAGGCAATTATCGATCCAAACAATATCCCCTCTCGAAAAATTTTACTAAACGTTGGTTTTACATCTGAAAAAGTTTGCGAGATTGATGGATTACCTGGGGAAATTTTAAGTATATATATTTAACTTTATTAAGGCAATGCTGCATTTGAGATACATGTAGTGTTGCCTTTTATTTATTATCTCGATTCCCTGATAGACCCGAAAATCCCATTCTAGGAATAATCCCCCTCACTCATTCATCTACTTATAACGTATAGTCAGTTCTATTTTTATATCCACCTTTCCAAATTACGAATAGCAAGATAGATATTTTATTATGTGACAAGGAGAGAAGACTTAAATGAGTAATCAAAATATTGAACTTACAGGACGTATCGTAACTCCCGGAAATCCAGAATATAATCCTGCCCTTTTAATAATCCAAAATGACAGTTATAGTTTATATTTCTTTTTCTATGCTGGATGTATTTCATTTCTTTTTTCATCTTTTTTTAATGTTCTTTTCATCCTAATTTCATCTGAATCTCATTCTTATTAGTTACACTCAGTTTATACATAAATAACTAGTAAGGAGGAATCATATATGAAAAATTATGAGACGGACCAAAATAAGAATAGAAATAATGTCCCTCTTCCTGATGAAGTCACTTCTGTTTCATCACGAGGTTGGCAAATGCTGAGCAAAGTTCCAGAAGTCACGATTTTCTTCTGGATTATCAAAATCATGGCAACTACAGTGGGCGAAACAGGCGCAGACTTCTTAAATACAAACCTGAACTTTGGCTTGACTAAAACGACCTTTGTTATGAGTGCTCTCTTGCTCATCACACTGTTCTTCCAGTTCAGGTTGAAGAAGTATGTTCCATCGGTTTACTGGCTCACTGTTTTGCTAATTAGTGTTGTTGGCACGCTTGTCACCGACAATCTTACGGACAACTTCGGGGTCGCTTTAGAGACTACAACCATCGTTTTCACCCTTTTGCTACTGGCAACTTTTGCTGCTTGGTATGTGAGTGAGAAGACACTGTCCATTCACTCTATTTACACAACAAAACGTGAAGTATTCTACTGGTTGGCTATCCTATTCACCTTCACATTAGGTACTGCAGCTGGTGATCTCGTAGCAGAAAGTCTCAACTTAGGTTACTGGATTTCAGCGCTCATATTTGCCTCATTAATTGGGGCTGTATCCATTGCTTACTACCGCTTCAAATTAAATGCAGTGTTGGTCTTTTGGATCGCTTATATTTTAACTCGTCCTTTCGGCGCCTCTTTTGGAGATTATTTATCACAGCCTCACAATTCCGGTGGTCTTGGTCTCGGTACCGTGGGAACTAGCGTAATTTTCCTCGCAATAATCTTGAGCTTAGTTATTTATTTGACCAAGACGAAAAAAGACGTGAACCCGAGCGTACATTAATATATATTTTATCTGAACCTTAAAATAGGTGACATGATTTCCTAATCGTTAGTACAAATTTCAAACAAAAGAAAATAAAAGATGAGATACTACTTTTAAACTACCAGTAGTATCTCATCTTTTATTTCTAATAAGCGTTGGGTTTCATTTTCTACATTTCTTTTTTCATTTAATGTTAATTGGATTGATTCTAACTCTCGAATGATTTTTGTAGCTTTTTCTTGTCTATTTAGTGTAACTAAAACATCTATTTGGACCACTTTTGCTTTAAAATATAGTTCATTAGAAACTGAATCGCTTCGTTTATTAAAAACTGATTCTAATAAGTTGCTTGCTGCTAGGAAATCTTCTTTTGAATAGGCATATTTATAAGCTAATTTATAAATTTTTTCAAACTTAGATGAAGTTTTTGTTTGTTTCTTTTCTTCGCTTATTAAAAGTGTTGAATCGCCTAACGGCTCTCCTATAATAAGTGTATTTCCACTTGGATCCGTAATATTACATCTCCGATCTTCTGCTGTAGCATTTAATCTAGAAATACGAGGTATTCCCTTCGTAGGAATTTTGCCATAATATTTTTTAAGATTCGTTTTCAATATGTTATATACATCATCAATGTTTGAAACGACAATGTAGCATCCACCATGTTTTTGCTCTATATCAAAATTCTTATCTCCGAAAAAACTAAGTTCTGTAAATTCATTTTTTACAGATGCAAAACGATACGGTGCTTTTTGATAGTACGTAATTTCAAATCCTAGTGCTGTGTAAAACTCTAGCTGCTCGTCGATTTCATAAAGGCAATCAAAGATCGGTATCGTTCGATTTCTTTTCAACTCGTTTAGCTCTTGATTATTCATACATAATCTCCTTTATTGAGTGGATTAGATTTCAAAGTATACCTACTTTCTAAAGTGATTTCCTATTATTTTTCATGACAATATTGTGAACAAGCTCTTTTGTATTTATTAAAATTTATATACAAATATACTCTTATATATTATTCATCCCTCTTTTTTCAAGATACATTTATAGCAATCTAATCAGTGGAGGTTTTGTTCATGTCCGCTATATAAATTACATTTAACAGAACGACTCATTCCCAAGCTTCCAACTAAACCACCCTCCATGCCCTTCCGTTTCCCCAACCGTTTCACAATATTCGTTTCCGTTAATATAATAATCAATATGAAGGTCCCGGTCCCACATGTTGTTATATAGGTGGAATACATCACGTTTTGCACCAATTTCTTTAATTTGTTTTTCTAGCGTATGTTTTACATTTTCAGGTATTTGATTTGCGACGTGTGTATGGAAAATGCAGATTACAGCATCTTCCCTTATTTGATTCGCAATGGCTGGAAGAAGTGCTACACCGTCCCCTTCAATTAATTGTACTGATTTTTCTTTTACAAGCGTTGCTGCTTGATCGAATAGTTCAAGTCTTTCTTTATGTTCTGGCCAAATAAGCGCGCGTAACCATAAATAATCTTCTTCATCATTTAAATTATTCACATGTAAATCTAGTCCGATTCTTTCCATAACAGGTGGACTTTGTTTTAAAAAGGAGGGCTTCTTCTCCCCTTTTATTTCTGATTGTAAATGAACATTCGATTGTGTATTTCCATACACTTCTTCCATTCCATATGAATAACTATATTGATCCCAAAATAGTTGTAATCCTGAACTTGTACCAATTTCTATTAACGCTAACGGTTTGTTCACTTTATTAAATATGTAACAGAAACTTGGATATAAATAGGCACATCTTCTTACTTCATTCGTTTGAACAAGTTTTGTTTGTAATAAAGAGATAATTTCTTCTTGATATACATGGCAAAAATCTTTAAATTGGTGAAAGGCATTTTCAAAATTTGTATCAGCATTTTCAACTAAACTTTGATAATAGTTTTTTAAACTGTGCTCTTTTCCTTTTAACAATAAATAATGGACTGCACCTAATAATAAGTTTGGGACTGGTTGACCAGGTTGTGCGTAGGAAGCTAACGTAAGAACTTCCTCATCTTCAGAAATTTTTATTGATAAATATTCGTATAAGTCACTAGATCCTTTACATTCATTCACAGAAAAGTTTCGAAATAAGTTTGCGACTTGTTCTTTTGTAAGCATTGGTATCCCTCCTTAATTATTTTCAGAATAATCTTATCATTTATTTGTTATTTTTTTCAAATAAGATGTAATAAAAACAGATTTTTACAAATTCCCAAAGATTAAAACTTAAAAATAAAAGTATTAGTAAGTTTTTTTGAGATAACATCAAACTGGAATTCTTCTCCAAATTCCGCTTTACTACAATGCTTTTTACCCTTATGGCAGAAGAATTCTACAAAATAAAGCGTTAAATAGTTTAAAATTATCAGATAACACTAGATATTTTAGTCTATTAATTATTATAATAGAGTATGAGATGGTTATATAATTGAGACAAAAAAGGTAAATACCTAGGTGGGGCCTAGGCGGTGTTTTCTTTTTACGGCTTAGATATAAAAACACCTACTCTTTTTTGCCAATATAGGGGATGGAGAGATTATCATGAGCAACATGCAGCAAAAAACAGACGTTATCTTAATTGGCGCTGGAATTATGAGCGCAACGTTAGGATCATTACTTAAAGAATTGGCACCTGAATGGGAAATTAAAGTATTTGAAAAACTCACAAATGCCGGAGAAGAAAGTTCTAACGAATGGAATAATGCTGGTACAGGACATTCTGCGCTATGTGAGCTTAACTATACATCCGAAAAATCTGACGGGTCTATAGATATTGGTAAAGCTGTAAAAGTAAATGAGCAATTTCAACTCTCAAGACAATTTTGGGCGTATCTTGTTAAGAAAAACTTAATTCGTAATCCACAAGATTTTATTATGCCACTACCTCATATGAGTTTGGTGCAAGGGGAAAAAAATGTAGAGTTTCTAAAAAACCGTTTTGAAGCGCTTTCAAAAAACGCTTTATTCCAAGGAATGGAATTTTCTGATGCTCCTGACACATTAAAAAAATGGCTTCCACTCATTATGGAAGGCCGTAACTCTAATGAACCAATGGCTGCAACGAAAATTGACTCTGGAACAGATGTTAACTTCGGTGCGTTAACGCGCATGTTATTTGATTACTTAAAAACTAAAAATGTTGAGCTAAACTACAAACATAGTGTTGAAAATATTAAACGCACGAAGAATGGTTTGTGGGAAGTAAAAGTTCACGATATGAATAGTGGCAAAATCGAACATCATACTGCGAAATTCGTCTTTATCGGCGGCGGTGGTGGTAGTCTACCTCTACTTCAAAAGACTGGTATTCCTGAGTCAAAACATATTGGAGGATTCCCAG
Source organism: Bacillus sp. 05T21 (assembly GCF_056396785.1). Classification (NCBI taxonomy): domain Bacteria; kingdom Bacillati; phylum Bacillota; class Bacilli; order Caryophanales; family Bacillaceae; genus Bacillus; species Bacillus sp. 05T21. The sequence continues at coordinate 261,994 of NZ_JBFTMD010000003.1, read as the reverse complement.
TAAGTGGACTATTTATGGTATGTAAAAACCCAAAAGTTGTAGAGCAGCATCATGCAAAAGTATACGGAAAAGCTAAAGTTGGTGCTCCGCCAATGTCTGTACCTCACCTTGATACAAGATATATAGACAACAAAAAAGCTTTACTGTTTGGACCATTTGCAGGCTTCTCACCTAAATTTTTAAAAACTGGCTCAAACCTTGATTTAATTGGTTCTGTAAAACCGAATAACGTCTTAACGATGTTAGCAGCCGGTGTAAAAGAAATGGGATTAACAAAATACTTAATCCAACAAGTTATGTTATCACACGAAAAGCGTATGGAAGAATTACGTGAGTTTATTCCGAACGCTAAAAGTGAAGATTGGGATACTGTCGTTGCTGGACAACGTGTGCAAGTAATTAAAGATACTGATGCAGGTGGGAAAGGAACACTTCAATTTGGTACAGAAGTTGTTAGTGCAAATGACGGATCAATCGCTGCGTTACTTGGTGCTTCTCCAGGTGCTTCTACTGCGGTTCACGTTATGCTTGAAGTATTAGAAAAATGCTTCCCAGAACGTATACTAGAATGGGAGCCAAAGATAAAAGAAATGGTCCCTTCTTACGGCGTGTCACTTACGGAAAATCCAAGACTGTTCCAAGAGCTTCACGCTTCAACAGGACGCACACTTGGGTTAAATGAAAAAGAAGCTGTTCACAATTAATGAATAGATTAAAAAAACGACAAAATAAAAACGTCCGATATATTCGGACGTTTTTATTTTCTACTAGAAAGTATACTTATCAATATTATCCTTCGTAAATACAACTCGTTCAGGTAATACGATAATACCATTTCCTTCTGCCTCATAGTCATACCCTTGAATAGAGTTCGGCTCTACTTTCACTTTTCCGATTCCTTTTACTTCAAAGCTATCCCCGACTTTTAACTTCTTCCCTTTTACAACAATTTCATTTGCAACATACGTTGCGAGGGCACCTTGTTGTTTTACGTCCCATAATCCAAATTGTTGTACTGTTCCTCGTTTTACATAATCACGCATAACGTTCGGCGTTGAAAACCCAGTTACGACTACTTTTTTATCCATTTTTAAGTTCTCAGCCGCTTGCGCCATTGCTGGGAGTGCTGTTGCATCTGGACAAATAACTGCGTTAATATCTGGATACGTTTTTAATATATTCTCCCCTACTGACAAAGACTTTTGTGCATTATTTTCACCGTACTGCGTCGTTACAATTTCCCAGTTCGGATATTTCTTTTTAATAATTTCTTTCGCTTTCGTTACCCATTGGTTTTGATCTGTTACTGTTGGGCTAGAATAAAAGAATGCTACTTTCCCTTTATCTCCAATTTGCTTGGAAGTCATTTCAATTAATAAGTTTGCAAGTTGGTCTGGTGTACCTTGGCTAATATAAAACGAACGGTCTTTCGGATTCACATCAGAATCCCACGTTAATACGGTCATCCCCTTTTTCTTTGCACGTTGTAATGATTGCGAGAGACCATCAACTGACGTAGATGAAACCATAATTGCATCGTAGTTTTGATTAATAAAATTGTTTATATATTTTACTTGCCCTGATACGCTCGCTTCAGAAGGTCCATCATATTTCACTTGTACACCTAACTTATCTCCCATCTCTTTTGCACCTTCACCGCCTGATGTAAAGAAGCCAACTCCCGTTAATTTCGGAATGAATGYAAATTTCACATCATCTGCTTTTTTCTTATCCGCTGTTTGGCTAGAACAAGCAATTAAACCGATTAAACAAATACACATAATAATAACAATCCCCAGTTTTCTCTTCATGACATTTCCCCCTTATGCAAATTCCTTCTTTTCCCCGTAGTGAATCGTTGTAATTTGAAATGTCTCATAATAACAGAAACAATAAGGATAATACCTATTACTACATTAGATTGTTCATTCGTTAATCCCGTCATTTGCAAACCGTACTGCATAAGTCCTATAAAAATACTCGCTAGTACTGTCCCAATAATACTCCCTTTTCCGCCTGTAATAAGTGTGCCGCCTAATACAACTGCCGTAATTACTGGCAAAATCGTTTCACTTCCAATATCTGCACGAGCTGAACCGAAATACGCTGTTAAGAAAGCTCCTCCTAATCCACCTCCTAACCCAGAAAGTACGTAAGCAATAATCACTACTTTCTTCGTTCGAATGCCGGAATATCTCGCCGTACTTTCATTTGCGCCAGTTAATTTTGCGTGGCGACCATATGTTGTACGGTGAAACAATATCGTAAATACTATCGTTAAAATGACAAGGAGCCATAATAGATTAGGTATACCGATAAAACTACCATTTGCCATTTGCACATACGAATCTGGTAAACCACTTATTCCTTCATAGCCCGCTGCACCCGAACCACCTGAAATAACAAGGGCGATTCCTGCATATAAAAACATCGTTCCAAGTGTAACGACAAGAGGTTCTACATCTGTCATTTTTATAATAAGTCCATTTAATCCGCCCGCTATGCAACTTATTACGAGCGCAATGATAACGGCCAACAGTATAGGCATGCCATTCATCCAAAGTGCTCCGATAAGAATCGAAGTAAGCCCCATAATAGATCCTACTGATACATCAATTCCACCAGTTACAATGACAAATGTCATCGGAATAGCCGCGATTGAAATAATGAGGAAATCGTTCATACTAAAAAGGAGGTTACTAATGTTTAAGAAATCACTATTTATGAAACTAAAGAGAATGAGTTCTACGAGAAGCAATATGAGAAGAACCCCTTCCCATCTATACAAGCTACGTATTCCCCTCATAGATTCACCCTTCTTTCTTCTAGTTGCCGGAGTTTCTTCCATTTTTTTAAGACACTATCTAATATGATGATGAGTAAAAGTAAAAATCCTGAAATAGCACTATTCCAAAATGCAGGTATTTTTAAAAAGACGAGTGAACTGCTTATCACTTCTAAAAAAAATGCACCTAATGCCGCTCCAAATATAGAACCTGTTCCTCCTTTTAAATGTATACCACCTAAAACAGCAGCGGCGATAACTTGCAATTCTATCCCTGTACCTGTTTGATTTGGAACGAATCCAATATTCATTACGAATATACATCCAGCGAGCCCAGCGCTTATGCCTGATATGATAAACGCGTATATTTTCACTTTATCTACATGTATTCCAATAAGCCTTGCACCATCTTCATTATCACCGACCGCATAAAAATATCTTCCAATTTGTACTTTCATTAAAAAGAAATATAGTAGTAGTAATATGATAAGAACGGTCCATACCGTTACCGGAATGCCTAACATCATAATAGAAGAAATTTGTTTATACTCATTCGGAATATCTTCAATCCACTTTCCGCCCGTGAATAGTAACATTGCACCTCTAATAATACCGAGCATTCCTAATGTCATAATGATAGCTGGCACTCGAAATTTCGTAACGCCAATTCCGTTTACCATACCAATAAGAGCACCAAGTATAATTGCCGCAAATATTGAAATAAAGGCACTGTATCCATCTGTTAACAACATCCCGCAAACCGCAGCGCTTAATCCCATAATAGATCCTACTGATACATCTATATTTTTCGTAAACAATACGAAAGATTGACCAATTGCCAAAATAACTAAAATAACGCTTGATTTCATAATTAAAGATAAAGAGCTAAACTGAACAAAACTAGGATTCATCACTCCAACGAAGGCTATGTAAAGAAGTAATAAAATAATAATAGACGTCTCATGCATTTTAAATAAACGGTTCACTCCGTTACACCTCCCTTTCCTCCGTACGCAAGGCGTGTAACTTCATCTATACTAATTTCCTTCTTCTCTAAATGAGAAACAAATGCCCCGTTTCTCATGACATATACACGATTTGCTAATTGAACAATTTCTTCTATATCTGAAGAAATTAATATGAGCGCAAGTCCCTCTCTCTTCAAACTTTGTATCGTTTCGTATACTTCTAGTCTTGCTTTCGCATCAATACCGCGGGTCGGTTCATCAAGGATAATCACTTTCGGATTACATGCAAGATATTTCGCTAGCACGACCTTCTGTTGGTTCCCACCTGATAAAGACGTCATTTTCTCATTCATATGAGGGACAACAATTCTAAACTGTTTTATATACAACTTAGATAAAGCGCTTTCTTTTTTGCTATTTAAAAAGAAGCTACTCATACTGTTTAAAGATGCAGATGTTATATTTTCTTTAACAGACGCAATTGAAAAAATTCCATTCCCTGCTCGATCCTCCGGTACATACACCATACCTTCCTTTATTCGCTTATGTACCGAATACTTTGTAATGGATTTCCCATCTAATAAAACAGAACCTGATTTCAAAGGCTTTAATCCACATAACGATTCAGCTAGTTCAGTCCTACCTGATCCAACGATCCCAGCAATCCCAACAACTTCTCCAGCGTGTACAGTAAATGATACATTTTGAAACGCATAGCTTGACGCATTCGTGACATCTAATAGTTTTTCCGAATGCTCTGTTTCCTCTTGTATGATCTCTTTTTTCTCCTCAAATTTATATCCTTTCGGTAATAACCCCTCCATTAGCATGTCATATGTATACCTTGATACATCACCTTGATTTACAATCATTCCGTCACGTAAAATTGCTACTTTATTCGCAATTTCAAAGATTTCTGGAAAACGATGCGTAATATAAATCATGCCAATTCCTTTTTCTCTTAAACTTTTCATCAACACAAAAAGACTCTTAATTTCGTGAGTTGTTAAAGTCGATGTTGGCTCATCTAAAATAAGAATCTCAGCTTCTCTTATTAATCCCCTCAATATTTCTACTAATTGTTGCTGGGCGATGGATAACGATACCCCTAGCTCACGAAGTTGAATGTTCCACCCTAAGTCTTCTAGCAACTTTTTAATTTTATTTCGAAGCTCTTTCTTTTTCGCTTTCATTCCGATACAAATGTTCTCTTCAATTGTCATATGAGGAAAGATGAGCGGCTCTTGTGGTATTAAGTAAATACCATGTTGATGCGCCTCTGCTGTGTTTGAAAACTTTTGTATTTCCCCCTTCACATACATTTTGCCAGCATCGTATGAATACAAGCCCGTTAATATTTTCATTAACGTTGATTTCCCGGCACCATTTCCTCCAACTAAAGCGTATATATCTCCACGCTCTAATTGTAAATTGACTTCTTTTAATACGAGTTGATCTGCAAATGATTTACTCATCTTTGTAACTTGTAATAAGGGCACGCTCTCCACATGTTGTCACCTGCCTTTATGCAGAACATTTTTTGAGAAAATGATTTTTTGTTCTACTTGTTTTGTAGCATTGTATATTTCTTTTTTCATATCTAGAACACTTTTTTCACTGGGCTATTTATCGCTTCAACTGGAATAAACAAAATAACGAGCACATATGTTTAAGCAGTGGTCAATTGTTGAAAGGGATGAAGAGCATGTCACAGCTGAGCTTTGAAGACAATTTGTTAACAAAAGTAGCTTGGTACTATTATAAAGATCAATTAACCCAGCAAGAAATTGCTTCACTTCTTCACATTTCAAGAAATAAAGTCGTTCGGTTGTTAGATAAAGCACGGACGGAAGGTGTCGTCACATTTCACATAAAAGGTACTGGTTTACACTGTTTAAGCATCGAACGTGACCTTATAAAAAAATTCCATCTAAAAGATGCTTTCGTTATTCCAACGCCAACTGAGGATTATGCATTTTCACTCGGAAAAGCTGCCGCACAATATTTAGAAACTCAATTGCAACAAGGTGATTTACTTGGGATTGGCTGGGGAGAGACAATAAGTAAAATGCTAGAAAACATTCATTTTGATAGCTCTATGAGTCTTTCAATCGTTACTCTTACAGGCGGTGTTAACCACTATATTCCGAGGAAACAAAACTATTTGAACTACATGCAAGGAGATCTTCACATTATCCCTACCCCTTTTCTAGCATCCACAACCCAAATGGCACAAAGTATTCTATCAGAACCGAGCGTGAAAGATATGCTTCACGTCGCTTCACTTGCTCATACAGCAGTAGTCGGCATTGGAGGTTTATCTCAAGATGCCACAATTGTAAAAGAAGAAAAATTAACACTACGTGAAATGACTTATATACGTAGTCAACACGGGGCTGGAGATATTTTAGGGCAATTTTATAATACTAACGGAAAACAATTAGAACTTCCCCATCATAACCGTCTTATCGGCACACCACTCTCTGTTCTTCAAAATATGAAACATGTCGTTGGTGTAGCTGGCGGTACGGAAAAGATAGCTGCAATTTACGGCGCCTTAAAAGGAAAGTTCATTCATACATTAATTACCGATGAAGAAACTGCTCTCTCCTTATTAAGAAAGGAAGGTGACTCTTAATGTCTACTCTATTAGCTTACGATGCTGGTACAGGAAGTATTCGAGCAGTCCTTTTTGATTTACAAGGAAATCAGCTTGCAGTCAGTCAAAAAGAATGGATTCATAAATCCGATAGTCGTTATCCCGGTTCTATGAATTTTGATGTAAAAGAAAATTGGCAGCTCGTCCAAGAATGTACAAAGGATATGCTGCAAAAAAGTAATACGTCCCCCTATTCTATTAAAGGCATAAGTGCAACGAGCATGCGCGAAGGCTTTGTTTTATACGATAAAAACGGGCAAGAAATATGGGCTTGTGCAAATGTTGATGGCCGCGCATCAGCGGAAGTTAGTGAACTAAAACAAATACGTTCCGAAATTGAAGAAGATTTATATAGAAAATCCGGTCAAACTTTTTCGTTAGGTGCTTTACCTCGCTTACTTTGGATTAAAAAACATGAACCAGACGTGTACAAAAACATTCATTCCTTTACGATGTTAAACGATTGGATTTTATATAAATTGTGCGGCGTACTGCAAATTGATTCTTCAAATGGATGTACGTCCGGTATATTCGATTTACAAAATAGAGCTTGGGATAACTCCATCGCTGAGCAATGCGGTCTTACTCTAGCCTTTTCTCCAAAAGTAAATGAAGCTGGTACAACTATTGGGAATGTCACAAAACGAAGTGCTGAATTAACAGGATTACATGAAGGAACTCCTGTCGTTGCTGGCGGCGGAGATGCACAAATGGCATCACTCGGAACTGGAGTTGTTAAGCAAAATCAAACATTAATATGCGGGGGTAGCTTTTGGCAGCAAGAAGTTAACATTACTGAACCAATAACGGATCCGCATGCTGCGATTCGCGTAAATTGCCATGTCGTTCCTAAACTTTGGCAATATGAAACGATCGCCTTTTTCCCAGGCCTCGTTATGCGCTGGTTTCGAGATGCTTTTTGCCAAGAAGAAAAGAAACTCGCTGAAAAACTCGGTGTAGATGCATATGAATTGTTAGAAGAACAAGCGAAAGACGTACCTGTCGGCTCACATGGCATTATCCCTACTTTCTCAAACGTCATGAACTATATCTCTTGGCGTCATGCCGCACCTTCTTTTTTAAATTTAAGCTTAGATGCTGACAAATGTGGGAAGAAAGAAATGTTCCGCGCTATTGAAGAAAATGCCGCCTTCGTTACACTTGGAAACTTAAAACGAATTGAAAATCTCACAGGTACATTCCCTTCTGAAGTTGTTTTTGCTGGCGGTGGTGCTAAAGGAAAACTATGGCCTCAAATTCTATCAGACGTACTCGGCATTCCTGTAAAAGTACCCGTTGTGAAAGAAGCAGCTGCTTTAGGAACTGCAATTGCTGCTGGTGTTGGCGCTGGAATATATTCATCTATGGCAGAGACTGCCAAACAGTTTGTACAGTGGGAAAACACATTCGAGCCAGTCACTGAAAATCATGAACTCTATAAGGAGTTCTATGAAACATGGAAAACCGTATATGACAGTCAGCTCGCTTTAGCCGATAAAGGGCTCACCTCACATATGTGGATTGCGCCAGGTGCGCTGTAACACATTACATAAAGGAGTGATTTCTATGCTTAAAGTGAATGAAGATGATTTCACCTATCGCTTCGGTGATAACGGGCCTAAATATTTAATACAAGGTCCAAATATCGATCTTGGCCTAGTCGTTATTCAGCCTGGACAAGAGTTTCAAAATCACTATCATACAACGTGCGAAGAAGTCTTCTATGCGTTAGAAGGCGAAATAGATTTCTATGTAAATAACGAAAGAATTCCAATAAAACAAGGAGATGTCTTGCAAGTTCGCCCTCATGAATCTCACTATCTTATTAACCATTCCGATAAGCCTTTTAAAGCTGTTTTTATAAAGTCACCACATTTACCAAATAAAGATACAGTGCAAACTGAAAATCCAACATTAACGAAGGAGTGATTTCGAATGACTTGGGGATTTAAAAATCGATTAAACACAATTTTACCTGATGGCAGAGCGGTTATGCTAGCGATAGATCACGGTTACTTTTTAGGACCAATTCACGGACTTGAACAACCGTTAGAAACAGTTAAAAACTTACTTCCATATACAGACTCCCTCTTTTTAACACGAGGTGTACTCAGCTCCTGTATACCTGAAAATTGCAGCACACCAATGGTTATGCGTGTATCAGGTGGGGCAACTGTAGTCGGTAAAGATTTAGCGAATGAAACAATTGTTACACCTGTGAAAGAAGCAGTAAAACAAAACGCAATTGGCGTCGGCGTTTCTGTCTTTGTTGGATCAGACTATGAAACACAAACTGTTTCAAATCTCGCAAACGTAGTCTCTGAAGCTCACGATTACGGCCTGCCAGTACTCGGTATTACCGCCGTTGCGAAAGAACTACAAAAACGTGAAGCTCGCTTTTTGGCACTCGCCTCCCGCGTATGTGCTGAAATGGGAGCTGACATTATTAAAACTTACTACTGCGAAGGATTCGAAAAAATCACGAGCACATGCCCTGCTCCAGTCGTAATCGCGGGCGGCCCAAAACTAGATTCAATCGAAGACGCATTAAACATTACTTACAATGCGCTGCAAGAAGGTGCAATTGGAGTAGACATGGGCCGAAACATATGGCAATCCGAACATCCAGCTGCGATGATTCAAGCAATTCATGGCATTGTGAAAAATAGATTGAATGTGAAAGAGGCGCTGGAACTATATAATGATGTGAAAAATTAAGGTGAAAAGATGGACCATTTATTATAACGGGTTCAGTTAAGAGGAGTAAAACTTGTTTTGACACTCAAACTACACAAGGAAAAGGATGGCACTTGCCATCCTTTTTGACATATATTGAACTTTTATTGTTTTCAAGTTTCCTTCTTCGACTAACGAGCCAAAAATTTTAATCAACCTTTAACTTTATAGCTTTTGTAGCAATAAAAGTTTTAATATGCTTATCTAATATCCTTGTTCCACCAAAATCATCCTCGTAAAAACCCGTTATAACAAAACCAGCTTCAACTTGACCTTGGATTTGATCTTCTAGAGTATGTGCGTATTCTATTGTTTGATTTAAATTTATATAATCTTGAACTTCATCCTCTGGTAAATAATCCAATGTTGATGAAGGTATTGAATGTTTAACATCCAAAATACCTTTTTGTTCTTGGTTGTCATCAAAAATCCATAGTAAAGGATTTGTAAATCCAGAAATAAGAATACCTTTATTCTTTAAAACCCTTGAAATCTCATTCCATACAAGATGAACATCTTTTACAAACAAATTAGAAACAGGATTTACGACAATATCAAAATATTCATCTTCAAAATCACTAAGGTCTGACATATCTCCTTGTACTGTTTTTAAAGTTAATCCATCCCGTTCCGCTACCATTTCATCTTGTTCCAATTGCTTCTTAGATATATCAGTAACTGTTACATCTGCTCCAGCAGCAGCCAGTACCGGTGCTTGTTGCCCTCCACCTGATGCTAAACAAAGTATCTTTAATCCCTCTAATGACTTTGGAAACCAATCTCTAGGAACTGATTTTTCTGTGGTGACTGTGATTTCCCATTCACCTGATTTACTTTTTTCAATAACCTCACTACTTACAGGTTGAGTGTATCTAGAACCTTCTTCAACCTTCTTATCCCATGCATTACTGTTTTGTTGTGTAGTATCCATTATAATGATTCCTCCTAACTATCTAGTTGCATTTTAATTGTGACATTATTAACTATTTACACCCTTTTTCTATTAACCTGCCGATAGTTAATAAATGGTTTTCTATATTTATTTTAACAAATAAACATCCTATTTTTCGAAATATTTAAATTAATTGATTATATTGCAAAAAACGAAAATTGTTTCAGTTATAATAAAATATGAAAACAAAATAAAGGAAAAGAGGATTGATTATGCAACGAATGCCTTTTGAACGCCCTACTGATCATTATGATGAACACTTATCTTCTATTGATGAAAAAATTTGCTCTTTATTAAAAGAACGGAAAGAACTTTCGAATGGGAATCCAGGTTTCCCACCAGATGAAGCCATTTCTAATTGGGCAAAGCAGAACGGATTATATCCCGATTATTTAAATTCATTATTCTCATCTATGATGGACGAAGATGAGTTTAAACCTCGCGTCGAACCGACTAAGTTTAAAAAACATATACCCGTTTTAAAAACTTATGAACATAAAGAAAATGTGTATACTGTAACCTTTATTCGTCAATATTCTAACGCTAGTGTAATTAATTTATATAAGGAATGGGATCCAAAAAACAATACACTTAATGAGAATCATACACATAGCCTTGTTGAATTATCTATAAATACTACATACGATTGCTGGACAGAAGGCTGGACTGGAACAGATGGACATGTGAGCTACCAATTTGTAGTTTCCCCTACTCTTCCTGATAATTTGTCTGGAATAAGCTTACGATTTAAAGAGGAAAGTATGCCATTTATGAAAGATCAAGCTATGCTTGAGTTTGAAATTCGATTAGATTAATAAATAAATGAGCTGTCTCATAAGTCGGATTTCTGACTAAAAGATGCGTTATTTTATCCCTTTTAATCTATTTATCTAAAAGCGTGTATTTATAGTGAAAAATGAAAAGAAGATCGGAACTGAAAGGCTGATTAAGGAACTATTGGGTAGTAATAAAGTTACTCTACTACAGGGCCAGATTGTGTAATTGGAATATGATTAATAGAGAAGCAGAATGTTTTATACTAATGTAGAATGCTTATCTTGAATTTTTGCGAAAGGAATGTCTATATATGTCTAAAATGGTTAACATGCTTTCTATTTTATGGCTCCTCAAAACGAGAAAACAATTGACTGCTAAGGAATTAGCAGAGGAATTAGAAATCAGTATTCGTACGGTGTACCGCTATATTGATGCTCTGTGTGCAAGTGGAGTACCAATTATTTCAGATGCAGGGCATAATGGTGGGTACAGTTTACTGAATGAGTTTACAAAGGCACCCTTGTTTTTTAATTTGGATGAGCAGAAAGCGCTTGTCCATGCTGCAAAATTTGCAATAGATGCAGGGTATCCCTTTAGTGAAGCACTAGATACATCAATTTTTAAATTAAAAATGTATACAAATGAGGAACAATTGAATCATATCAATCGTCATTTAAGAGGGTTTGAAGTCATCCATCCTACTATCGAACCCTCTTTGAAATCTATTCTTCAAGATTTAGAAATTTCTGTTGCCGAAAGTTATAGGTTATTTATTGTTTATCGTAAGGGTGGAGAAATCGAACCTCAATCACGTCATATTGATCCTTATGGTCTTGTTTATTGGAAAGGCAAGTGGTACACAGTAGCTTATTGCCATCTGCGTAAAGAAATTCGAAGTTTTCGAATCGATCGTATTCAATCATTATCCAGAACAGATAAAAAATTTGATCGGCCCTTGGAATTTTCAGCGCGTTCTTTCTTTCTAAAAGACATTTTACCTGATTCAAACCAACTTAAAGAACTCATTTCTGTCCGTATCCAAGGCATGTCACATGCGCTTGATGATTTATGTCAGCATTGGTTATTTAACCATGCTTTAATAGAACGAAAAAACAATCAAGCCCTTTTTAAGGTTGATATAGAGTCTATTCATACTTTTGTACCTTACCTCCTTCTCCCTTATGGTAAATCTATTAGCATTCTGGAACCAACTTTATTACAAGAAAGATTGGCAACTATCAGCTTTGAATTATTCAATCATTATAAAAACCCTTCACTTCACTGACCGTAATTGTCAGTGAAGTTTTTTTATAATGTACATGTAGCGAATTAAATTTTTAGGAGGCATAAAAATCATGAAGAATTTGATGTATGAATTTTATATTGCAGGCTCACCAGAGGTAGTTTGGAAGGCATTGATTTCTCCCGAGGGTACAAAACAAATTTATTATGGGTCCATCATTCGATCTACATTTCAAGTGGGCGATCTCTTGGAATATGTAGGTCCTGGATTAGATGGAAATGAAACGGTGCATGTATACGGAAACGTATTGGAATATGAACCAAATCAGTTACTTCGATTTACTCACTATCCTGGAAAGTCTTATATGAAAGATGATCGTGCATTTGAGTCAAGAATTTCTTATATTCTAAAGCCTATTGGATCATGCACGAAATTAATACTCATTCATGACCAATGGAAAGAAGATGATCCTTATTATGAGAACAGCAACAAGGCCTGGTGGATGATATTAAATAATACAAAGACTTTAGTAGAAACAGGAAGTACACTAGACTTTGGTGAAATCTCATAGGTCCATCATAAATGATTTAACAGAAAGAAAATATTGGATTTCAGCTCCTGAACGAATTTGTATTTTAAGAATTATGTTTTTTGGCCTAGCTCACTGATTGTGAAGTAAACAACTTAAATGTGACTTAAAAAACTTAACCGTGACCTAGAATTTTTCTATATAACTGATTTCTTTGAGAAAATGATTAAACTTTTTTATAACACCATAACTGAAAACTGCTAGAGAATAATCCATATAATATGGGTTTGTGGAGTGTTTTTGATTAAACTTTATTTCAAGCCAACACATTGATACCTCCATATTTCCCCTATTATTTACCTTAACTAAAAAAACAGCTAGTTAACCTGTTAAATGAGAGTAGTTCAAATGATTAAATTTAGCTTTTTGAATAACGAGCATTATGATAACAAGCCCCTTTCCAAACTGGATAAGGGGCTATATATACACCTTCAAAGAATTATTCTTGATGAGTGCCATTCATTTTTGAGACTTTCTTACCATCTCTATAGTCAAGGCAAGATACTTCAATTAACAATCCATTAAACATTGTAAAATAAAAACCATAACTACTACCTCTCATTGAATACGGTTCCTTGTCTATTTCAATGCCACCAGCTACTAAACGATTATATGATTGATCAACTTCACTTGAAGTTTCCACTAAAAAACCAATATGAAAAGCTTCAGGATACATAACTTCCTTATTCCCCTTAAATGCTTTTGGATCACTTAGCACAAGTATAAATCCACTCTCATCACTCATTACTACAAGTGCCTTTCCCTTTTGCTCCAAAAATTGAAAATCAAAAAATGTTTCAAAGAAATGTCTAGCTTCTGATAAATCATCAACACATAGATTCATATGATTTAACTTCATTTACTCATCTCCTTTTAAGCAGAGGGTATATATACTCATATTGATAACACTTACATATGTAAAGAAAGATATACCGTCTAAGACTTTTTTATAGTCTTATGCTTTTTCCTATAGCTTAGAACGTTTTTCGAAATGAATGCAATCATATGAAAAATTCGACATGGAGTATCGATTTACCTATATAAGTTGACAAGTGTTATAGCCATATTATTTATTCTCCAAATTAAGTAAAATCCACTCAATCAAGAAAACTGCTGAAGAGATACGCTCTGTCGTATCACCTAAAAACAATTTATTTATAAAACCTGCAAAATTCGTCGGTACTTTAGATAATGTTTCAATATATTTCAAAGCAGATCCAGCTGGAGGTGTTGGTCTGTTATTAATAGCCCATATTCCCTCTAGCAATGTCCACATTGATGTGTGAACTATGTATGAAGCTTTTAACTCATCGTTTGCTTTCAAAGCAGCCTGAATTTTAATAAGCGAACTATGTAACCAATGAGAAATGCCTTTTACTTTATCACTAGAAACAGAATAATTTTCATATTTATGTTGAGCTATTTCCTTTAACCTTTTCAACTCACCGTTACTATCAAATAAAATTTTTCCTTCTAGAAAAGAGTATAATTCCATTGGATTATTTTTAAAGTTTAATTGAATTCTATTAAAATCTGCATACTTATATTCAATTAAAATACCTTCTCTCTTTTCAGAATGAAAATCTTTCTTTTGTCCATTCTCTAAAAGAACATATAAATCTAAATCGGATTCGGGGTATGCGTCACCTCTTGCTATAGATCCGATGAGCATTAATCCACTCTCTTCATTCCTAGCTATATATTCATTTAGAATTTTATGTACTAACTCTTTATGGTTTTCATATGTAATAAATGAAAGATTTTCTATCATTTTTACCCTCCAAAGTTATTGAGCACGTAATAGAATTCCTATAAGAATATATCGATATTTCTCAGTTTCTAAAATACGCAAACACCTTTTAAACGATATTGAATTATATTTTTTCTCATACATTTCCATTATAAACACTGCTAATTTTTACATACCTAGCTCTATTTTATTTTCACATACTTGTGAAATGCTTAGTCGCATTGCTTACTATTAATTCTTTGTGCAATTGGGTGATCATCTTTTAGTTGCAGCAGATCCCATAAATTTCCGTATAAGTCCTTAAATACTGCAACAATTCCGTATGATTGCTCTTTCGGTTCTCTCACAAATTCTATTCCTCTTGAAATCATTTCATTATAATCTCTCCAAAAATCGTCAGTATTTAAGAAAAGAAATACTCTACCGCCTGATTGGTTACCAATAAAGGGCTCTTGCTCAGGTTTAGATGCCCTGGCTAGTAATATTGTTGTGCCGACTGAACCTGGAGGAGATACCACTACCCACCGTTTGTTTTCTTCTGGCTGATAAATATCTTCAACTAATGTGAAATTTAGTTTCTTTGTATAAAACTCTATTGCCTCGTCATAGTCTTTTACTACTAATGCAATATGAACTATCGATTGAACCATTATTGTCCCTCCTAATCTTGCTCACTGATCGAGTTTATATTATAACATTTCTAGTTTTAACCTGTCCGTTAATTCTTCTTACATCACAGGCGAATCATTCTCTTTATTCAATATAAATAACCATCTATCAGTAAGCAGATAGATGGTTATTTATTCGAAAGAATATAATTAAACAAATGTATTTTTACGACTGTTGATAAGCCGATTTCGATGATTTCACATAATAAACTCCGTGCTCAACCTTAATGATATGATCTGGTTTTGGCTTACCGCGGCCCGCTCTATGTCCAGCTAAGTGCTCTTCACTCGTTTCCCAGTTCTTCCATGCGTCTTCCGATTCCCAGCGAATCATAACTACAACTTCTTCGTCTCCGCGTCTTACTTTTTTAACGAGAACACTTAAGTCGATGAATCCTTCAAATTTTTCAATAATGCCTTCTCCTGTGAAACGCTCTACAACTATATTAGATGTACCTTCTTTTACTGTAAATGTCTTCGTTTCGATAAACATATATTCCACTCCCTCTTTGTAATACGAATACTAGTATTCTTCTATTATAATTGATTATGATAATTGTTTTCAATTATAAAGTTTCAAATCTTTAGAATTATGCTGACTTCTCCTCAATCGCCTCATCTAAAAATTTGAAATACGGAAGCAATATTCCTATTAAAGAAGTGACACATATAATCGAGCCAATGATAAAGTATAGTACTCTCACTCCCCACATTTCACTCAGTATTCCCCCTAATAACACACCTAATGGCATTGCCGATCGTATGAAAAATAATCGCACTGAAAATACTTTTCCTATCATATTATTTGGGACAGTTTGTTGGCATATCGTCGTATTATGAACATTGAAAAATGAAATACAAATACCCGCAATTACTTCAATAATTACCGCAATTATGATACTGTGATTGAACCCTAAAGAAATGTATGTAAGGCCACCTATAAACAATCCTCCAAGCATAAGTATTCGCCGGCTTTTATATGTTACTTTTCCGACTAATATTGATCCAACTACATAGCCAAGTGGGAAACCTGCCATGAAGTAGCCGTACTCCGCATATCCCGCTGACAGCTCATCTTTTATATAAGGTAGGTTTGTAACCATCGTTACCCCAACTCCAAATTGAACGAAAGTAAGAAATATACCGAGCCAAACGATTATTGGTTTTGTGAAAAAGTATGTAAAACCATGAAGAAACTGTTCTATCCACGTTTTTCGAATCTCTTGCTGTACCCTCTTTTCTTTTATGAAAAGCAATAATCCTCCGCTTATAAATAAACACATACATACGAAAGATAGCGTAAGTTCGATTCCAATAAATTTAATGACGATACCACCTATTACTGGCGCGAGAAACATCATAAGACGAGTCATTCCATCAATATACGCATTCGCGTCTTGAAGCTGCTCTTTATTCACAACAGTTGGTGTAATCGCTTGGCTCGCAGGGGTATAAAGAGGCGTAATGAGACCAACTATAATTTGGACAACGTAAATGTGCCAAACTTCTATACCGCTAGTAACTAGCATCACCAAAGGCAGTAAGAAAACAGATGCCCGCATCCATTGCGAAAAAATCATAATCCACTTTCGGCTCCATTTATCAATAAATGGGCCACTTATAAGTTGCAGTATGAGAGAAGGAATTAGATATAGTAACCACATACTGCTTAATGCTGTTTTCGATCCTGTTAACTCATATACAAGAATTGAATTACATAACGTCCCGAAAGCCCCGCCTAATTCTGAAATTGCACTACCAATCCACATATAAAAGAATGAACGGTTTTTCAATACACTTTTCACTATAGCTCACCAACTTTTCTATTAAATTCCTCCCTTTATGTACATTCTCGTTGTATATTATCTATTCAAAAATGCATCTAATTCTTTCGCTAAAGACTGCACTGCTTTCTTTCTCAATACATATTTTCCGTCTTGAATATCAACTAACTTTGCTGAACGTAAAAGTTTCAAATGATGGTGTACTGTCGATTTTCCTAGTTGTAATCTTTCCGTTATTTCTTGCAGCGTACGTTCTTGTTCAAATAGTAGTTTTACAATACGAAGCCTTGCCTCGTCCCCGAGCGCCTTATGTTTATGAACTAAAAAATAACTCGGCTCATACGGATCTTCTGGATGTATACTTTCATTTGCGACTGGATAATGAAACACTTTCGTATCTTCAATATCAGCTTCTATGTTCCACGGTCTGTATGTAATTTGCGGGATAAGAAGTACGTGATGAACACTTGGCTCTGGCATATATGTAACGCCACCTGTTGCCCACTCTACAAACTCTTCCGGTTGCATCTTTTTATTCATTTCATTTTTCGCTTCATAATCTCGCTCTAGTATAGAAACAATTTCTTCTACCTCTTTTTTAACAACACTGTCATACCACCCTGTCATAACGGCAATTAAATGCGTTTTTAGTTCACGCACATCGGCATGACATACAAACTCTATATACGTAGAGAAAAACTGATGATCATGTGTCAGTTCCTTTAGTTCGTGTATTACAGATGCTTCTCCGCTTGCTGCTAAACGTCTTTTTCCTTGATGCATTTCTCCTAAAAACGGTAAGCACACATATTTAAAATCTACTGCCGATAACGAATTGATATTGTGAACAAACTGAGATAAATCCGTAAAATCTCCATCATACAGTAACTGTAGCAACGCTTTCCACGTATTATGCTTCTCAACAAATTGTAAATGCTCTATCATTTCATGTGATAAAGATTGTCTTATTTCTTCCCATTCACTTTGAGTCTTTTCAAGAGTATCGATTAACCTCTTATGAGTAATTGCCGCAATGCCAAGTGCGCATTCGAAAAGTATCGAATACTTCATTTCAACGTTGTACGTTTCCCTCTTTCTACTCGTCACGTGAAAGACTTCCATTTTATCCCCTCCTTATTTGCTATGTATTTAATTCTATTTTTATCGAATTATACCTTCTAATTTTTTAGAATTTTAAAACTTTCTGAAATTTTATATTGCTACAAGTTTTTAAATTTAAGCTACAGTTGATTTTCTTGTTCAACTATGAGGCAGGTTTATTGAAGAGAAAGGAGAATTTATTGCAGTAAGAAAAATGATTTAGAAAGCATAAGTTTATTTCTGCAATTACTACAACGGCGCCGTATTGTTCTTTTAGAGACTTCCAAATATCAATTAGATGATAAGTAGGTACGTTTCTACTTAATTTCTCTAACACTTATTGCCGGTCTATCTCATAGTTAAGGAGGCTATACGAATGAGTAAAAAAGAAATATTACAAAATGGGGTCAAGCAAGTTTTTTACGAAGAAGAATGGTATCCACCGATATCAGAAGCGTTAAAGAATCTTACTGCTGCACAAGCATGTTGGCATCCAGAAGGAAAGGCCAGTAATACGATTTGGGAAAATGCAAACCATTTACTAACCTTTAAAGAGCGCTTACTTTCCCGCTTACATCAAGATGACACATTTGTTGCTCCACAAAATAATGATGACACGTTTTTCCAAGGTGGACCTAATGATGATGATGCTTGGCAACAAACAGTGAAGCGAACACTCCAAGTACATGATGCCTTACAATCTTCATTAACATCCCTTCAAGAAGCAGAACTGGATCAACCAAGTCCGTCTCTACCAGTTTGGCAACAATATATGAATATCCTATTGCACGATGCATATCATACAGGTCAAATTATACAACTTCGTAAACTCCAAGGTTCATGGCCATCTCATCGTTCATATTTATAAAGTGAAACTTTAATCAGTGGGAGTTTTACTGCCCACAAATAGCGGGATAAGCAATGATTAAAGATGATAGATAAGCATATGATTCTACATTTAGCAAAATAAGTACAAAAAAAGCAAATGAGATTCTAACTCTCATTTGCCTTTTTGCGTGCTGGAGAAACATCCTGCAATGAATTATTAAGCTTAATTAATATTCAACAAAGAATGTTCAATGGATAAAGTAAAACTTTAATTAGGCATTTCCGGGCCATTATCTCCCGCCTAACTTCCTCACATTCGCCGCTTATCAATTCATCTGCGCATCGTTCAATATCCAAATTATTTCACTTAACATTTCTTCTGTAAAAGCACCTGCACTAAAGTTCACTAATGCTCGTAATGGCATATAGTTCAGCATAGCGTCCATCATTTCAGAGGCATCACTATCCCCTTCAGTCATACTACCAAACGGACTGTCTTTTAATGCTTTTTCCATAAGCCCTTTTGCGATTGGTGCTAAGATTGGGTCCGCAAATATGTCCCCAAGTAACGTATTACGATGCACTGGTTTTTGAGTTATAGTCGTTGATTGAACATACATGCTATCATGTAAAACGATCTCTTTTGAAGACTTTCCTACTAAAATCTCAAATTCACCTGTTTCAACATGCCAGTCCTTTAATTCAACATTATAATAAGCAAATGATCTTTTATTTAAAGTAAAGCTAACCGTTTTTTCTTCTCCCGGTTGCAATTCTACTTTTTCAAATCCTTTTAGCTCTTTTTCAGGACGAGTCATACTGCTTTCAACATCTTTTATATAAAGCTGAACAATTTCTTTCCCTGCTATACTGCCAGTATTTTTCACGTTCACACTGATAGAAACAGTGTCCGTATCCGTTATCTCTTTCTTATTTATTGAAAGATTACTATACTCAAAATTTGTATAGCTTAATCCAAAACCAAATGGGAACAACGGTTCAATATTTTTCGCATCGTAGTAACGGTATCCGACGAACACACCTTCTTTGTATTCCACTTTGTCCCCTTCACCAGGGAAGTTTAAGTAAGAAGGATTATCGCTTAACACTTTCGGGAATGTTTCCGCTAATTTCCCGCTTGGATTCGCATCACCAAACAATATATCGGCAATCGCCCCGCCTAATGCTTGGCCACCTAAATAGCCTTCAAGTATTCCTTTTACTTTACCTATCCATGGCATTTCAATTGGAGCACCGTTACTTAAAACTACAACGATATTACTTTGAACTTCAGCGATAGCCTCAATTAATTGCACATGATTTTCTGGCATCTGTAAATGCTTTCGATCAAAGCCTTCAGATTCATAACGATCTGGAAGTCCAACGAAAAGGACCGCTGTATCTGCTCGCTCTGCTATTTTTTTTGCTTCATTAACCATGCTTTCATTTACATCATCACTTGCAATGTCATAGCCTTGGGCAAATAATATGTTCGTTTTTTCACCTGATACCGTTTCAATTTCTTCGAGAATACTTTCAAGATTTGTTGGATTAATATGAGAGCTTCCGCCACCTTGAAAACGTGGTTGCTTTGCAAATCCCCCAATTACTGCTACCGTTCCCTCTTTTTTCAGCGGAAGAATGGAAGCTTCATTTTGTAACATAACCATACTTTCACTTGCAACTTCTCTTGCAAGCTGATGATGTGCGTCCTTACTATACACAGCGTTTTCTAATTGGTTATCATAAGCCTTAAAAATAATGTAAAGAAGACGCTCTGCTGCTTGATCAAGCTTTTCTACAGCTAGCTCACCACAGTTAACTGCATCGACAATTTTCTTCTCACCAATTCCAAAGCTTGAAGGCATTTCTAGCTCCAAACCGTTCGCTAGACTTGCAACACGCTCATTTACTGCACCCCAATCAGAAACGACAAAACCTTCAAATCCCCATTCATCTTTTAAAATATCATTTAATAAATAGTTATTTTCCGAAGCGTATTCACCATTCACTTTGTTGTAAGCGCTCATTACTGTCCAAGGCTGTGCGGCCTTAATAACATCTTCAAAGCTAGCAAGATAGATTTCACGCAATGTTCTTTCATCAACAATTGCATCTACTGACATTCTGCGATGCTCCTGATTATTAGCAGCGAAATGTTTTAATGACGTTCCAACCCCTTGACTTTGTACGCCTTTAACATGGTTTGCAGCCATTTGTGACGATAAATACGGGTCCTCTGAAAAATATTCAAAGTTTCTTCCGCATAGCGGCGAACGTTTTATATTTGCACCTGGTCCAAGGAGAACTCCTACATTTTCAGCCTGACATTCTTCTCCTAATGCAACTCCTACTTGTTTTATTAATTCTTTATTCCATGTACTTGCTAACCCTACTGCTGAAGGGAAACAAGTCGCTGGAATACTGTTATAAATCCCTAAGTGATCTGCTCCCTCTGCCTGTTTTCTAAGTCCGTGTGGTCCATCAGTTACCATAATTGAAGGAATTCCTAATCGCTCAATCCCTTTTGTATTCCAAAAGTCTAATCCAGAACATAGACTTGCCTTTTCTTCTAATGTCATTTGTGAAATGATTTTCTTAATATCCTTTTTCATGATAGCCCTCCTAAAAAATAATTAAGTAAACGTTTTCTTAATGTCATTATAGTTATTATTTTTTAGATGTTATGGTATATTTTTTAGAATACTGGTAAAAAATTTAGCTGATTTTTAAAGAATAGAGGTTAAAATAATGAGTTTCTCCAAACTAGAGGATTTATATTATATTTGTAAATTAGTCTTTGACGTACATAAAACACCTGTCTATTTTCTTAATAACAATGGAGATTTAGTATTTGAAATCTCGTCCAATATTCAGCATAACCCTATGTATTCTTCAAAAGAGGCGATACTTAATGAAATATTTAAAGAACAGCCTCCCTTTACTTTTCCGTCATTAGAAGAGACAGCCTTTCTTGAAAATTTTTTCGCAATTAATCTACGTTTGAACGACCAAATTAGTGGGAACATCATTGTTGGACCCGTCCTTTATTCCAGGCTATCAGAAACATCAATTAAAGGTATCGTTAATGATCTTCAACTAAAAATAGACAAAGAAGAAATGATTCGATATTATCGTTCTCTACCCGTATTAAATAATTTGAGTTTTTTAAATATAAGTTTAGTGCTTTATTACATGCTGTATCAGAAACAATTGAACATAGCAGATGTTCTGCAAAAAAACATACTTGTAAAAAAGGTGGAATTTAAAATTGAACAGCCTGAAATACATATATCGGAGCAACGACAAAGTACATTAACTCATATCGATCCACTAGCTGAGAGGAAAATATTTGAGTGTATTAAGCAAGGGAAAAAGGATGATTTAATTAAAAATCTAAGGAGATTACCTGAATCAGGAGAGCTTGGAGTGTTATCAAAGACGAGTCACCTGCGAAGCCAAAAAAATTCTGCCATTGCAGCTATTACACTTGCAACTAGATCTGCGATAGAAGGAGGACTTTTCCCTGAAATCGCATATACTCTTAGCGATTTATTTATACAAAAACTCGAAGAAATACATAAAAATGAAGCCATTGCCCCTTTTTTGGAGAATGCTTTACTTGAGTTTGCAGAACGTGTCAAAAATGGTACAATGCAGCAACATTCCAAACCTATAAACGAATGCCAAAATTATATATTTACTCATCTTTATGGTGATATTACACTAACTATCCTTGCAGAAATAGTCACATTAAACCCTAGTTATCTATCTTCCCTTTTCAAAAAAGAAGTTGGAATTTCTCTAAATGAATATATTCAGCGTGCCAAAGTAGATGAGTCAAAAAAGTTAATGACTTATACGAGACATTCTATATCCGAAATTTCTACATTATTAAATTTTCACGACCAAAGTCATTTTACAAAGATTTTTAAAAAACATACTGGTATTTCACCTAAACAATTTAAAAATGGATGCAGCTATTAATTCTCCTTCGTTCTACCAATAGATTTATTTTGTTGCTTTACATTATTAATACATATCCTTTATAAAGCGAAAAAACATTAATTTTTAGTACATAAATTGAAATAGACTAATCCCAAACATAATTTACATTCTTCATAACTTCTGATCATAATCCAAATTTGGAAGAATAGAGGCTTTTTTATATACAAATAATAAAGCGAAACTTTAATCAGTGGGAGTTTTGTCCATCCCCACTGATTATTAGCCTTCACCAATCGGGCATTTATGGGCAGTTAACTCCCACCAACTCCCTCGCATTCGCGAATTTTGAGGTGGAAGTCTTACTGCCTGTTAATGCGGGATAAGCCTCAAGGAGTTGTTGACATGCATTTCATATTAAATATGTTAGGGATTTTCGTTGTAATATTAATCGTTTTCCTATGTTCGCCTAATAAAAGAAAAATAAAATGGAGACCAATTGTTATTCTAATAATATTGGAGCTTTTTATTACGTGGTTTATGTTAGGCACGAAATTGGGCAGTATTATCATTAATAAAATTGCGTCATTTTTCAGTTGGCTACTATCATGTGCGAATGAAGGAATTCGATTTGTATTTCCTTCAGCTATGGAAAATCAAACAGTTGATTTCTTCTTTAGCGCCTTACTTCCTATCATTTTTGTTATCACTTTCTTTGATATTCTTTCGTATTTTGGAATCTTAACTTGGATTATTGATAAAGTTGGTGCAATCATTTCAAAGATTTCTCGTTTACCAAAGTTAGAAAGCTTCTTTTCCATTCAAATGATGTTTTTAGGAAATACGGAAGCACTTGCAGTTGTTCGTGATCAATTATCTGTGTTAAAAGAAAATCGTTTGTTGACTTTTGGAATTATGAGTATGAGTAGCGTCAGCGGATCCATTCTTGGTGCTTATCTATCAATGGTTCCAGCAACATATATTTTCAGCGCTATTCCTTTAAACTGTATTAACGCATTAATCTTGGCTAATGTTTTAAATCCTGTAGAAGTTACTAAAGAAGAGGATGTTATTTATTCACCTTCAAAAAATGAAAAAAAAGATTTCTTTTCTACTATTTCAAACAGTATGTTAGTTGGGATGAATATGGTTATTGTTATTTTAGCGATGGTAATTGGGTATGTAGCATTAACAGCATGTTTAAATGGTATTTTGAGCTTTTTTGTAACAGGTTTAACAATTCAAAAAATCTTCTCTATTATCTTTAGCCCCTTTGCTTTTTTACTCGGTTTATCAGGAAAAGATGCTATGTATGTAGCTGAATTAATGGGGATAAAAATAACAACGAATGAATTTGTTGCAATGATGGATTTAAAATCAAACCTAAAGTCTTTACAACCACATACAATTGCAGTTGCAACTACATTTCTAGCTTCTTTTGCAAACTTTAGTACAGTAGGTATGATTTATGGAACTTACAATTCATTATTTGGCGGGGAAAAATCATCAATAATCGGTAAAAATGTTTGGAAACTTCTTGTTAGCGGAATGGCTGTTTCCTTATTAAGCGCTATGCTTGTGGGGCTTTTTGTATGGTAAATGAATAATTGTAATAAGATGAAGACACTTAAACTGAATTGGGTGTCTTCATCTTATTACTTGTTCTTTTATAATTCTTATCTCCGAATCTGTCCATTCCCACGAATCACATATTTTGTGGAAGTTAATGCAGGTAACCCCATTGGTCCCCTTACATGTAGCTTTTGTGTACTGATGCCAATTTCTGCGCCGAATCCGAATTCAGATCCATCAGTAAAACGAGTTGATGCATTATGATACAGTGCAGCCGCATCAACAGATGTGAAAAACTTACTGACGCTTTCCTCGTTTTCTGTAATAATCGCTTCGGAATGCATAGATCCATACGTATTTATGTGATGAATCGCTTCTTCCGTAGTGGAAACCACTTTAACTGCCAGTGTGAGAGATAAAAACTCTGTTTCCCAGTCTTCTTCTGAAGCTAATGCAATAGAAGAATCAATTGCCAATGCTTTATTATCACCACGTAGCTCCACGCCTCTTTCCTTCAAGGAAGAAAATAGCTCGCTACCAAATTGCTGCGCCCAATTCTCATGAAGTATAATCGTTTCAATTGCATTACATACAGATGGACGCTGCGTTTTTGCGTTTATAATAATATTAAATGCCATTTGTTTATCCGCTGTTTCATCAATGAAAATATGACAATTTCCCGCACCTGTTTCAAGTACTGGAACAGATGCTTCTCTCACTACAGTATCTATTAACTGCTTGCCGCCTCTTGGGATAAGAACATCCAAGTACTCATTCAATGTAAACAACTGCTTTGCACTATCGCGCGTTGTATCTTCTATGAGCTGTACGCTTTCTGGAGGCAAGCTTGTTTGTTTAAGCGCTCGGTGAATAACGCTAACGATGGCTTTGTTAGAATGAATAGCAGAAGAACTACCACGTAGTATTACTGCGTTTCCTGTTTTCAAGCAAATTGTAGCAGCATCCACTGTCACATTCGGCCTTGCCTCGTAAATCATTCCGACAACACCAAGTGGTACGCGCATCTCCTGAATAGACAGTCCATTTGGTCGTTCCCATGCACTAACACATTCTCCAACAGGATCACGTAAATCAATTAGTTGCTTAATACCTTCAGTCATATCAATGATACGCTGTTCATTCAGCATAAGACGATCAAGAAGAGAATCAGAAAATCCTTTTGCCTTCCCTTCTTCAATATCCCGTTTGTTTTCCTCTAAAATATAAGCTGTTTCTACTATCATCTGATCAGCAATCGCAGCAAGTGCTTCGTTTTTTTGATTTGTAGATTTAAGTACAAGTTCTCTAGCAATTTCTTTCGCCTTTTTCCCCTTTGCCAACACTTCATTCATTTTTATTTCCTCCTTTTAAAAAGTTAATAAGTAAAAATTAAAGACCCGTTTATCTCCACCAACTAAGTGTTTCCCGCCTATGGAATTAAAGAATTTGAGCAGTGGACTCTGCCCTCGCTATTCTTAAAATGAAACCCAATGATCCCTATGGATAACTTCATAATTATGCCTTTCCCCTCTTGCTTGAATATCTTGGCTCTGCATACCTTTTAGATCCTTTAGTTCCTCTGCGCTATATGTGCATTGTCCTTTTCCTATTACGCGCCCTTGTTGCGTGATTACTTCCACGACTTCGCCCACTTGGAAAAATCCTGACACATTTGTAACACCAGCAGGAAGAAGACTCTTACCATGCTGAATGATGGCAGAAGCTGCCCCCGCATCTACTTCAATTTGTCCGCTAACAAGCGAATGCAAGGCGATCCATTGCTTGTTCATCTTAATCACTTTTTGAGGAGCATTCCCGATATATGTTCCATCACCTTTGCCCTTCATAACATCTAAAAACTTCTCCTGTCCACATCCCGTTCCGATAAATACACTCACTCCAAGAGATAGTGCCGTCTTTGCAGCATCGATTTTTGATTTCATACCGCCAGTCCCAAGTTTTGAGCCCGCATCTCCAGCAAGAGAAGCAATTTCTTCCGTTACCTCAGGAAGGAAATGATATTTTTTCGCATCCGCATTTTTCTGAGGATTTTGGTCATATAAACCGTTCACATCTGTAAAAATCATGAGCATATCTGCCGAAACAAGTCCGCTTACTAAAGCTGACAGCATATCATTATCACCGAACGTCAGCTCTTCTAAAGAAATGGAATCATTTTCATTGATTATAGGAAGAGCGGAACGATTTAGTAGCTCTCCTAAAGTAGCGTAAGCGTTACTGTATTGTTC
The DNA here is from genome assembly GCF_056396785.1 of Bacillus sp. 05T21. Taxonomy (NCBI): domain Bacteria; kingdom Bacillati; phylum Bacillota; class Bacilli; order Caryophanales; family Bacillaceae; genus Bacillus; species Bacillus sp. 05T21. The sequence goes on along the minus strand of NZ_JBFTMD010000003.1, from coordinate 235,388 downwards.
TTTTCTAGAAAAGTCACTTCTCGTTAGTAAAAGTTGTGCAGTAACGATACCATATTTACGGAATTCCTCCGTGTACGCCTGCATTAATAAACTTTGCCCGACAGCGGCAGCAGCCTGTTTCCCTTTAATTGTCACAGGTCTGCTAGGATACCCTAGAGCAGAAAAACCTGCAGCGACTGCCCCAGATGTAATCAACAAAACTTCATGCCCTTCCTCTTTCAATCGTGCCAATGCAGCAACGTGATCTGAAAGTTGTTCTTTACAAATGCCTCCATGACTTGCTGCCAAGGAACTACTCCCAATCTTTACAACAATTCTTTGCTTTCTCACTTTTTTATCCCCCAAGTCTAAAATCAAAGTTTTTATAAAGTGAAACTTTAATCAGTGGGGGTTTTGTTCATCCCCCCACTGATTATTAGTTGAACCAATCGGGCGTTTATGGGCAGTTGATCTCCCACCTAACTTCTTTGCTCCACCTGAATTTTGAGGTGGGAGTTTTACTGCCCGTTAATGCGGGATAAATTACACTTTTATTTATACAGTTTGCAGCTATGTCTATCCTCATCAATGCTGCACCTATAGTACTAAAGGGCAAAATAAAAATGACCGCTTCGCCCTTAATAAAATAAAAAGGACGAAACGGTCATTGTTCCGCGGTACCACCTTAATTGATATACATAGATATCCACTTGGCGCCTATAACGCAGGCGTACGCCTAAACTTTCATTTAAGACTCAGGGATAGGTTCGATACATTCTATACGAGGAATCTTTCAGCCGGTGAATTCCACTCTCTTTCGCAAGAAGACATATGTACTATTTCCCTTCAACGATTTTCGGTTTAATTTTTTATATTATGCGATATAATTTGATTTGGTGTCAAGAAGTATTTTTAAAAATAAATAGAGCGGCAAGTTACTTGTATGAAATTATTACCCTACTGAATGAAAATACAAATCGATATAAGTTTACCTCATATTCATCAACATAAAACCTAAAATTAAAGTGTATATATTTACATAATGTCGAATATAATTGATTTTCAACTTTTGGTGTTGCAAAAAGGAATATATTCTCTTAGAATGTTTCTTTATATTGCATGGAGATGTTATTGTTATTTTAAGATAACAATTTCAAAATGATATAATTTATTATAAAAGGAGCAAGATTGAGTTATTATGGATAAACAAATTGGATTCATCGGTTGCGGAAATATGGGAATGGCTATGATTGGTGGGATGCTAAACAAAAAGATAGTGTCTGCAAATAATATTCTTTGTTCGGATTTAAACACTACGAATTTAAAAAATGCTAGTGAAAAATATGGGCTAGCTACAACTACTGACAACAATGAAGTAGCTAAAAATGCTGATATTTTAATTTTATCAATTAAACCAGACCTATACGCATCAATCATTAACGAAATAAAAGAAATAATCAAAAACGATGTTATCGTCGTAACGATCGCTGCCGGGAAAAGCATTAAAAGTACTGAAGAAGCTTTTGCTAAAAAATTAAAGGTTGTAAGAGTAATGCCTAACACCCCTGCTCTTGTTGGAGAAGGAATGTCTGCGTTATGCCCTAATGAAATGGTGACAGAAAAAGATTTAGAAGATGTGCTAAACATTTTCAATAGCTTTGGTCAAACAGAGATTGTAAGCGAAAAATTAATGGACGTTGTAACATCTGTAAGTGGTTCTTCGCCAGCATACGTATATATGATTATAGAAGCGATGGCAGATGCTGCCGTACTAGATGGTATGCCAAGAAATCAAGCATATAAATTCGCAGCTCAAGCTGTATTAGGCTCTGCAAAAATGGTACTAGAAACAGGAATACATCCAGGTGCATTGAAAGATATGGTTTGTTCTCCTGGCGGAACAACGATAGAAGCTGTAGCAACATTAGAGGAAAAAGGCTTACGAACAGCAATCATTTCTGCTATGCAGCGTTGTACGCAAAAGTCTGTTGAACTATCTAGGCAAACTAAAAAGTAATAAATAAGTGTAAAGAAACCCACTTTAAATACATTCACATATCTTTAAACAGTTTTAGACTATATGTACATTACATTTACATACTCCTCCTTTTTCACCAGTAACTGAACGGACAAATTCAAGGATAATTGAGTTTGTCCGTTTTGTATTTTGTTATCTTAAAATAATTTTACTGTTCTTATTATCATTTATTTTATAGCGTAATACCCTTTTATCATTAAGGTAACATCATTTTTATATGTATTTTCTGCAGATTGTATTAAGTTTTAAATCATACGTTTCTTGTAAAAGACATGATACATACCAGATGAAATATACTCAGAGACTAAGCATAATATCTATTGAAAAAAATAATATCAATCGCCCCAAATTGTTAACATAATATTTTTATCGTCCTCTAATATTAATACCTACTATTTCCTAATCCACCTCCATTACAATTTAAATCATTTAAGTTTGCTGTTTATCCGGCATTTACCATTTAAACAAAAACTCCCCTTAAATCGAAAATAATTAAGGGGAGTCAGTCATATTTGATGAAGTTATAGTTCTGATTTTACTGGAATAGAAACATTGTTTTTCACTAATTTTTTAACGTCTTTAAAGCTAACAAAATTGTTGTTTTGCTCATCCCAAAGACGGAAACGGATTGACCGCAAGCTTGTAGCAAGAGTAATCGTTGGTACATTCTTTAAAGGAAGCGTATTATTGTGTGCCTCTTCTAGTTTATAGTTAGGTACTCTTGGACTTAAATGGTGAACATGATGAAATCCAATATTACCAGTTAGAAATTGCAGGATTTTGGGAAGTTTATAAAACGAACTTCCTTCCACTGCCGCTTTCACATATTCCCAATCTTTATCTTCTTCAAAATAAGAATCCTCGAATGTGTGCTGTACGTAAAACAGCCAAATACCTATTGAACCTGCTATTAAGAATATGGAACCATGTACTAAAAGAAACGATTGCCATCCGATTGCCCAGCAAAGTAACCCTACTAAAGCAACAATTAAAACATTCGTCAAATAGGTGTTCATGCGTTCCTTCTTTCTAGCACCTTTTCTGTTAAATCTATTTTTAAGTAAGAAAACATAAATCGGACCTAACACAAACATAACGAATGGGTTGCGATATAAACGATATGCTAAACGGAGTCTAAATGGCGCTGCCAAATATTCATTCACTGTAAGCGTCCAAATATCTCCTGTACCTCGCTTATCCAAATTACCACTTGTAGCGTGATGAACGGAATGCTCATGCCCCCATTGATCAAACGGGAATAAAGTTAAAACACCCATACATGTCCCTACTATTCTATTTACACGGCGACTTTTAAAAAAAGAATGATGGGTACAATCATGAAAAATAATGAAAACCCGTGTCATAAATCCAGCGGCTAACAGAGATGGAACTAATGCTAGCCAATAAGAAACGGACAAACTTTTATAAGCAAGGTACCATAAGATAATAAATGGCACTACCGTATTGATGATTTGCCAAACACTTTTTTTTACCGTTGATTTTTCAAAAGGAGCAACTTGTTTTTTTAAATTTTTAGTATTTTGTAATGTCATTTTTTCTAATTCCTTTCCTTTATGTTGCTAATTCGTATTATAACACATTATTAGTAGTAGGTGTTATACGTAGGTATAATAAATATTTTATACTATGAAAATCTCTTTTTTCTTACTCATTCCTTACAAATTACTTACGTCCAGAATAGCTTCTATTATAGGATAGAAGGAGCATTTGTGCCGGAAATTTCGAAGTTTTTCCAAATAAATATATTAATTAAAAAGAAACACAGAATTTTTCCACTTCTGTACTGCCCCGTTTCCACAATCAGAAGTGAACTGTCCCATAAGTCGGTGTCACCGACTTTGATATGCTCCTCTTAGTTTCGTAATGTTCACTTGTTGCAATTGATTTTACCGGAACTGGATCTACTTCATGAAACTAATCAAATTACATTTCAAATAAAAAACTAGTCTATTTTGAAAACTTCCCTCACTTTTATTCTATATAAAATGTAAAAATTTAATGTCCGTTTATTTAATTTCAAATCTATGATATATTCAAAATATTAATCAAACAAAGTTAATAAAATGAAACTAAGGGAAATTTATGAAAAACATATTTTATATTCATACTAAAATCATATGTTTTTAGTATAGAAAGGAGATTCAAAATTTGAATAAGAATTTAACCAAAATTACATTAATAAGCGGTATCGCTCTTATACTTTATCATTTTTTCAAATGGTATTTAGTTGAATTCCTTACCCCATTTGTTATGCCATTTCTTTCAATAATAGTTCATGGATTGTTTTTTTTAATATTAATTTTCACAATCATACATCTCATTAAATACAAAAATTGGAAACCATTAATTGTTCAACTAATCATAGTAATTACTTGGATATGTATACCATTTAATGAGATTTATATAAATTTAGATTTTATTATCTATAAAGAAGACCGTGAAAAAGTTATAGCACTTATAGAACATAAAGAGTTAACTCCTAATGTTCATTATGATAGTAGACAAATTCATTTACCTAAACAGTTTGCATCCACTTCCAAAAACGGTGGGGATGTAATTATTCAACAAAATAAAAATGGTATTTCTGTTTTCTTTTTTACTTATCGTGGTATATTAGATAATTTTTCAGGATTTATTTATACACCAAATGATACTAAACCAAACAAATACGACTTTAATAATGAATATAAAGAAATCACAAAAATAGAAAAAAACTGGTATTATGTCACATCATATTAAAGAACACAAAAATTTTCTTTTAATTATATTAAAAACATACCGTATTTATAGAAAGGGAATGCTTGTATACTATATACTGATTTGTACTGCATTCCCTAATTAGGCCCGACACGAATTCTTGTCGTATTAGCTCATTCAAGGCGATACATCTTTTTTATCATATACGTCGCTTTAACACCACTCAATATAGAGGTTGCTGTTTCAAATGACCCGAACCTTAACATAGGAGTAGCATCATACATCCATCAACTTAAGAATTTTCTCGTTTTGGATTATTTGTTTTTCTCAGCTTGATTGTGACAGGACACTGCCAACAAAAAGCGATTTTCGTACGCTAAGCGATCTTTTATATAAAAAAGCCGATTTCCTGTAATCTAAAGGATAATCGGCTTTTTACTATTCATTTATTTGTAGTAGTTGAAGACATTCTAAGGGTATAATCATATTAATTATTATCTATAAAATAATTCGCTTCTCAGTTTTAGAGTCGAAATAATGAACTTTATCCATATTCAAAACTAAATCTATATTAGATTGACTTTGCACATCTAAAGATGTGTCCACACGTGCAACAAAAGATTGACCATTAATGTTAGAATATAAATATGTTTCTGTCCCCCATTAATTCTGCTACATCAATCGGTACTGTTACTTTTGCGTTATATGGTAAGGCCTCGATTGCTTTTCCATAATAAAAGTCTTCCGGACGTATCCCTATTATGATTTCTTTATTCGTATATCCATTGTTTCGCAAACTCTTCATCTTCTCTTCTGGCACTTCAATTTTCCACTTATCAATAATTACTGCATTATCTGTTAATACTCCTTTGAAAAAATTCATTCCAGGAGAGCCAATGAATCCTCCGACAAATACATTCTCTGGATTATCATACACTTCTTTCGGTGTACCGACTTGTTGTACAATCCCGTCTTTTAGCACAACAAGGCGAGTGCCATCGTCATAGCTTCTATTTGATCGTGAGTAACTTTGTTCGGTACCTTTTTTCATAAAGAGCAGTACTTTTTATTTTCATCTAACATGAAATTTACTTAACAATAAAAACAAGATTAAAATAAATAAAAGTTTATTGTTAAACGATAAATTTCATGTTAGATTAAATAGATAATATTCAAATGAGGTGCTTTATATGAAACAAGGATCAACACTCTTTTTAAAGACAGCTATTATTCTGATTGGAATCCCTGTTCTTGCTTTATGTATATTTTTAGTTCCTAACATAGGGAAATATGCAGCGGAATTGTTCCCGGATATTGCATTTATAAAATATCTTGTTTTAATCAATCTATATGCAACCGTGATACCTTTTTATTTTGCTCTATATCAAGCCTTTAAGCTTGTAAGCTTCATTGACAAGGGTAACGCTTTCTCGAAATTATCTGTTAGGGCTTTAAAAAAGATAAAAAACTGCGCAGTAACAATCAGTATTTTATATGTGGTAGGTATGCCACTCTTCTATCTTGTAGCAGAGAGAGATGACGCACCAGGTATTATTATACTTGGCATGCTCCTAATCTTTGCTTCAATGGTTATCGCAGTCTTTGCTGCCGTTCTCCAAAGACTTTTAAAAGATGCGATAGATATAAAATCAGAAAATGATTTAACGGTCTGAGGTGAATAACATGGCAATAATAATTAATATTGATGTAATGTTAGCTAAAAGAAAAATGAGTGTAACAGAGCTTTCGGAGAAGGTTGGAATTACAATGGCTAACCTTTCTATATTAAAAAATGGAAAAGCAAAAGCAATTAGAATTACAACTTTAGATGCTATTTGTAAAGCATTAGAATGCCAACCTGGGGATATTTTAGAATATCAACCTGAAGATACCGAATAAAAAAGAGTCCTTCTATTAATGAAGGACTCTTTTTATTGCTCATTACGGCGCGAAGCTAACTTGACCCGTCAAAACTAAAATAATTGCAATGATCCAAAATATAAAAAATGATGAGGACAGTACTAATGAAATAATAGCTATCCCCTTTTTCTCTGTTTTTTTCGTCATTGTGATTATTGAAAGTATAATACCTACACCTGTAAGAGCAATCGTTACATAATCTCCAACTATATTTCCCGCATTCGCTATTCTCGTCGGAGTTATAAAAACGAATAAAAAACACATAATTCCGATGAGTAAAGATAAATAGCTTATTATACTGTACTTCTTTTTGGGAACTATTTCGATTTTCATAATACCCACCCCTTTTATATAGCTATGTGTTCATATTAGCATGAATAACCATAATTTGGTTAAAACAAAAAAACAGATAAAGTGGACACAACCACCTTATCTGCCATTACATTTCTACCTAATTACTAACCCAGCTATTTCTTCTTTATCGTTATAAGTTACGATAAAGGTACGTTGTGCTTTACTATACTTTGCTACAAGAATAATAGTATATAAACCATCTTTTTCTTCAATCGATTTTTTCTCAATTTTTTCGAATGTACCAGCTTTTTCAATTATAGGAGTAAGTTCTTTCATTTGCTCTTCTGATAAGGCTGATTTCATTTTACTATCAAATTTTTCATGTACTTCTTTATACTTTGCTTCATTTAATAATGATACAATTTCTTCCGCCTTCGGAATAAAGTTTTTTGATGTACTTTCATCTACTTTATTACCGGTACATGCTGCAAGCGCGAACGCCGCGATAGCACTTATAATAATAAGTAACATTCTTCTCATTTTAATACACCCTTTCTTTTTAAGATGAAACTATAACTAAATAGAAGTAAAGCACAAATTGCTATTGTAACTTCTACAGTTAATATAGCCCTATCTGCTGGTACGTATAGTGGGATGATGCCTGTTAGTGCATTTACAGTCCCATGGATGAAAATTGCATATACAACATAACGAAATTTCTTTTGGACAACAGCTTGCAATACAATGAATGACAGACCGACATGGATTAACATCGCAAAGATACGTTCCACTCCACCGACAAAATAACTATCCGTATTTCCGCTAACTGTTTGCGATAATAATAGAGATACTACTGGAATACCGACTATCAATACAGCTTCAATACCACCGTGCCCTACTCCGAATAAAAATCCAGACTGCCAATCTCGTTGTTTCATAAAATAACGCATTGCAATAAAACGAGCTATCTCTTCAAAAATACCAGCTGATAAACTAAGCAAAAGTACAAATAATACAGGCTGCATTACTGAAAACATTTGAAAATCTGTGCTAGTTCCATTTACATAATTCAGTATTGGTATGCGGATCAATATTTGTGATACAACAAAAGCCAATACACCTAACATATACGGGATATAGCGTTTCTTCCAAACAGCATAGAAAAGTGCTACAAGCGGTAAACCAAAGCTAATCATTGTTGTAAAAATAAGACCATTCATCTCGCTTCACCTCTTACTTAAAGTGTATATAAACGAGTGAAGGAAGTATGTAGTTCTTTCCTATTCGGTTTCATTTTCATCATAGATGGTCATTTCATCTCTTTTAATATGAGTGTTTGCGTGAAATAAGGACTTACATAAGTTGTTTCTAACGTCGCGTTATTTGTTTTATTCATAATCCGTTTTAACGAAAATAGCCCGTATCCTCTCGATCCTGCTTTACTTGAATGGTTTTTCTCATAAATTTTTTGCAAATCAATCGCTTCACTCTTTGAACTATTACGTACGATAAAATATTGTTGTGAATCCATTTCAAAAAATACGATTTGCAATATCTTTTCCTCACTATGTACTGCCTCTTCAATTGCATTGTCTACTAAAACTGAAATGATGCGAATAAATGAAATGATCGTCATCGAAACACTTTCAATTTTCTCCGGTATATCAAGCATTACTTTTATTTGTTGTTGCTGGGCAGTGCCAACTTTCGCTCTCAATACACTTCTCACTTCAGGAATATGTATGCGAGATAATTTTGCAAGATCAAGTTCATGATCATTTATTAATTTTAAAGTTGGAGTAATAACGCCATAATACACTTGCGCGATTTCATTCACATTTTTTGTACGTATTCCCGCCTCTAACGCAAGTAACACATTAATATAATCGTGGCGGAAACTAGCCAATTCATCATGCATCGATTCTAATTTCTCAACATAATCGAGCAATTCTTTATCTAAACGTTTTTCATGCTCCTCCACTAACTTCTCTTTCGCCAAATGTGAACTTAGTAATACAATAAGTAGTAATATAAAAAACAATACAATTGCTGATATGTAACTTAATTCACCATATTGTTGATTTAACTTTGCTAAAAAATCAGTGGATGGTCTAGTCAAAATTAGTTCAATAATAAACCCGACAATTAACAAAATATAAGTAATATAATATAGTGGACTTCCTACTATGTACTGAGCAATGCTTTGAATTCGTTTACGAGCTAATACAATACCTATAAAAGTAAGGGTTGATACGATAAGGTGAATAATGCTACCTGTCCATAAATATAAATTGAATGGCGTTAACATAAAGATTTTCATTCCTAAATCGAAAAGCAACATTTTCACTAACGTTATAATCACCATACTCACTAGTGCAAAATATAAATTATGCTTAAATTTCAATTCATTTTGCATTAATCCTAAACTTATTAGAAATAACACAATGGTACTATTCAACTCTGGATATCTTGTTACTGTTACAACAATCGCGAGTAAAATAATGAATACCGCACTTAAAGTTATTAACATTCTAACTGACAATCTATTGTACCGAATTAATTGAATGTATAAAAACGTATGGCTCATACTAGTAAGCAGTATTGCAAATAAATCATAAATATACATTACATCTCACCCTTTAACATGTTACGTACTTTACTCACTAAACGCCGTGATACTGGAATACGTTTCCCACTTTTTAAAACTAACATTTTTTGCTTCGCATCGTAAGAAGACATTTGCTTCGTATTCACGACATATGATTGATGACAACGAAATAACCGTTCATCTACTATTTCAATCTCTTTTAATGTTCCATAAAAATAAACGATACGATCTAACATCACTGAAGCTAAACGATGTGGTTCATCGGTCATAATATATTCGACTGCATGAAATGGCACTCGCACAGTAGCATTACTATTTTCAACAATAAAATCATCCGTAGTTATAGCAGCCTTATTACGTGCCTCATATTGAAGCAAACATTGTTCAAAAACTTGATAGCGTTCTTCATAAGGTAAACCTTTATCAATAAATGTTAGCGCTGATACCATATATTGATACGAGATTGGTGCGAATTCAGAATGCGTTGTTACAAACACAATAATCCCTTGTGTATCATATTTACGAATCTCTTGTGCTACTTGCAACCCTTTACGTTCTTCTCTTTTAATCTCAATATCTAAAAAATATATCGGTACATGAGTCGCCCTTGGAATGTTTTTAATAATAGTTTCACTTTTACTAGTTACTTCGATAAAATCGTACGGCAACATATATTTCTCACAAATCTCTTCAACTAACCGCTTCATTTGCTGCGCTTGTATGACATCATCTTCTAAAATGAAAATACTCATATTATCACTCGCTTTATAGAAATCTTTTACTTACATAAAAAATAGCAAAAACACAATCTCCCATCTACAAATTCATCTATGGCTATATAATTCAAATTGTTATAACAATCTCCTTCTATATAATTGAAAGAATTAATCCGCTTTAGCTTTTTATAAAACATAGAAAATAACCTCTACTTTTCGAGAAAACAGTAGAGGGTTATTCAAACTATTTATAAAGAAAGCTCCTTATCTCTATCAATAACTACCTTAAAAAACTCAGAGTAATGCGATAAAGAATAATCCGCTACATCACACTTCCCCTGAAACATACACGTGGAAATGCCTAATTCCTTTGCAGGTAATAAATCTAACTCTCTATCTCCAATTGCTAAATCAATATTGTGCATTTTATGTAAATGATCATAAGCTAAAGAGTTTGGTTTTCGAGGGAAACCATCGTCAATTGTAACCATATCGACGAAGTATTTGTCCCAGCCGTAATATTTTAAGATTTCCATAACTCCTGCCCTATGTTTATGTGTCATAATCACGTTTTTATGTGCAAATTTCAAAATCTCTTCGACATCTTCAAATGGTTTCATATCTTTTGGAGTAAACTTTTTCTTCAAAACCTTAATCTTTTCTTCCTGCGCACTTGAAATGTTGTAATACTGAATTGCGTGGGAATATGATATTTTTAAGTTTTTGTATATTTCTTGTTTATCTACTGCATCACCTAATATTTCAGAAAGCATCATTGTATATGCTGGATACGTATTAAATAACGTCCCATCAAAATCCCATAATATATTCATTTTATACACCTTCTATTTTGTACTTACTTACATTTTTATATATTTTGTATTACTAAATCCGCCCTATCCCTCGGCGATTCCGCTTCCCAATAATACTCCTCAGCTTTCCAATACCTACTTTGAAATTTTGAAAGGTTCTTCTGCGTTTCTGGACTTTCACGTAGAAACCTTGTCTCTCTTGAACAATCCAAATACACCATATAATGAAAGAAATCTCTCCATTCTTTTCGCTGAAGAAAAACTCCTTCTATAATTATTACACCTACTAAAGGAAGCTGTATTTCTTTCATTTCACATGAATCTGTTTCATCATGATAAAAAGGTAATTCTAATTCAATGTCGCTTTGTAACTTTTGAAACAGGTTTCGCAGCAACCAATCGATATCCCATTGAAGGTTGTAGTACTCATACCACTCTTCAAATCCAGTATTATATCGCTCGTTACGCTCGGTAATGTGATCATCAATATGAAAAATATGAAACGAGATTCCACTTCGTTTCATATTTTCTTCTAATTTTTTAACCAATGTTGTTTTACCCGAACGACTTAGTCCGTCTATACCTATTATAAATCGCTTATCTTTATGTTCCTTAATAACCTTCATTATTTCATTTGTGCTCATTACTTTTGCCAATCTTCTTTTAATAATGAATAAACGACCGTGTCATGAGCAACATCATTTTGAATCATATATTTTCGAAGTAATCCTTCTTCTTGAAATCCGACTTTTGTTAATAAATTACGGGAAGCTTCATTTTCTATATATACGACAGCTGCAATTCTTATAAATTGCAACGTTTCAAATCCGTAAGCTAACATTGCTTGCAGTGCTTCGGTTGCGTATCCTTGTCCCCAATATGTATCATCTAGCTCATAACCAATTTCAGCTCGTTTATGATGATTGTTAATTAAATGAAACCCACACGTACCAATTAATTGATCCGTGCCTTTCTTCTCTATTCCCCAGCGAAATACGCTTCCCTCTTCATTACGCTTTCTAAACGTTTGAATAGTTGTTTTCGCTTGCTCAATATTTTCGAAAGAGTCCATTCCGAAATAACGAATAACGGATTCTTTTGAAAAATAATGGAACATCGCTTCTGCATCTAATAGTGTAAGTTCTCTTAATAGTAAACGTTCTGTTTCTAATTTTGGAAACCCCATCCTCTTTTTCTCCCTCTATTCTAATGAACTACAAATTTCAATATAATTACCGTCTGGATCGGCAATGTAAGCAATTGTTTGTCCCCACGGTTTTACGATTGGCTCAACTAGAACTTGCACCCCTTGTTCTTTTAATTTCTCAATCGTTTCCTTTACATCCTCTACAACAAACCCTAACTCAAAATGAGAGGATTGTAGTACACCTTCTGTAAGAGGTAGTCCCGTTAACGCCTTAACATCCTCTCGTGTATTCATCGCTAAAATTGTTGCTCCTGTTTCAAATTCAATATATGTACCGTGCTCTGCTCTTATTGGCAATCTTAAAATTTCTTTATAAAACTGAAGACATTGCTCAAACTTTTCTACATATAAAATAATGTATTTCATTTTTAAGTTCATAATTATTCCCCCTTTACCTTCACCTCTAAAAATTCGACAAATGTTTTTAAAAACCTTGTACCTTATTGAGATGAGCACAAAAAAATGAGGCCGATTTCTCGGCCCCCCAGCTTATTGGCATAAAACAGGAGATTTGGTTTGGACATAACCAGTTCTTACATTTATTATATTTTATTTTTTCTGAATTTTAAACATAATAAACACCTATTTATATTGAGAAAGTTTTTTTACTTGCATAAAATCATACCGCTTAAGAAATGCTACAAATGGAGGTGTATACATATGGAACCAATGCTATGTCCAAGCTGTAAAACGAACCGAACGCGCTTTAATATTCTTGAGCAACAAGTAAAACCAGTAAAATTAAATCCGCAAACTGGTCAAGTAGAAGAAGAATACACGAATGAAACGATGAACGCTTTTCATATGGCTTATCAAGGACCTACTTACCGCGTTCAATGTGCTGTATGCGGGCTTGTTGAAAATCCAGAACAATTTATTAAACCTGCGCAAAATCAGTCTTTCTCTTAAACATTTTCCCTACCCCCTATCAATTTTTTATAGGGGGTTTTTCCATTTTACATAAGCAAGGTGGACAATTGCTGTTTAATCAAAGGTTCCTAATTCATCTACATGTCTACTATTCATACACCGTCATATATTTTTCTTTTCCACACAAATATAGCGGCCCAATAGAATCAAAGAACAGCTAAGCCTTGCGACCCAAAGTAAGGAAAATTTGATGAAGTAACAACCTGCAACCTTACTAGACTACCATCACTTTGAATATTAAATACTGACACTGTGCCCTGATTTCCATTAAGGGTGTAAAAATGTCTTCCATCTTTACTCACTCCAACATCCATCGGAAGACCCGGTGCTGTCCCCGGCGGTGTACTAGTAATATGCCTTACTACTGACAGTACTCCATTGGGGGCGATTTGGTAGGTGGAGATGGTGCCACTTAAAGTGTTCGTAGTGTAGGCAAAACGTTCATCCTTCGTTGTTATAACCCAACAGGCAGTTTTATATCCGTTTTGTACAGAGCCGCTGATTACGTGAAGAGTACCGTCATTGCTCAATGAATAAGATGACAACGCATTTGAAACTGCTTCTGTAACTAAGAGAATTCCGGACGATAGAAAGTAAGCACCCAATGGGCCTTTACCGTAAGAATCATTAACAATTGGTCCTGTAACCGTACCATCTTTATTTACATGGAAGACACTGAGATGGTTTGATGTAAGCTCGGAGACAACAATTTTACTACCATCCGGGGTGAAGAGAACTTGTGCGGGCTGAGCATTAAAGGTACTGAGAGCATGAGTGGATCCTGGAATAGGTGTAAGGTTTCCCTTATCATCTATGTGAAATCCAGTAATATTTGATGCAAAATTGTTTGCAGCATTACCTACATTGGAGACATAGAGAAGATTATCATACACACCAATGCTATTGGGCTGAGCACCTCCTGATGGCTCTACATCCACGAAAGTCGGCACCCCGTTATCTGCTATGATAAAACTACTGATACTATGACTGCCTGCGTTAACTGCAAATAGGAAACGACCATCACGGGACAAAGTCAGAGAACCTTGTGATGCTAGAGGATCTATACCATCGTTTGCCGTTTCTGTAGAAACTTCCTTTATACCAGTACCTCTTCCGTAAGTTCGGTAAGAACCCACAAAGGTGAGCATTCCATTCGTATCCATATGAAAAGCAACAATGTGATTCATTACTTCATTATTAGTCATCATGTATACCATACTCGTACGAGCACGAAAATAATTGTTCATTCTCTGCATTTTATGACTCTCCTCCCTTCATAATTTTATATGGTTCTTTTTCCATTTAAATCCCCATTAAAATGGAAATTGTTTTAGAAATATCTCTTACTCATCTCGTAGTTTCTTTAAGTGAAAACCTTATTCACTTCCATATTATATTTTCAACTCCACACTCTTTTAGTAATATTTACATAAGAGAGGTGAAATAAATGATTTTAAATAAAAAGTTAATGATTCCATCTACATTTCTACTATTAACTTGTCACATAGGTATTTTTTACTTTTGGATTTTCGATTGGAAGAAGATAACAGCTCCTTACGGTCTAGCTATATGGATTGTTTCTACTGTTTACGGCTTTTTACTTTATTACCACTTTAAACATCAAAAATCTAATAAAATAGTCTTAATTGGTAGTTCATTATTATTAATCGTTTCTTCATCATTTATGATTTTTTTAGGTATTATCACTGGTATTTATCTTTGTAACTGTTAGTTCTATGCCTTAAATATATAGTTTTTTATTGTGTAAAAAGGAGTGAATAAAATAGAATTACATAAAAATTAAAGAAGATGATTCCGATAATCATCTTCTTTTAAAATCCAATCTTTATTATAATATTTCGCTTTTCAATTTCTTAATTTTCCAAGAAATCCTTATAAAGAAATAAACATACATACAACTAACAAGCCCCATCATAACTTTCGCCCACATTGGCACTATTGATTCTGTTGAATTTAAAAATGTGTTAAACATTAACGGTAACATAGCTATTGAAATAAATGCAAAAAATTGTAATAACTCCTTCATTTTTTGCACCTTCGTGTCCTTCTCTGAATATATGTCAGGTAACTCATTTTCCGCTTCTACTTCTTTACAAAAATAATTCCATCTTGTAAAACTCGTTACGCGTTTCCAACCAGACATTTCATATATTTCGAAGTACTCTTGTTGTTTTTCTTTTGAATCTCTATAAACCAATCTAAAATCCGCTTTATATATTACATCTTTCGGCTCAGTTTTTTTAAACGTATACATCATATTATATTTTTGTAACGCCCAGCCTTGCTGATGCATCTTTCGTAAAAACACTTCTTCTTTTTCTAAATTCCATGCCGTGAAAAATTTAAATACCTTCTTTGTCTCCATCTTCCATTCACTCCCCTAATATACTGTTTCCATTTCTTACAGATCTCTGTAACCTGTTATACTCTAGCTCTAACACTTCTCTACCAAATGGTGTTAACTCGTAGCACTTCTTTCTGTCTGTAGAGGCAACTTCAACAATTAACTTTTCTTTTAGTAACTTCGTCGTATTCCCGTATAAAGTACCAGGACCGAGCTTTACTTCCCCATTTGTCATCTCTTCTACCATTTGCATAATTCCATAACCATGCATTGGCTTTACAAGTGACAACAATATGTAATATGTCGCCTCAGTTAATGGAATGTATTTTTGCGCTTTCGCATTCATTATAACTACCTCCGATACATCGCTTCATGATATATCGACTTACGATATATCATATAACGATATTGTATAATCATATTCCAAAATATGCAAGTGTAATATTAAAATTAAATATCTATTTCTTCGGATTAAAAAATCATACCAATTTTCTGAATAATTTGTTAAAATATAGAAATATCCACTTTTATTTTGAAAGGAATGATACATATGATAAATAAATTAAAAGAAAACATAGGATCTGTTTTTGTCGGTAAGGAAAATGTAATTGATTTACTCCTCGTTTCACTGCTTGCTGATGGACATGTACTGCTTGAAGACGTACCTGGTACTGGAAAAACATTACTAGCAAAAACAATTTCTAAAAGCATTGGTGGTAATTTTTCTCGCGTTCAATTTACCCCTGATGTACTTCCGAGTGATGTAACAGGTATTGAATATTTCAATCCAAAAACTAGTGAATTCGAATTAAGACTTGGACCAGTTATGACAAATATACTACTCGCAGATGAAATTAACCGCGCGATGCCGAGAACACAATCTAGTTTGTTAGAAGCAATGGAAGAACGACAAGTAACGCTTGAAAAGCAGTCTACTCCTCTTCCGAAACCGTTCTTTGTTATTGCGACGCAAAACCCGATTGAATCACAAGGAACTTTCCCTCTTCCAGATGCACAACTTGATCGCTTTTTAATGACGATTTCAATTGGTTATCCGTCTCCTGAAGATGAATTAAAAATGATGCGCCGTTTTCGTAACAATGCACCGTTAGAAAGCGTCACATCTGTCATTTCTTTAGAAGACATTTTAGAAGCACAGAAACAAGTGAAAGAAATTTTCGTATCAGAACCGTTAGAACATTACATTATTAAGCTTGCTCACGCTACAAGAAATCATGATTACATTGCTAACGGTGTAAGCCCGCGTGCTACATTAGCTTTAGTACGTGCCGTTCAAGCACTAGCCTTTTTACGCGGCAGAGAATATTGCACACCTGAAGATATACAATTTTTAGTTCCTTCCGTTTGGAATCACCGTATCGTCTTATCGATGGAAGGAGCTTTACGTACGACAAAAAATGAATTAATGCAAAGGATTTTAAAAGAAGTGGACGTACCCGTGGAGATTGAACAAGCATGAATGGACAGCGCGTTGTAACTGTGCCTTTATTTTTTCAACTCCATATTATTCAATTAACTGTGCCAGGCGCTATACTATTTACGTTTTTTCTGCCGCAACGAATTATTATGTTTCTCTTTTTCTTCTACTATTTATTTGCGATTTTCATTTATAAATATGTCGCTTACTTAGAGAAAAAATTTCAAATTATAAATGAGAAACAAACAACTCGGCTTTTCCCAGATGAATCTGGACAATTTTATATTCATTTAAAAAATGGTGCAAACATACCACTTGTTAACGGCGTTTGTTATTTTCATTTAAATTCATCTCTTATACCGCATAAGGATCAAGGGATTGAACAAATATCGAAAACGTTATTTTCTTTCCCATTTTCACAACCTGCTCATTCAGCACAAAAATGGGATTTAACATTAACCGCAACGAAGCGTGGTGTGTTTCAAATTGAACAGTTCGAATGTGTTTTAAAAGATCCTTTTCATCTTTTAACTGTACATTTACCTGTTTTCGATAAGTTAAAGGCTGAAATTATTGTGTACCCTTCTCCTAAAGAGGTAGCCGGTTTACAAGAACTTCAGCAACTATTAACAGGTTCGTATCGAACGAATTTCTCTTTTTACAATGATGAAACATCCATTATCGGTGTTAAACGATATGAACGTGAATCTTTCCGCTCTATTCATTGGAAAGCATCTGCTAAAATGCAGGCGTTACAAGCTAAACAATATGAACCTGTAAAAAATTATAGTTGGACAATTTGTCTTTCTTTAGCTGCTGATCGTGGGTTTGGTTGGAAAGAGAATGTAGAAGACCTTATTTCTTTTACAACATACATTTGCCAATACGCAACGAAGCATCAAATTCCGTTTGAGTTATTTATTAGCGTTTTAGCAGAAGGTGGCCCTTTGCTTTTACCATTAAACGAAGGACAAACACATTACGCCAAAGCGTTAGAAGAATTAGCACGTATTTCAGATGATAGTACGCTACTTCCGAAACAAGGATTTCTTCACTATGTAACGAGAAAAAGGGAACGCTCATCTACAATGATATACATTGGTTTGCAGAAAAAGGAGCTCCCTCTTCTATCTCAGCCTACGTTCCTCATTAATAATGAAGGGATGGTGGAAAAGCTTGAAAACTTGGCTCTATCACGTTAATGACTTTATTCTGCTCCTCCTTCTTTCGTTATTAACAGAAAGGGACGAACTAGTTGGTATTGCTATATTTTTAGTGACCGGTTATGTAGGAGTATTTCTTCTTCATAAATTTATGAAGAAAAAAACGACAGGTTTTGTACTACTGTTAGTTATTCAAATAATCGGTTGTTCTTTATTTCTACCTTTCTCTATTTTAGGCACAATATTATTACCACTGTTTTTCTTTATCGTACACTCTGTTGGACCGGGATATCCAGTACAAAAATCGTTAGGCGGTATTGTATGGTTTGTCGTTTCAGCTATATTTTATGCCCCCTTTCCACCATTGTGGAAATTGTTACTATTAACTTTACACATTATGATTACATTTTGGTTAACAGGTTCCAATCGTAATCAACAGCTATTACGTTTCACTTCTATTATTACGATTGGAATAATTAGCGTTTTACTTATTCCGGTATTTCCTTATATTCGGCTTCTTTTTTCTTATATCATACAAGTAGTTGCCTTAGGATTTGGTTATGCTTTAAATCCATTGTTCTCGGCAGCTGCATTAAAAGATACAGACGACTTTTGGTCGAATAAAGGAAATTTAAAAGATCCTCAAATTAAAGAGGACCTGGGGCAGCGTCCTTTTGATCCAACTCTCATAAATAGCATTACAATAATAGTCTGTACAGCCATCGCTATTTACGTCGTTTGGAAAATAGTAAAAAAACGAAAACATTTGAGTTTACCAAATATGCCTGTCTTTGAATCTACAATCATTACTGATAAAGAAGGCATTAGCCAAAAACGGTTCAAACGAAATAAACCACCACATAACGAAATTCGAAAAGAAATTTTCAAACTCGAGAGTAAACTATCCCCTCCTTTAAATCGTGAACGAGGAGAAACTGTTGAAGCTTGGCTAGAGAGAATTAATGATGAAGAAGAGGTAAATATTCAGAGTCATATTATTATAGACGCGTATAATGCAGTGCGTTATTCAAATGGTGAAAACACTGTACTTCTGCATGAATTTAAGGAAGAGGTTCATAAGCTTTATGCTTATCAGAAGAGTTTGAAGAAGAAGAGAAAATGATGTATACAAAAAGACTCCTATTAAACTAGGAGTCTTTTTGTGTAAAAGTCCACGTTGCTTTTCACAAATTATGCTTTTTTTCCTGCTTCAATTTCTAAAGATTCTTCATGCCACCAAAGTGTTTCTTCAGGATCCTCTTTAGCAATTTGATGTGCTTCTTTTTTCGATTCTACAGTAGGATAAGAACCTTTTAGTGCACGTCCTGATGTTGTGACAAACAGTACACTAAACACAATTAATCCAATTACACTTACACCAGTTAAATAAAATGCTGGTGCCAGTGGATTACCAGTAGCATGAACTAAGTATGAACATACAAGCGGCGTTGTACCACCGAATATAGATACAGAAATATTAAAGGAGATAGAAAGCGCACGATAACGTACATCGGTGAAAAAGAGTGCTGGTAATAACGAAGGCAATGTTCCTTCATATACACTAAGGAAGAAACCTAAAATGAAAATACCCGCAAACATGGCTACAATATGTCCGTTACCAATTAATAAAAATGCTGGAATTGAACATAATGCTAAACCAAGTAAGCCAATTTGTACTACGCGTTTATTACCTACTTTATCACTTAATTTACCGAAATAAAGTGCCAGTGGAATCATAAGTGCCATCGTAATTGAAATAATTAATAAGCCCGTTGTTTCTTTGACTTTTAGTACTTGTGTTAAATAAGAAGGAATATACGAAAGGATCATATAGTTTGTAATGTTAAAGAAGGCAACAATTACTGTGCTTAATAAGAAGTCTTTTTTGTGATATTTTAATATATCCATAAATGAAAATTGTTCGTTGTCTTCAGATTCCTCTTGTGCTTTTTCCATCTCTTGAAAGATTGGAGATTCATCTAAATGACGTCGTAAATATAAACCGACCAAACCAATTGGTGCAGCAATTAAGAAAGGAATACGCCATCCCCAGCTGAGCATTTGCTCATCTGTTAATAATAACGTTAAAATGGTAACAATTACCGAGGCAGCAATGTAACCTGAGAGTGTTCCAATTTCAAGACCACTACCGAGTATACCACGCTTTTTATCTGGAGAAGATTCTGCGATATAAACCATTGCACCTGAATATTCGCCGCCTGTAGAGAAGCCTTGAATCATTCGAGCAATTAAAAGTAGTATTGGTGCCCATACACCAATTTGTTCATAGGTTGGTAGTAATGCGATGAATAATGTAGAAAGTGCCATTAAAATAATAGTTGTACTTAAAACAATCTTTCGGCCGTATTTATCTCCTATTCTACCAAAGAAAATACCTCCGATTGGTCGAACGAGAAAGGCCGCCGCAAATGTACCAAATGTTAGTACAAGTTGCAAACCACTATTATCCACACCTGAGAAGAATAATTGACTCAATATTACCGCTAAATACGCGTATAATCCAAAGTCAAACCACTCCATTGCATTCCCAATGCCAGTAGCAATAACTGCTTTTTTCGCTTGTTTAGAATTGACAATATTAACGTCTTGAGGTTCAAAATTTAAATCATTATTTTGTTGCATATAGTAAAACAGCTCCTTATTTAATTTAACTTCTTTAAGCACACCTTCTCTTACTAGAATAAATTCAATACGAAGCACTTAAGGAAAAGCAACGTCTCCTTATCTGTTATTATTGTTTCACATAATTAATTATTTGTCCAATTAGATGCTTTCTAGGTTAAGTAATTTACTATTTTAAAAAGCTGAAGAAGGCGCTATACGAGTACCCTTTTCAGCTTTTTACTTTAATACGTAAATTTATTTTTTTCACCCCTATTTTCTTCTTATTTGAATTAAAAATAAGGTACTTTTTTATAAAGTTTTTTAAATACTCGCTATAGCTGATAAGCTATGAATACAGGAGATAAACTCATAAATAAATGCATCAATTTCTTCTTTAGTAATTATATACGGGGGAAGTAAACGGATGATGTTCCCTTGTGTAACATCAACTAACATTCCTTTCTCCATTAGCTCCACCTGTAATTTCTTAACATTTTCATTCGTATCATTCAAACTAATTCCAAACATCATTCCGGCATGACGTACTTCCTGAATATAATAAGAATTTTCTTTCTGAATTTCTTGCAATTTATCATTTAGATAGTGTGATGTTTCATACGCTTCTTGCATTAAACCATCGTCAATCAATGTATTTAAAACCGTTAACCCTAAAGCCGTTCCCATTGAAGAATGAGCAAACGTTGTGCCGTGATCTCCTGGTGCAAATACATCACATAACTTTTCACCTACAATAATTCCGCCAAGCGGTATCCCGCCTCCTGCCCCCTTACCAATTTGAATAATATCCGGTGTAATATTGAAATTTTGATAAGCAAATAGTTTACCAGTTCTCCCCATACCACTTTGAACTTCATCAACGATAAGAATGACATTATATTTATCACATAAGTTTTGAACACCATGTAAATATTCACCCGATAAAGGGTATATCCCCCCGCTACCTAATACAGGCTCTAGCATAATCGCAATCGGATTTTCTTTAACAATTGTTTCTTCTAATTGCTCTATATTCTCGCGCTCTACTTCATATACAGGAATCGATGTTTTAGGGAAATTTTGATATACACTTTCTTGTCTCGTAAAATGAAGTGCCCCTAACGTACGCCCGTGGAAGCTATTCTTCAGCACTACGATTCCTTCACGTTCCTCATGCGTATTCGCTCTATATTTATCAATTAATTTCAACGTTGTTTCTGTCGCTTCCGTACCAGAGTTTGTAAAAAAGACTTTTCCATTTTTTAAAGAGCAATCAACTAATTTCTTTGCATACTCAATCGCAACTGGGTTTAAAAAATGAAATGGGAGATGCAGAGATTTCGTAACTTGTTCCATTGTCGTTTGCACGATTTTCGGGTGATTATACCCTAATACGTTCACTCCGACACCAGAAAATAAATCTACATACTCTTTACCATCCACATCATAAAGCTTGCATCCTTCTCCTCTTTCTATCGCAACCTTCGTACGACAATACGTAGGCATCATATATTCTTTATCTAATTGAAACCAATCCGACATTTTAAATTCCTCCTAGTTATTTTCCCTGTTTATTTATGTTCATTCTCTATAAAGTCATATATAATTTCATTTTTAAGATTGTAATTTTAATAGTAATTTTCTTCCCGATATTCATTTTTCCATAATTTCTTCTATTTCAACAGGTCCACTACATACACGTTTTTTTCATCTAGCGGTATGTTACTATTTTGAACTTTGCGTGTCATACATAATCAAGGCTATAAAATCATATTTAGTAACAATGGAGAAAAAATATTTGGAGGCTATATCGATGGATGAAAACTATGATAAACAGGGACAATCTTTACTAGGGAAAGGCTTTAATGAAAATGGAGAACGTAATGAACAAGCTACACTTCACTCTCAAACAGTTGGTTCACGTGGACCTATTTTAAAGCAAGATAATGTACTGCACGAGGCGTTACAAGAATTTATTCACGAAAAAATTTTAGAAAGACCTGTTCATGCAAAAGGATTTGGTGCATTCGGTTATTTTCAAACGATATATCCGATGTCTGAACATACAAAACTAAGCTTTTTACAAAATTCTAACGAGAAAATTCCTGTTATGGTTCGATTTTCATTAGCTGTTAGTACGAAAGGAACACCTGATACTTCTAGAAATGTACGTGGTTTTGCTACAAAATTTTATACAAATGAAGGCATTTTCGATCTTTTATGTAATCACATTCCTGTTTTTTCAGTTCGTGATCCAATGCGTTTCCCTGAAACAATTCAAGCGTTGTTACCTTCACCTAAAAATAACTTAATAGACCCTAATAGCTTTTGGAGCTTTGTCGCTAGAGCACCCGAATCCATTCATTTTGTTGTCCATCTATTCTCTGATGCCGGTACGGTAAAAAGCCTTCGCCACATCCCAGGACATAGTGTAAATACATATGTTTGGAGAAATGCTCACGGTAATCGAAAGTATGTAAAGTATCATTGGTACCCATTTGAAGGTGTACAATTCATTACTAGTGAGGAAGCGAATAAACTGGCCGCCGAAAATCCTGATTATAGCGGGAAAGATTTATACGATGCAATTGAGGCTGGTAAAGCAGTGGAATATGGTTTATATGTCCAGCTCATGGATCCTAAAGATGAAACACACCTTTCTTATGACCCTTTAGATGATACAAAAGTATGGGATGAAAAGGAGTATCCTCTTATACCAGTAGGCAAAATGGTATTAAATAAAAATCCTGAAAACTATAAAGAACAAGTAGAAAAGGTCGCTTTCTCCCCTTCTAATTTACTAGACGGTGCAGAACTATCAGATGATAAAATGCTGCAAGGGCGTGCTAACATTTATAGTGATTCTCAAAGAAGAAGAATTGGACCTGAATTTCGTAAAATAGCGATCAACCAACAGCAAAATTGGGCACCTGCTAATCAAGCAACTAGCGGTGACGGAAGATACGTTGAAGGAAAACTTGAAAGAGCTTCTATAACTAAGAAAGACGACTTTGGGCAGCCTGGTGAATTTTATGCTAAATTATCACATATTGAAAAAGAACATCTCGCTGAAAATTTAGCTAATGATTTGAAAGTTATATCCGGAGATATAAGAAAGGCAGTTATGGGGTATTTCCATGAAGTGTCAGATGATTTGGCAAAGAGGATTGAGAGTGCGATGCAAAGGCTTTAAGAATATAAAAAAACGTCATTTTTAATGATTAAAATGACGTTTTTTTATGGCGAACTTACTAGTGGTTTCTACCGATTAATTTACATTTATTTACGAAAACTTTCCCATTCAAGATTTTCATTGCATCATTTTATATTATGATATTCATTTCTCTTTTTCAGATAATCTTTTTCACATTGTAACGGCTTGTATTCCACGATTTTCCCTTGCTTCTTTTTCGTTTCGGTAACAATCCATTCCCCTTTTTCAAGGTTTAGGCGTTTCATTACATTAGTATCGTCTATTTCTTTATAAAGTAAAAATGCTTCTTGCGCCTTCACAAATAATCTAGGCTCTCCCCTATATCCACCACTATCATAAACTTTAGTTAGCGAATTATAATAAGAATCATTTTCCCTTCCGCCATACATCAAATGCGCAGCCTCTAGGTCTCTTTTACTAATTTCCCAAAAACTATTTTCATCAATCTTTAAATCAAATGTAGATATAATGTCATTCATAATGTTTTTCACATACTTTTCATCACGGATTTTACTTTCTTCCAGACAATCTGAAGATAACCTTGGTGCATTTGACTGAGAATGTACCACATGCTGTATAGATACGCACAAAATAAATACACTTAAAACATACAATAGTTTTTTCATATTTAAGTATCACCTCAAATGATTTAGATACTATATTATTTGAGGCTTAGGATATTCTTATGCTAAGAATGAGAAAGGTCCTATAAAATAGACTTTTTATAGGACCTTTGCTTTTAATATTGATTTATCAGTTTCATCGGCGAAGCAAGTACCTTACTACTTTTCACATCATATAATCCTATAGGCGTTACTCGTATAAAAGGCAAGTGCGTCGCAGAAAAGAATAAAATCGTAAATGCCGGATCGCCATACGCGTAGCCACGCTCTTGCAATAATTTCACCATCTGTTTTTCTTCCTGTATTAATTCACTCATTTTTAAATTAGACATAATCCCGAGCAATGGTAATGCTATTTCGTGTAATACTTCATTCTTTTCAGCTATTACCATTCCCCCGCCAAGCTCTTTTACCCTATGAAAAGCTGTAAGCATATCTTCTTTACTCTTTCCAATGAGGATGATGTCACCTGTACCGGAATAGGAGCTAACAAGGCCTCCTAATTTATTTGCAAAGCCTTTTACAACTGTATCCACTCGCCACGTCCCGTCACGAGCAATCATCATAAGGAAACACTCATCATGATCTAGAGAAAGTTCCTCACCGTTTAAGTCGATTTTAGTGACATATGGTTTTGAAATAACATCATTTAATAATTTTATACCTGTTGTTTCAGAAAAAATCATATCTTCTTTCTTTAAAGACCAGTCTAATGATAATGGAGTTACTTTGAATTTACTCCAGTCTATATGTAATGATGCATTTTTGTTTATTCCGTCACGCTTCATCCACTTACCCTTTGCAATTACACTTATTGGAATCGGATTTTCTTTACTGTCCAGAATATTAATATTAGCAATTCTACCTGTCGCAATTGAACCATGTAAATGTTCCATATTATAATAACGAGCAATGTTATAGCTTGCCATATGGTAAGCATCTATTACCGGAATCCCTTGCTTTATCGCGGTAGAAATCATAACGTTTGTCATTCCATTTTCATAAAATGAAGGATGTGAGCCGTCTGTAGTGAGAATGAATCTATCAAACTGCTTTACTCCTAGTTCCAACAATTCTTTCAGTAAAACTTCTAAATCTGGGCGGATTGAAGAATTCCTAAGAGAAACAGTGTACCCTTGCATAAGGCGAGTTAAAGCCTCTTGTCCTGTCATCGCTTCATGATCACAATCTGTACCTAACAGTTTTAACTTAGCTAAAGTCGTTTCAGATGCTCCTGGGAAATGCCCTTCCACTTTTTTATGTAATCGTTTCGTTTCCTGCACCCAATGTAACATTTCATCATCGCCATTTAATAGTTTTGGCCATGCTGTTAACTCGCCGCACTGAAGAACATCTTCATGCTTCAGCCACTCCATTATTTCTTCACTATTAAATAAAGATTCCCCATTTTGTAGTTCAGTCTGTCCATCAAAACGACACCACCAATACATACTTGCCGGAATCTTTTCAAATTCATCTAATAAACGAAATGCTTCTTCACGTTGTAACGTGAAAAATAAAGTTAAATTATCATTAATAAAAGTTGTTGTCCCAAACTGCATCGCATGATTCGCTAAAGTTTCTGGATTATACAATTGATATGGATGTGCATGCGGTTCAATGTAACTAGGAACTACATACTTTCCATCACAATCAATCACTTCACATTCATGTAGTTGCTCTGGTAGTTTTTCTCCTACATATATAATGCGGTCATCATAGATCCAAATATTTGCTTGCACCCACTCGCGCATATAGGAATTTAAATATGTTGCATTCTTGAATAAAATGTGCGGGCTTCTTGTGCCATCTATTACTTCAACATGTTCTCGTAATTGTGTGTTACTCCATCTAAACTGATTTTGTCCCAATGTATTTCACTCCACATCAATTTACTTTTATTTATTAAAACAAAAAATAATTAACTAACTAAAGTATTATCCATTCATAACTCCCCTGTATATACCCTATACCCTTTATTATATGTAATAATTACAAAAATAACAATTTTCAAAATTCGTAATATATCTCTTTGATCCAAAATAAAAAAGATGTCATGCAACTGACATCTTTTTATACTAGACTATAAGATTGAATTACACTTGTATCCGTATTTATGTTCTACATATACTTGATTGCTGCCATACCATGAATGCTAATACTGTCCTTTAAAGCAGTATTCCATTCGCTTTCTTTTCATCTATTTCTTAAATTCAATTTGCATCATTTTATTAAACTGTGTAAAAACATCCATCGCACCTAAAGAGTTAATATTGGCAGCTAATGTATGTTTGCCTCCCATTACTCCGCCAACAAAAGTTGTAAATCCAGGAATTGCCCCTCCGTGACCCCAAACTGAAACACCGTTTGGAAGTTTAGTCTCATAGATCCCAAGGCCATATCCATCACCAACACCTTTTCCTTCTATAGGAACTGTAGTAAGCATTTCTTTTAGCTCACGTTCTTTCAGTAACTTACCACCAAGTAAAAATGAAAAGAATTTATTTAGATCGTCCGCATTAGAAATCATATCTCCAGCTGAATTAGCTAAACTCGGATTATAATACGTCATGTCTTTCAATTCACTTGTTTCGTCTATTTTCATATACCCACGAGCATGATCCTTTCCTGGAATAACGGGTGAATTCCCTGGTAAAAACGTATTTGACAGATCCAAAGGTTCAATAATTCGCTTTTCAATTTCTTCCGCATAACTATTTCCAGTTATTTTTTCAATAAGCATTCCCAATATTACGTATCCTGTGTTTGAATACAGCCATCCCTTACCTGGTGAAAAATCTGGGGGTAGAGAAAGTCCCATTTTCACTATTTCTTCTGCTGTATACGTTTTTCTCGAATTCATTATGTCAGCGTCTTTTGACTTTAAGTATTCAGCTATACCACTCGTATGATTCAAAAGTTGACGTATCGTAATTTGATTGCCATCATACCCATTTCCTTGAATGAGACCGGGTAGCCACTTTTCAATTGGATCGTCAAGTTGCACGCGATTTTCTCCTACTAATTGAAGAACAGTCGTAGCGGTAAAAGTCTTCGTCACACTCCCAATCCGAAAACGATAATCCGATTTCATTGTTTTCTTTGTATTTAAATCCGCGACGCCAGCAGTATAACTACTAATCTTTCCATTGTTAGACGTCTTCGCTAATATTCCTGGGGTTCCAAGCTGTACTGTTTCCTGCATTACTTGTTTCCAACCATTCCGATTCTTTTGATCATGTGATTGTGACGGACTAGATAAATTTTGAACAGACTCTGCTTTCACAGTAAAACCTGGTGTGAATAGAGTAGTACCCGCTAATAAAACTGCCAAACTTGCTAACTTAATTGAATTACATTTTTTCATAAGGCTCCCTCTCCTCTATTAATATCGGATTAATTCAAGTTATACTTTAATCCTATATGATAAAACTCTCTTTTTTCTTATCCATTCCTTACGAAATACTTACGTTCAAATTTTGATACGATAAACTGAGAAAGAGCTATGCATGAAAATAAAAAGGACATATAAAATAAGGACAGCCACTTAACTGCCCTTATTTTCATTTCACCTCGTCTTTATTATTTTTAAGATGATTCATTAATTGTGTTCGTTTCAAAGGTACATATATGTTTGTTCCAGTAACATATCTTTTTCCCAATCGAATTATCTTATAAATTTAAGGAGTTCATATTAATATTAACAATAAAAAAAGAACGTGTTTTCAATTTATCAAAACACGTTCTCTTACATACTTAAAATCCTATATCAACTTTTTATTTCATTCACTTCTTTAAACTACTAATCTTTATTCAGTTTTACCATCCTGCACTAGCATTCATACCATTTCCAATAATAGTAAGAAACAGTGGCCACAATACTGGTCCTAACGTAAGAAGTAAACTTAGAAGTATAAGTAATCTATATACCCCGGGGAAATTTTGATCTTTACGATTTACAAATACTAAAATAACTAATAATATTATGGTCGTTAAAAATAAAAGTAGAATTAGCAGCCAATACCAAACCATTAAACTGAGACTCCATGGTGTTAATAGCTCGTGTATTATACCAAATATGATTCCTAATACTCCAAAACTAAAGGTAGTAACTGTTGATTTTATAAGCACTATATTTAATGTTTTTTCGTATGTATTTTTACAATATAAATCTATTAAAGTGTATAAAGATAAATATGCCATTAATACACCTATCCAAGACAATAACCAGTCTCCGCCTCCTCTAAATAACATGAACAGCAACCAACACATCCCTACTGCAGAAAAAGCAAAGGAAATAAGTATGCTTTTCAATACCGGTTTCATTATATTTTCACACCCTTAAAAATAAATTATAAGTTTTTACTAAACTCATGTAATTTTTTATTAACATGCTACCCGTTAATCGTTTAGCTCTAATGCATCCTTTTTTCATTCTATATTAATAAAACAAAGATACACTCATGAACAATTAAAGAAGCAATACTCTACAAAGAGTTCCATATAGCTTGTATATTCTTTTTCCATTGGTAGAGATATTAAAAAATTAAGTATACATTAACATGCAATTAAATATAAGTAAATAAAAAAGATGACCTCAGCATACGCCAAAGTCATCTTCTATAACCATATTATTTTACTAACGTTCCATTATAAGCTTTTATATCAAGCGGAGCATTTAAAAACTGTGATGCTTTACTAACGAAAGATGTGAAGTGTTCACTCGTATTATGACTCGTAACTGCTGCTTCATCTTTCCATACTTCTACCATCGTATAAACACTTTCTTTTTCAGTATCTTTATATAAATCGTAAGATACATTTCCACTTTCTTCTCTTGAACCATGAAGTAATGGCTGAATTTCTTCTAAAAACGATTGTTGTTTTGCTGGATCTACTTGAAATATTGCGTGAATAATAATCATGGTGTTTCCCCTCTCATATCTCACTTATTTCTGTTTTTTTATAAAATTACTTCCACTCAGCAACTTTTTCAATTGGAAGACGTACTGATGGATAACCACTGTCAGCAGCTTTTCCGATTGAAATTAACATAACTGGTACGTGACGCTCTTTGTCTAATCCGAAAGCTTCTGCGATTTGGTCTTTTTCAAATCCACCAATTGGGCAAGTATCATAGCCGTGAGCACGTGCTGCTAACATAAATTGCATCGCTACAAGACCACCGTCAATTAGTACAGTATCTTTCATTACTTCTGGTGTAACCATTGAGAAGTAACCTGAAAGTTTTTTCATTTGATCTTCTTTTACTTCAGCTGGCATAAGTCCGCGCTCTACTGCTGTACCGTAAATTTCTTCTGCGTTATCAAAGTTGTTTAAGTCACCAAATACAGCAATCATTGCTGAAGATGTTTCTACTTGAGATTGATTAAATTTCGCAAGTGGCGCCAGTGTTGCTTTTGCTTCGTCACTTTCAATAACTAAGAATCTCCATGGTTGCATGTTTACTGAAGATGGTGCAAGTGTTGCTTCTGTAAGAATTTCAGTCATTTCTTCTTTGCTAATTTTCACTGAAGGATCGTACTTACGGATTGAACGGCGTCCTGTTAAAATTTCGTTAAAATCATTTGTTTTTACTGAGTTAGTCATAGTTGTATTCTCCCTTTTTTAAAGTTCTTTTATATTTTCTTGAATGCGGTCTAACATCGTTAAAAGATTGTCGCGTTCTTCTTCACTTAATCCTTTAAATGCTGAAGTAGCGAAACGCTCTTTTTCCTCTTGATACACTTGAATTTTATTTCGTCCCTCTTCTGTAAGAGAAACTAACGTAATTCTGTTATCATCTGGATTTTTACGTCTTCTAATCATTCCGTTTGCTTCCAGCTGTTTTAAATGCCTCGTAATCGCGGCATTATCAATATTTACTTCTTGCTGAAGTRCTTTTTGACTAATTTCATCTACTTCAAATAACTGAAGTATAAGCTCTAATCGAGACTGACTCATACCCGTACACCCTTCAAATTTCGAACTTACTTCTTTGTTGAGAAAGTGTAATTTATATAAAATTATTGCTTCTTTTGAGCATGAACTTGTCAAATTACCCCTCCTTTACATCCAATACAAAAAATATTTGATGTATCAATAGTTGATATGTCAATTAATATAATCTATATCGATTTATAATGCAAGCATTTTGTTTTCATTTTTATTTTTTCCAAATTAAGGCGCTTTGTCGCGTTACAAAAAATGTAAATTACATTATAATAGTAATAATTCAAATGACTGGAGAGTGATTGTAATGCGGCAATACACAAATAGAAATGAGGAAATGAAAATGGAAAATGAAATGAGGATATTTATATATGACAACAATAAATATAGGGATTGTCGCGCACGTAGATGCTGGCAAGACGAGTTTGACTGAGCGTATTCTTTATGAAACGAATGTGATTAAAGAAGTTGGCCGAGTAGATAGTGGCAATACGCAAACTGACTCAATGGAATTAGAAAGACAACGCGGAATTACGATTAAAGCATCTGTCGTTTCTTTCTTTATTGATGATTTAAAAGTAAATGTTATTGATACACCTGGACATGCTGATTTTATCGCTGAAGTGGAGCGATCATTCCGTGTTTTAGACGGTGCCATTTTAGTTATATCTGCCGTTGAAGGTGTGCAAGCACAAACGAAGATTTTAATGCGGACATTACAGAAATTAAACATACCTACTATATTATTTGTTAATAAAATAGACCGTAGTGGCGCAAATACTGAAAAAGTTGTGAAACAAATAAAAGAGCTTCTTTCAAATGAAGCATGCCCCTTCTACTCTGTAGAAAACGAAGGTACAAAGGAAGTACGGATTATTGAATATAAATCCTATGACGTTTGTATTGAACGATTAGCACCATTTAACGAATCATTGCTTGAGTCATATGTAAATAACGAAATAATACCGGATGCACTATTAAGAAAAGAACTCGAAAAGCAAATACAGCAAGCAAATGTGTTTCCTATCTTTTTGGGTTCAGCAATGACAGGTATAGGAGTAACTGAATTACTTAAAAATATTTCATCCTTAATTCCAGCTACTAAATCGGCACAAGATGAAACATTATCCGGTGTTGTTTTTAAAATTGAACGTGAATCTTCTGGCGAAAAGATTGCTTACGTAAGACTATTTTCTGGTTGTTTACACGTTAGAAAATATGTTGATATTCAGCGTAGTGAGTCTCTACCACATAAGGAAAAGATTAAAAAAATGTGCATATTTCATAATGGAAATGCAGTTCAAGCCTCTACTGTTCATAGTGGAGAGTTTTGCAAAGTATGGGGACTTACGAATATCAAAATTGGTGATATTATCGGTGAGTGGACGGATTATATAAAAGATATTCCATTTGCCGAACCGCAAATGGAAGCTGCTATTGAAGCAGTACCTAAAGAGCGAATTCATGATTTATACGCTGCACTTATGGAGCTATGCGAAGAAGATCCGCTCATTAAAGTGTGGAAAGATGATATTCATAATGAACTATATATTCGCCTTTTCGGGGAAGTACAAAAAGAAGTAATTGAAACAACACTTTTTGAGAAATATAATTTGCAGGTTACTTTCTCAAATACGCGGGTTGTATGTATTGAGAAACCAATTGGCATTGGGAATTCTGCTGAATTAATGGGAGAAAAAACGAATCCATTTTACGCGACAATCGGCTTCAAAGTTGAACGTGGTGAACTGAATTCTGGCATAACATATAAGTTAGGTGTTGAGCTTGGATCATTGCCTTTAGCATTTCATAAAGCGATTGAAGATACTGTATTTCAAACGTTAAAACAAGGTTTGTACGGATGGGAAGTTACGGACATTATCGTCACGTTAACACATACTGGTTATGCAAGCCCTGTTACAACAGCAAGTGACTTTAGAAATTTAACACCACTCGTTTTAATGGATGCTTTAAAGCACGCTGAAACATGTGCATTTGAACCAGTAAACGAGTTCGAATTAACTGTACCGGAGCACGCAATTAGTACCGCAATGTATAAGCTTGCTGCTATTCCAGCAACTTTTGCAGAGCCTACGTTGCATAATGATTCTTACCATTTAACAGGATCATTACCTGTTGCAAAAATAGAGGATTTTAAACGAATGCTCCATTCATTTACTGAAGGAGAAGGTATCTTTATAACAAAGCCAACTGGTTTCACAAATCTGACGGCTCCCTTCCCTACTCGAAAACGTGTTGACTTTAATCCGCTAAATCGGAAGGATTATTTGCTTCGTGTTTTGAAGGCTTATTAAATAAAAAAGAGGTGCCATTCGCACCTCTTTTTGCATGTATTGATAGGTTAGTTTTTCCTAACAACTTCTTTAAGTTTTTCTATTATTTTTGCTATCGCTTCGATCGAATTCTCGGTTTCAAATTCTCCAACATTTACAGAATGGTTAGCGTTTTTGACAACTTCAATCTGTAAATTCGTTTTATGTAACTGATTTATTTGATTTGCATTATATTGATGATCTTTATCTCCAATTACTAAAAGCCCTTCGTGATGACTATGTAAGATCGAATCAAAAATAGAATCAAAAGTTAGTAATGGTGTAAACAATATCATTTTTGACCGTAGAAATTCTTCTCTCTTCATTAAATCATTCGCAATCGGGATTGTTCCGAGTGATTTTCCTAAAAACATCGAAGTGCTATATTGCCCACTTTTTAGCACTTCAATAATGACAGGATTAATATCATCCATCATTACTTTCGTTATTTCTTCCATTGGTTTTTCCATTAATTGTCCATCGTAGGAATAATGAATATGTACTACATCTATTTTATTTTCAAGCATAAGCATCGTTGCATAATAAAATAACGGCTTGTCATAATTGTAGCCTGAACCTGAGAACATAAAACAAATTGTATTAGAACCTTTTTCGATATGTGTGTAACGAATGACTTTATCATCTATATGTATCTCTTTTTTAGTCCCCTTCACCGTTTTCCCCTCCAAGCACGCTTACTTTTGTAAAACGATATGTTCTGTATGAACTGATACATTCTTTACTTTATCTTTTATAAACGCTGGCTGTAAGTTATATGCATGTAACTCTTCTACCGGCACCCACTTAAATAAATATTTTCTACCTTCTTCTTCAAGAATATATTGATCGGCCCCATTTGCAGGTAATTCATGCAGCTCTACTTCATAATAAAAACTAATCTCATGGAACTTTCGCTCAGAAAGGGTGAAGAAATTTTCTACTGACCATATTAATCTCTTCACTTTAATAGGAACACCCACTTCTTCTGCAAGCTCTCGTTTTAACGCATCTTCACTATTTTCTAGCATTTTCACTCTTCCGCCTGGTACGTACCAATACTTTTCACCTTCATCTTGCAGGATGAGTATTTTATTATCCTGTTTGCAAATTGCTCCGACTCGGTAATTAAAACATGTTTCCTCTACTTTAAACGTAAGATCCACAACAAACCCCTCCAATGTATCATTACAAAACTATTATGTATGTGCTGTACAAATAAAATTACTAAATTTTTCTATTCCGTTCAATATTTTTTTAATTTTCCAAAAACAATACGCATCATTTGTCATCACCAGTATAAATACATATGTCACAATCACTGCACACATTAGAGAAGCATTATGGGGGACGAATGGAAACATTGTCAATATATAAAACTGAAAAATCAAATAATTTCTAAGGAATCATTATAAAAGATAAAGTAAAACTTCAATAAATGGAGTTTTTATCTTTCCCCTGTTGTTTTTTAATATTGTTAAGACATTATTAAAAAAGACGCAAGGTCAACTTATGTGCTAATTAATTCTTTTTCTAGAAAAAGCGTCTTTTATTGCACTTGTTAATACATTTAGGAATAATAAAATAGCCATAACTACCGTTAATACGTTAAATTGCTTTGTTTTATAAGGAGCGAACCATTCCGTAAAGAACTCTGAATTAACGAGACGCTCCCCAACTCCTCCTTCCTTGAAGTTCGGTATCCACGAATTCATATCAAGGATGATAAAAATTAATTGCATAACGAAAAATGCTCCAAGAGTTTTCAGCCAATTTCGTATTCGAATAGGACGCCCTTTTTTTGATGTCATTTAAATGATCCTCCTTTTAGAAATTGCTATTAAAGAGCCTTGTTCTGATAGATACGAATAGATAATATCCATGAAACCCCATAACACCCCACTGCTATGACAGCAAATATAAGAAATAATTTCAAATCTGAAATCTCTTTTAAAAAGGTCAGTACGCCATTAGCATATTTATTTAATAAATATGGAGTATTTCGCATTAAATATATAACTCCAATAGATAAAAATATAAAAACTGGTACAAGTGTTTTCACTTTAAATGCAACAAAAAAGGGGATGTACAATGCAGTAATCAGCATGACTGCCAAGAAGCCTAGGATGTAACTTTCTAAGGAAAGTTGAAATTCCATGCTGTCTAAAATGAAATATTTTCCAACTAAACAAAATGGGATGATTACTATTGTAAAAAATAAGGTTCCAACGTATTTTGAACTTATAATTTCCTTCCTAGTATACGGTAATGAGTTTACTAAAATATTAGCATTATCTTTATCATCAGATTGATATGTGTTAATTACAAAAACGGCACTACAAATGATTATGACATATGCTACATCCATGCCGGCCCACAAATAGGTAACTAGAAATAAGAGATAAGCAGGTAAAAAAGTTTTTTGTAAAATCAAATCCTTTTTAATTAAATTAAGCATCTTGACTCCCCCTTTTTCATGAAATACATAATATCCTCTAAACTTGGTTTTTCAATCACCACTTCTTTATTAAATAAAGTTTCGATAGAATTTACATTTTCAATCAATCCCTCGAAACCTGTATTTGCCTTACATACAGATATAAATTCACGCTCAGTATCAAAATCTAACATATCTAGTGGTCCTTTGACCAAAATATAATCTTCTGCAATGGCATAAATATCTTTTGTAAAAATATGCTTCCCATTTTGAATAAATGTAATATAATCGGCAATGCGGTCTAAATCCGTTGTAATATGAGATGAGAAAAAGATAGTTTTCTCACCATCCTGCATAATATTTTGTAAAACATCCAATAATTCTCTTCTAAATACCGGATCGAGTCCGGAAGTAGGCTCATCCATAATAATTAGTTCAGCATGATGTGAAAGGGCAATTGCAAGAGAGGCTTTCATTTTCATTCCTTTGGAGAATGTTTTCATTTTTTTATTTAATGGTAATTCGAACAGATCTTTATAATATGTAAATTGGTTAAAATCCCATTTTTTATAAGCAGGCGCAATAATTTTAGTAATTTCCTTTAATGTGAGTTCATCATAAAACACATTATCGTCATAAACGAAACCAATTCTTTCTTTAATTCGCTTCGCATCAGTCGAATAGTTCATGCCAAATAAGGAGACATTTCCACTATCCGGGTTCATTAGATTCATAATCATTTTAATCGTTGTAGATTTACCTGATCCATTTCCCCCAATAAAACCCGTAACAAATCCTTTTTTTACTTCCATCGAAAAATTTTTAATTTGAAATCCTTTAAAAGATTTACTGACATTTTGAAGTTCTATTACGTTTTCCAAGAGTTTTCCTCCTCGTATAAAATTGTAAGCATTTCTTTTAGATCATTTAAAGAAACATCCATTTGTTTAGCATTTTGAATCGCTTCACACAACTTTTCTTCAACTGTCTTTAATTTTTTTTCTTTCATAGTTTCAATGTTTTGTTCTGCTACAAAGGACCCCCTTCCGACAATTGAATAAATAAAACCGTCTTTTTCCAGTTCTTCATATGCTCTTTTCGTTGTAATAATACTTACTCTTAAATCTTTTGCTAACTGACGCATTGAAGGAAGAGCATCGCCTTGCTTTAAATCACCTAGTAAAATAAGTTTTTTTATTTGGACACCAATTTGTTCATAAATAGGTTCCTTTGAAGTGTTCGTAATAACGATTTGCATGCAAGTACCTCTTTTTAAAATATTGTATATATACTTTATATACAATATATACTATCGTACATTATAAATCAACAGAAAATTCCCGAAATATAGTCGCAAACACAATCTAATAATAAATGTAATTCATACAACTTATTTATACGGGATCTTCCTCGTATTTGCTCGATTTTGAGGTGGAGGTCTTACTGCTATCTAATGCGGTATAAAGACTACGTTGTGTTTTACGGAGAAATTGGCACAGCTGGTAGTGTGAAAGCAAAAGAGTTTGAAACAGAAGAACAATCTGAGGAAGTTGATATCAAGTTAGACTGGTATGAAGATGACGAGGAAAGATTGAAAAAGATGTTTCCTATGCTATGGGAAATGTATGGAGAAAAACCGATTGAGTGGTAGATTTATATACGAAAAACGCCTTGTTTCTTTATTAACAAGGCGTTTTTTCTTGATACTATGTTTAAATTGTTATCTTTCCACTCTCCCACCACACCATAAAAATCTTTAAAGAAGGCGCAACCCACGTTCTGCTATCATTTTCATGGTTCCATACATATATATCATCTCTTTGCACTATTCCATTCAAAATGGAATAGCCAAACAAATCACCATTTCCGCCATCAGCAAAAAATAATAAACAGTCAAAAGGCATATATAAATCTTTAAAATCAACTATATTTCTCATATTCATATTTTCAATTTTAATTTTTGAGGCATCCCAAATAAATTGTCCATATTCACCTTCTATACCATTTGTTTCCTGTAATAATTGATATAAATCATTCGGTAACTCCAGCTGCAAATTTTTTTGAACTTCAGCGAGTTCATCCTTCGTAGCGGGATTTTTCAAACTTAAGTTTGATGAAATACTGCGAATGGTATTTTTCCACATAACCTTTTTCCTCCTTGCAGTCCCTTATGTTCAATCCAGTATATACAATGTGGCTCCTCTAAATTTATTGATACCACTTTTCTAACAAATCCTTTTCCCTCTCGCCTGAAATACCTGCTTTTAATTCCCATTCGTCCATACTCTTCATCCACGCATACACGTCTGTAACAGTATCTTCTAACCCTCTAAAAGTAAGACCCTCTTTAACTGCGCTCTCTATATTAATAGAGAATCCACCTTTCCACGGATCTGTTTCACCTTCTAATGCAAAAGTTTCGGGAAGCCACAATGGCATTTCCGTCCATGGCTGTACTTTATTCTCATGCATAAACGATTCATCAACCCAAACGAATGCAGCATCGCTATTTGTAACCTTTTTACACGTATTTAATAGCTCTTCCATCGTCAATTCATCTTTCGGACCCGTTACATTAAATGTACCTACTTTATTGTTTTCTGCCATGTTTAGTCCAAAGCTTGCGACGTCTTTTATATCAACGAACTGCACTGGACGGTCTTTCCTTCCTGGAACTAACACTTTTCCTCCCTTTGCTACACGCTGAACCCAATATGGAAGCCGATCTGTATAATCAAACATTCCTGAAAGAAGTCCTGCTCTTACGTGTAAAACACGCCCCGGCCAATACTTCTCTGCTTCTTTTTCACATAGTACTTTAAGCGCACCGTAATACTCATAAGGGGATACTTCACCATTCTCCACAGCCTTTATTTGATCACTTGATGGTTCGGGTTGTAATATATAATCTTCTTTTATGTGATACGGAATCCAATCTTTATATACGGAAAGGCTTGAGATGAATGTATAATGCTTTATATTATCTTTAAGTACTTCTCCTACATTCCTAATGTGATGAGGAGAAAATCCACACGTATCTATGGCCAAATCCCATTTTCGATTTTCTAAACTTGAAACATCATCATTTCTATCACCGATTAACTGCTCTACTTCAGGAAAAATCTCATTATTTGTTCCACGGTTGAATAATGTAACTTCATGCCCTCTATTCAAAGCCTCTTCTACGAAAGCCCTTCCTAAAAAACGTGTACCGCCCAGTATTAGAATCTTCATTCTTTTCCCCCATTCAATCAAGCGCATGATTAAAAACCTTTTCTTTTGTTTAACGATTTTCCCTTGTAAAAAGTTACGGGTATTTTTCATTTTTCTCTATAGTTAATATAACGTCATCCAAATTTGCAACTTGTGACATAACTTTTTATCGAATTCGACAGTAATGAAGACGATAAAGGGGGGTTGAAAAATATTTCAACTAAGTCATAGTGATAAGTACACATCTACGAAAATACTTATTTATACGAGCAATGCTCCTGTCAATTTGGCAGGAGCATTGTTTTTTCAACCTCTATTTACTTTTATATACTTGAATTGAAATGATCGAAATTAAACTGAGCAAACCCATAAATAAACAAGTCGCGCCTAGAATTGTATAAGAATTTCCGTATCCTTGTAATAAAGCTAAATACGTACTTGTATCCATATGACCGCCCTGCTCTGCAACAGATTCACTTGTTGCCTTACTCCCCATTTCTGGTGCATTTATTAGTACATACACACCGATAATAGCTACTAAAGCTGAAATGATTTCTACAACATTAGACTTTGTCATCATACCCTCACCTTTCAAACAACGTCTTTTATCCATCTAGTGAAATCTCTTTCTATCTCTTACTATACTAGCAAAAAAAGGAGATATAATTTAATCCCCTTCCCTATTACTAGAATCAACAGTATGAAAATATTCATTCTGTCTATTTCTATTTCATATATAATTAAAATATTCGATTAACAAATTATATGTACTTAGGTAGGTGAAAAATATTAATAAAAACATAGTTTATCATTCAACATTATACATTTATTCTCTCACATCGTTCTTTTATATCTTTTTGCTAAACATAGAAAATGGTCGTAGTTATTTGGGTTTCACGATGGTTGTTCCGTTGTTAGCCGTTATTTTATATCAAAAAGCATATAAGAAACAAGAAATTTTCCATACATTTGGCATTTCACGTCCAACATTAAAATCACTAATTTTCTCCATTTTATTCCCACTACTTCTAGGTCTATGTCTCCATTTCTATTTTTATATTTATAATATAAAGTTCTTATTTAATCACTGCAATGAATTGGGATTTCTCTTACTCATTGGTCTTACAATTGCAGCTTTGTCTGCATTTTTAGAGGAAATTATTTGGCGCGGGAATCTTCATTACTATTTACGAAAAAAATATTCATTAATACAAACCGCAATAATTGCAGCTTCACTTTGGTCTTTATGGCATTTACCAGTAGCACTCTTTTATAAAAACTATGAGTTATGGTTTGTAGGAATATTAAGTTATCTCTCGTTATTATTTATGTTATCTATAATTTTGACGTACACGAGAGAGTATGGTCGTTCTGTAGTACCACCCGCAATTTTACATGGTATGTTTAATGTATTTTATTTAACAGATGGATTGCAAAACAAGTGGGATGCCAGCCTAATAGAATTTATTAAATTTATCTTGCTAGCAATTGTGCTCGGCATGGTGTACCTTATACATCGAAAAGTTAAAGAATAGTTAACAATTGCAGAAAAAAGGCGTTTCAGCTTTCAGTTTAAAGTACCTTAATTAACTCAGAAAGTACTTCAACACCTTTCAATTATTCAATAATCATATAGGTGTTGAAGTTTTCTAATCTTAATTGAACGACTTCGTTCTCACAACACTTATTTCAATCATGGAAAGCATAACTATTCCTTTTATTGTCATTTTCATAAAACTATTAAATTAGGAAATATACACTCTTTGATTAACCTCCATCTATCCTTCGCTTCCGGTACAATTTCAGAAGCAATCGCCACCACCAATTCCTTCTCCGGTATACAACAAATCGCATTCCCACCATCGCCCATTGCACAGTATGAATAGACACCATCTTCTTCTCGTAACCACCATAAGTACCCATATTGATTTGAATTCATCGCTATTGATTCTTGTACCCACGATTTTGAAAGAATTTCCTTTCCATTATGAATACCTTCATTCAAATACAATTGTCCAAACTTAGTCATATCTCTAACTGTTAACGTTAGTCCACAGCCGCCCGTCGAAATACCATTTGGATCGTGAACCCATCCTTTTACATCTTTTCCGAATAAATCATCGAATCCAAATGCCTTCATATTGTAGTTTGGAATTTCTCTCATGCCGAGTGGTTGAAATAAGTACTCATTCGCAAACTCACGCGCACTTTTGCCTGTTGCGTTCGTTATAATCGCTGATAGTATATGAGCTCCTGCAGATGAGTATTTAAAAGATCCGATTTCTCCACTATCCCCCATTCTATTAAGTGTATACTGTACCCAATCCTCTTGTGTACATAGTTCTTCTAACGGTTCCTGCCAGTCTACAAAAGGATGTGGAGCCGTCATCGTAAGAAGATGTCGTACTGGTATTTCAGATGAATTAACGTTATATTCCGGGAAAAATTCTATTACTCTTTGATTAACACTTTTTATATACCCTTTATCTACACATAGTCCAATTAACGCAGAAATAATCGTTTTTGTGACTGACGCTATATGAAATGCATCATCTGGCCCGTGTCCGTTATAATATTTTTCAAAAATAACATTACCTTTTTGTACTACTAACATACCATTAATATTTTTATATTCTTCTTTTATAATATCATCTAACTTTTTAACAGTTTCCATCCTTCTTCCTCCTTAATTTACAATTTAAAAGGTTCGATAGGTACATATATATCAACTATATGTTTATGTTCGGGATGCTGCCTTGGATCATTTCTATATACTTCAAAAGGGTACGAATCTCTCGGCTTATATCCGCTATTTGGAAGCCACTCACCGTATAAGAAATCCCATGCTCCTTTATATTCATCTTGGAATATTTCAAAATGACCTACCGCATACTTTCCAGAAGGTATTACCATTATTCCAATGTCGCTCGTTTCTACTGCGGACTCATTCGGAATTGTTATACATAGACTTGTTCTTAAATGATAGTCTTCTGTGAACTCATGATGATCATGGTAAATTGTTAATACCTTCGTATCCTCGAATGCATGATAGTTTTGCTCCGATGCGTAATGAAATAGTTTTTCTATCATTTTCGGAAAATCTATAGCTAAATCTTTATATGTACCTACATGTCTTATGTATGCGACGTTTACTTTGTCCGCTGTTACAATTTCGACCTCTCCTCGAACCTTCTTACACTCATTGTATTGAGAATCTTCGCTAACGTCTTTGCAATTCTTGCTATTGTGATTTCTATAGTGAGACGGACTTACTCCGTAATAACTTTTAAATGTACGGGAGAAAACTGCTGAATCTGTGAACCCGAAGTAATACGCAATGTCTGTAATCGTCATATCTGTACGATAAGTAAGAAGGTGTGTTGCCCTCTCTAATTTCAAACGATTCACATACCGAGATAACGGCTCATCCATCATCCCTTTAAAAATTCTATGAAAATGAAATTTTGAAAAGCCTGCCACATTAGCTAAATCTTCAATTGAAAGTGAATCATCTATATGTGATTCTATATAGTCTTGCACTTTATAAACACGTCGTAAATACTCGTTTCTACTTTGAGAACTCTCCATATTTATCACTCCTCACAACAAAAAGGCTAACTTTACGTCAGCCTACTTTACACATTTTTTAAAAATAAAACTCTACTCCCGCCGTTCCCATCATAATTTGTATGTACGGATACACCTTCTATTTCATCATCCCCATCTTCAATTTGAAATCCGATTTCTTGATGAAATTCAATCGACTTTTTATTAACTGGTGACGTTATCGCTTTTACAACTTTACGGTTATTTGCACGAGCGACATCGAAGAAATAAGAATATAACGTCGATGCGATTCCTTTTCGTCTAAACTTCGGATTTACACCGATAAAATGAACGTACGCTTCATCTTTATGCGTTTGCGAAAAAAATCCACATAAGAAACCTAACGTTTTTCCATCTTCTTCAATGATAAAACTCGTTTCTTGAAAATGGACGAAAAACAACTTCGGCAACATACTAGCCATATCTCTTCCGCCCCACCAATCATTTAATACAGAATGAATCTTTACATAATCTTCCCCTTGAATGTTTCTTACTCGCATGTATTTCTCCCTCTCACTCACTTCATTTTTTCATATATTTTAATAACCGTTTCGACTAACAGAATGAATACCCAAATACCTGAAAACACAAGAACAGACTGGAATATCGATCCAATTACCATAACACCAACTGCACCTGTTATTGAAAATGATATTCCACCAAGCCCTGGATCCTGTATAAGTGCTCCAGCAGAAAAAGCAGTTATAATAGATACTATTAAATAAATAACACTCATTATTTTTAATATTTTTATAGAAAGATACGAAGTTTGTTCTTCTTCCACTTGTGATAATTCGATTTCCCCGCCCGCAATTCCTTTTTGTAGACAATCTTCACACAAAAATTCTTCCTTAATTTTTTTACCACCATGTATTGTACCTGTTATTTCTTTACACCTTGAACATTTTCGATTTATCATGTTGTTATCACTCCACTCCTATAAGATTATACTTATATAATTCTAAATTTGCCTTAATATTCCTTTTATGTATTTTATAGAGAAAGGTCGTGTTTTATGATTTCAAAACTTACATTTGGTTATAAAGAACCTACTGTTCAGTATGTATTACGGCCAAGTTGTTATTCGATTATTTTTCATTCATCTTCTTCAAAGATTGCTGTTATCCAAAAAGGAGACCGTTACTTTTTACCTGGTGGCGGTATGGAAGGTAATGAAACAAAAGAAGAATGTTTACATCGTGAACTACTAGAGGAATTAGGATGGGCAATTGAAATTGATCAATATATCGGTAATGCAGCAAGATATTTTTATGCAGAAAAGGAAGATACATATTATTTAAACGATGGGTTCTTTTATAGTGCAAACATGGTACATCAGCAAAGTAATAACTGTGAAGATGATCATGTTTTAAAGTGGATGTCTCCTTTACTTGCTGTAGAGTTTCTCATTCATGATCATCAAAAATGGGCCGTTGAACAAGCGCTTTTATTACGAAATAAAAAAGGATCTCCTTCTATATGAAAGAGATCCTTTTTACTGTTAGCTTACTTTTTTCAAATTGAGAGCTGGCTTTTTGATTCCACCTTTTTTTACAACAGATAAGCCGATAAAGATAATAAGTCCGCCAACGAGTTGCATCATATTAATTTGCTCTCCAATTGTTACAGCTGCAAAGATAACTGCGAACAATGGTACGAGATACATATAAACCATTACTTTCGTTGAACCTATTTTACTAATACCGACATACCACATTGCAAGTCCGAAGATTGTCGCAAAGACGATTGAATATGCTAGTGATCCCCAGCTTGGCATATCTACTGGCCACGTTAATGTATTTACGTTGAATAAACAGTATATAACGAGAGGTACAATTCCAATTAAAGTAGACCATGATGTGACTCTCATTGCGGAGTATTTTGTGATAAGTGGTTGCGCTAAAATTGGATACCATCCCCATGCAATCGCTGCGACTAACCCAATTACATTTCCGAGCCACGCATATTCGT
Organism: Bacillus sp. 05T21; assembly: GCF_056396785.1. Lineage (NCBI taxonomy): Bacteria > Bacillati > Bacillota > Bacilli > Caryophanales > Bacillaceae > Bacillus > Bacillus sp. 05T21. The sequence continues at coordinate 191,232 of NZ_JBFTMD010000003.1, read as the reverse complement.
AAGTAGCTCCTCCTGTATGTCCTGTTAATAAAACGAATGCTGCACCAATAAATGCTACTATTGAACCAATTTGTACTTTCATCGAAAAACGTTCTTGTTTGTGCAATACTGCTAATATCCCTGTAAAAATAGGTGACATCGCAATTAATAATGAGGCGTTCGTTGCTGAAGTATATTTTACAGATAGCATAAACATCGTTTGATACATTGCCGTACCAACGATACCGACTGCTACTAATCGTAACCAATCTTTTCTTTCAATACGTAATGAGCGTTCCATTAAAAATGTAATAAGTAATAATACCGGTGATGCTACTAAAAATCGTAAACTATTAAATTGAATGGATGACATATATGCCACGCCATACTTTCCAATTGTATAATTTGCTCCCCATACTAATGCAACTGATACTAGGAGCCACTCCATTTGCCATCGTTTCATCCGAATCTCCCCTTCCCTATTTAGCATAGTAAAATTGGCTGGATATAACACCGTCCAATTGGCTGTTTTTTTACCCAGCCAATTTGTTATACTTAATGTATATAAGATTTGCGGAGGCGTTTGTATGGAATGGAAGCTAGATAACGACAGTAAAATCCCTATTTATCAGCAAGTTGTTGACTTTATTGAAAAACGTATTACATACGGAGAACTTCCTCCAGGTAGCTTCCTCCCTTCAGAACGGAAATTAGCTACGCAGTTAAATGTAAACCGAAGTACGGTAACGACCGCTTATAATGAACTACGTGCTATGGGAATTGTAGAAAGTACGACTGGTAAAGGTACACGTGTGAGTACACATATGTGGGGCGTTTCTCCAACATTAACGCCGAACTGGAGAGGTTTCGTAGAAGGTGGTACTTTTTTACCAAACTTACCGTTACTTCGCCATATTCGGGCAGAAGTACAACAAAATGAGAACATTATAGATTTCGCAAACGGAGAGCTCGGTTGTAATCTCTATCCTCACGATCAACTACAAACAATTTTGCGAGAACAACCGTTAACGCAGTCATTAAGTTACGATCATCCCCAGGGGTATCTCCCGCTAAGACAAGCGGTAGTAAAATATATGAAGGAATATTTAAAAGTTGAAGCGACCGAACAATCGATTATGATTACATCCGGCGCCCAACAAGCACTTCACCTTATCGTACAATGTTTATTAAATCCAGGTGACGCAGTCGCTTTCGAAAGCCCTTCACACTGTTATTCATTACCGTTATTCCAATCGGCAGGTATTCGTATTTTTCCATTACCTGTCGATGAACACGGTATTAATCCAGACGATGTGCAAGAGTTATATAGAAAACATCGTATTAAAATGATCTTTTTAAATCCAAATTTCCAAAACCCTACGGGAACGATGCTGCATCCAAACCGTAGAAAGAAACTGCTATCACTTTGCGCAGACTTACGAATCGCGATCGTTGAAGATGACCCGTCCAGTTTACTTACGTTAGAAAATAAACAACCTTGCCCTACTTTAAAATCGATTGATGAAAACGGAACAGTCATTTATGTTCATTCCTTATCAAAAATGATTGCGCCAGGGTTACGAGTTGGCTGGCTTGTCGCTCCGCAGTCTGTCGTAGAGCGATTATCAGATGCGCGTCACCAAATGGAATTAGGAATGAGTATATTCCCGCAGTGGCTTATACAACAATTTTTCGAAACTGTACCCTTTCAGTCGCATATCGTACCGTTACGAAAACAACTAGCAGAAAAAAGAGACATTATCGTTCGTGCCCTAAACGAGCAACTTCACGATAAAATCTCTTTCTCAAGCCCAACCGGTGGTATATACATATGGGGAAAATTAAACGAACCGATAAACGAAAAACAACTTATTATGCAAAGCTTAAAACAAGAAATTGCCTTTATGCCAGGCAGTATTTTCGGCGCGAAAGATGGTTATATACGTTTGTCTTATGGAAAAGTAAATATTGATAAAATTGAGGAGGGAATTTCTCGTTTGCGTGAGGCTATTTTAGTTTGTGAAAAATAACTTTAAATAAAGCTTTCTCGTTTGACAAAAGAAAAATCTACCATTATCATCAACTCGAACCTAGTTTTAGGAGTGATAAAATGAAGATTTATGTTGATGCAGATGCTTGTCCTGTAAAAGATGTGATTATTTATGAAGCTACGAATGCCGAAATTCCTGTTACCCTCGTTACTAGCTTTTCTCATTATTCTAATGCGGAACAGCCATCAGGAGTAGAAACAATTTATGTTGATTCCGGAGCGGATGCTGCGGATTACCGGATTATGCAGTTAGCAAAAAAAGAAGATTTAATCGTAACGCAAGATTATGGTCTTGCTTCGCTAGCTTTAGCAAAAGGCTGTATCGTTCTACACCATAAAGGCTATAAGTATACGAATGAAAACATTGAACAATTATTACAAACACGGTATTTAAGTGCAATGGTTCGAAAAAGCGGTAAGCGTACAAAGGGACCGAAACCATTTACAGCAGAAGATAAAGAGAAGTTTAGAGTGCTCTTTAAAAGTATAATCGAACTTAAAAAATGAACCGTCTATTTGCAAGGAAAACTTCGCAAAACAAAGAAGAGAATATCCAAATGAACATTCTCTTCTTGAGGTTTACCTGTTTAAAATGAAGGTAAATTATCTAAATTATTTTCCTTTATACCATCCGGTTCACTACGTATAATATCCCTACCATACTTATGAAATACGTCCACATGAGCTAACTTCCCTGATTTCGCTTCACTAAGAGCAGTAATATAATCTAACTCTCTCCCGCTACTTGTCTTAAAAGCAATTAAATCCCCATCATCATTTTTACGAACGGCAACAATTTGTTCTGCTCCTGAATTGACTTCATTGTCTACTTCAAATTGAGCTTGCTCTTCTCCTTGATGTAAGTAATCATTATAAACTTTTTCAAAGTCTTTTTTGTCCATAAATTTCACCTCCAACACATTTTATTAGTATGTTTGGAAGGTATTAGTTTTATGTACTTCTTCCATCAAGTTCACAAAAATACACTCCCTCAAAAAGATAACCCGAATCATAATTTTTTCAATCTAATACAAATTCATTTTAGAATCCTATAGAGTATCTCTTAATTTAAGTGTTAATATTTTCCTGATAATATTATAATTTATTTATATCGAAAAGAAATATGAAATGGAGAATGATTATGTTGAATATAGATATTAATCGTTTAACTGATATTTGTTTAGAGTATCAGCAGTCTAGATTTTATGTTACTAAAATCCCTAAAGATTTCTTATCAATTGCCAAAAAACGTTTTTCTATACCAACGGATGACCAAATTTTTGCTTTTTTAAGTTGTAACTTGTTTGGATCAGGAAAATATGGTGTTTACTTTACAAATTCAGGTTTATACTGGAAAAATTGGCTGTAAGGTAAAGGAAATATAAAATGGGATCAATTAAATAAAGTGCAAAAAATTGAAATTGATAAAGATAGCTTTTTATCTTTTGATGCACAAAAAAGCTTTAATATTAACGGAAGTGATTATCCTCCACTGTTATTTAAAGAATTACTTATAACTCTTACAAATTCATTCCAAAATTCAAAGCAAAATGATATACATCCAGTTATAAAAGTTGATGAGATAAAATCAACCTGTTCTTTGTTTGAGACGTACAATGAATTATTAGAACCTGATAATGGGTTATTTGTAGACACTCATATTTCACACAAAAAATTAAAAGAAATTGGGGCACGATACATTGTTTCAAAAGAAGAAGAAATCATTGCTTTTTTAGATACATCTGTCCTTGGTAATTTGAGTAAAGGATCCGATGGAGTATTAATTTGTCAATCAGGTATATATTTTAGAGAAACTTTTGTACACTTGTATTTTCCATGGCATGTCTTTAGGAATATCCCTATTACTTTGACTTCAAATGAATTAGAAATCGGAAAAGGAAACATATTTCATCTTCAACATGCTAGAATACCTAGTCAAGAGATTCTATTATTCATCAAGAATTTAAAACAGTATGTTAATAGTTTATATGAGGAAAATCCACAACTACATATTTAATACATTCGTTATTACATATAAGCTCGTGTATATTTAAGTCTAAAATTTCAATTCAACTAAAAAAAACCGATTATTTTTGTAGGGAACCTACAGGTATAATCGGTTTTTTAATCTTATTCTTTGCTTACATGCTCATTTATAATGGAATCTAGTGATAGACTAGATATTCTGCTTTTTTAATATCTACGCAATTTCTCCAAAGTCTCCAATATATCATCTGTAAAGGCAGTAGCGCCCTCTTTCTCTAAAGCTCTGAAATATAAACTTCTTAAGAAAGCTCTAATATTTTGTACTAAAATATCATGTTGAGGATGTGGGATATCTTCAACAATTGCTATACTATGTAGCCAATTGCTCCACTCTTCTTCAGTTAAAATATTTTGGTTACGCAACGACATAATTGGCGTTACTAATCTCTCATCCTCAAAGTGTATGTATACGTAGTCATTCAATCGAACCTTCTGACGAACAGCAGCTAGTATTGCATATGAAAACTCACGATTTTGTATTGTACGTGCTAAAGCATCTAGTGCATCTGCCGCATGTGCAGTAGAATGTGCCCAGCCTTTTCCTTCTACGTAACCTCTTACATCTTCTTCTAAATAGACATATTCCAGAACTTGTTCTGCCACACTATACAGTTGTTCTTCAGATAACAGTGGTTCTCTTTCATGAACAGATAAAATAAGCGGCGGAATTAATACGGAGAACGCACGTTTAAATACAGAATCTGTGCCCTTTTCACCAATTTTATAAAATAAATAATCAGGACTAATCGCTTGTAACATTAATCCTCGTAATTCTTTTTGTCTAAATACATCATTTGTAATCCATTTGTGAAGCGTACTATAAATCAAATCATCACGTAATTCAGCATCAGGTGATCCGATATAATCTAGCATCCACTGTGCATATGGATATGCATCTACATCTTCTGGCACAGCATAATTATTATTTTGAATTTGTTGTAATTCTTCTTTTAGTTCTAGTACTTCTGTCATTATATTTCCTGTCCCCTTTTTACGTTTTTTAACTTCTTTTCGCCTTATCCCCTGTAATTTCCCTCATAAAATTAAGTCGACTTTTAATATAGTTTTAGTCCCTATCTTTCTATGAACTTGATTCAATTATATAAATTTCTCCCGAGAAATAAAAGGAAATACATTGGAACACCAAAGCTTCTCACTTTGTTTGCATGCATTTCATGTAAGTTTAAGTTATAAAATAAAGTATTTTTTTCATTTGTATTCAAACGTATTTACAATCAAAAATTAAATCATTTTAGAACTTGTTTAATAAACTCTGTTTTAGCTTTTGTGTATGCTTCTCTATCTTGGTTATATCTTTTAGCTAAATCTTGTTTCAGATTTGAATAATCATAAACTAATTGTGGATTTTCTCGTAAGCGGTTACGAAATAAAAGTTGTTGCTCCCATCGCTCAGTTCCTTTAACCATTAAATGCAGGTGAGCTACACGCCTATTATTCTTCACTTTCACAAAGAACCTTCTCCAAGGTCTTTCATCTAATTCCGGGCCTACATAATGCCAATCATATATAGACAATTTTGCTGAAATATCGAGTACTCTATCAAATGAGTCTGTTTCAGCCATTAGATCAATGATAGGTTTTGCAGGTAAACCAGGTATGGATGTACTTCCTATATGTATTACTTTGCTAATACCGAGAGGAGTAAGCAGTTCATAAAGTTGCTGTTCTTCACATCGTCCTTTATCTTGCCAATCAGGATTTGCATTAACTATCTCTACTGACTCATTCGCCCATACAGGCCAATCGTTCGGATTATCTTTTTTATCCACCCAACACATCCCCTTTCACGAACTTTTTGCTATATAAACGATTTTAAATTCATTTAAATACAACTACCGGATCATCAAAATTACTATTCTGAAATATAACATTTGCACATTCTTTCGGATTATGCTCATCTATATACATCTTACAAGCCGCATGATATCTGTTTATAAACATTTTCTCTGCTTCTTCATAACTTCCAAAAGCCTCAGTCTCGCGCTCTGCACCACGGTTTCTCGCAGTCTCAAAATCTGTATCTACGAAAATTTTATAGTCAAATAGATACTCAATTTCTTTTTTCAATAAAAATGTTCCATCTACTATTAGCACCATAGTTGGCGAGGCCACTAGCGGCGTATTATGTACAGGCATGTCCGTTATTAAGTTATGAGAAATCGTTTCATACTGTAAATTCCCGTTAGGTCCTAAAGGTTTTAATAGCCTTTCTTTGAAAGCTGTATAATCGTGTGCATCTTCATAATACCCTCTTGCAGACTCTTTTCCTTGTGCATAACGAATCACTCTCGGGTTATGAAAATCATCAATGCTGGTGCGTATTACTTGCACTCCCCGATTTTTCATTTCCTCTGCCAGTTCGTTTGCAAATGTTGTCTTTCCTGAAGCTGTTATACCATTTACTCCAACTCTTATTGGATGGGTTAATTTTAACGTTAAAATATGATCAGCAATTTCTTTCATGTATTGTTTTCGGAGCATGACATTCCCTCCTGTATGTTGTTTACATAATATAATTGCAGTAAATTAAATTTATCGCTATTTGTTGGTAAATCGATATATTAAAAAAATCGTTGAAATATTTTAAGTTATGATAGATATATTTTTATTGATTTATATTTTCCTTATTTCCCCTTAAAACCTCGATATAAAGCAGTCCGTAACTCTTGTTTGTATTCCTCAATTTCTGGCATATCCAACTCTTCAGCTAATCGGATGGCTAGTTCAATATCATATGGTACACGTACGAGTTGAATCGAAAAGCTTGCTGCTTCTTTTTCATTGTATGTTCCTTCAAAAATTAAATAGGAAGCTTGTGTAATTTCAAGTGGATTACCTACACTACCAGCATTACATAACGTTTTCCCTCTAAAATTTTGCACATACGCCTGATGAACGTCACCGTAACAAACGACATCTGGTTTTCTTTCCCCTTCTATATTCTCTGTGAGCTCACTATTTTCGAACATACTAATACGCTCTTCTCTTGTTGCATGTGGTTGAATTCTTTCATATAAACTTCTTGGTGAAGCGTGGAACATACGAATCAGTTTCCCACTCATATAAAATTCGATTGAAAATGGTAAGCTTCTTAAATAGTCATTTTGTTCTTCTGATAATTGTTTTTGATGCCATTTTAACGATTCAAATTCAGTCGGTTTTGTAATGAAATCATCCCAGTTTCCCATTACGGTTCCTTCACATTCTTTACGAACGATTTCAATTACTTCGCTAGAATGCGGACCTTTTCCTACTAAATCTCCAAGACAAATAATACGTTCAATTCCTCTTAATTTAATATCTTTCAGTACTGATTCTAATGCCGGAATATTACCATGTATATCTGAAATTACCGCAATTTTATCCAAATGAATCCCTCCGTTATTTATTGTTTATTATATCCTCATGTTGTGATTGATACCATTTTGGAATATAAGATGAAAAATGATTATGATCTTCTATAATTCGGTTCAATCTTTCTTTCATATCCTCTACTAAATGTGGTGTAGTTCGGTTTGTCCATACGATATCCGCTGGGAATGTCATCGCTGCATATAATGAATACAGTTTCCAAAAGTGGATTGACGGATCGCCTCCGCAATAACCGTGAACTTGTCCAACCGCAAATGGTTTGCTTATTCTTGTAGTAAAAATCGCTACGTTATAAAAATCGTGTATTGGATCGCCAAAATCATATCCACCAAAATCAATAACGATAAACTCCTTATTGTGAATCATACTATTTGCTGGGTGGTAATCATCGTGTAAAAATGTGATAGGCCGATTTTTCAATAAGTCTTTATGATTTTCTACAAAGGTTAATACTGGCTTCAAATCCAGAAAATTCACCTCATAATCTGCTAATGCCTCTATGTACCTTTCATACTTATTCCACCTAAATATTTCCCATTTATTACTTGCACTTTCTCTTTCTATCGAGTGAATTCTCTTTAATATTTCCCCTGCTTTTCTTCCTGCATTATACTGTTCTTCCACCGATAGCTTGCTTAAGCTCTCTTCACCATTTACACCTTGGGTCCATTCAAATACTTGAACACATTTATTTAATCCCTCAAGTTTTATGAAATGAATTAACTTCGGCGTTGGAATATGTAATAACTCCAATTGTTTCATATACATATATTCTTCTTGTTTTCGTTCATAATTAGCAGAATCACACACTTTTACAAAATAAGTTTCTCGATTCTCTAGGTCAATTTTATACTTCTCTTCGTGTGAAAAACCTTTTGTAATAGCTGTACATTTTACAATACGTGACCACTCTAGTTTTCTTTCTATCTCTCTTAACATTTCTTCCACAAAACTCACCTCTATTAATATACGAACAAACTACCTAACACTTCATACTCTCGTTTATTTTCCCCTTTAAACTCCACTGCAAATGGATATTCGCCATGATGCTTCAAACGTTCTAGTACTAGCCCTTCTCCAACTGGTTCACAAAACTGCACATGAACATCACCAAACGATACACTTTGACACTCAGCATTCCATTCTTCATTTTGTATGATTGAATTTGCAGTTAGCTCCATTACTTCTTTCCATTTCCGCACTGTTTCTCGAACATTTTTCACTGTATAATGAATCGTTTCAATTTCTTGTACTTTATTTTTATGTTCAGTGATCGTCCCTATTTTACGTAAATCGTTTCTTCTTTCTTCATCCGTTTCATTCCACTGTATAAAGAATGGTAATTTCGGTCCATTCTCTTCTTGCTTTACAAATAACATTTTCCATTCTAAAAGCCGGCCATCTTTTCTCATCCGTTTCCCTTCAAATGGTCCTATCGTATGTAAGCCGTGCTTACTAAATTTAACTGCTAGTTCTTCAATTGCATCTGTTCGAATTGCGATTTGTAGCATCCCTTCTCCATTTTTTAATTTCACCACTGTTTCTTGTACTAATGGATTTTCTGCTTCTTTCGCTTTTTCTTCATGCTGAACTGCTAAAAATTCTATATATGATAAATCAAAATAACATAAACTATTCCAAGTACCCCAAGTCGTATGCTCACCGCCTAATGCAGTATGAAATCCATGCTCCYGCATTTGTTTTGCCGCTTCCCCCGGTGTACAATGCACTGCGTGAACGAGATGATCAAATGCTAACATAGTCTTTCTCCTCTTTCTCTCCATCCTTTTATTGTATATTTTATTTTTCTTTCGTTCAATTCAAAAAACTTTAAAACCCAGTTGTTTTATACGATTAATGTGTATTATAATGAAACAAATTTAATTATTGCTGATTGGAAAAACCAAAGGCACTTTTCTCATACGGGAAAAGTGTCTTTTTCATTTATTATTACAGGGGGATTATTTATGCAGAAATTAATTGTCTTTGCTATTATTGGATTTTTCGCTCAATTGATTGATGGCGCACTTGGTATGGCGTACGGGGTAACGTCTACCTCACTATTATTAATGTTTGGTATCGCACCAGCTGTAGCTTCCGCATCAGTTCATTTAGCTGAAGTCGTTACAACCGCCGCTTCTGGTGCATCTCATATCAAATTTGGAAACGTTGATAAATATACAGTTTCCAGACTTACATTACCAGGAGCAATTGGCGCATTTATTGGGGCATGTTTTTTAAGCAATTTACCTGGTGATGTAATTAAACCGTACATTTCCATATTTTTATTTACTTTAGGGGTTTATATTTTATTACGATTCATCATTCAAAAACAAATTGTTTCTTCAAATAAGCGTATGTCTGCTAAACAACTTGTACCACTTGGCTTATTCGCTGGATTCGTCGATTCAACTGGCGGCGGTGGTTGGGGGCCGATTACGACACCTGTTCTTCTTGCAAGAGGAAATGAAGCTAGAAAAGTTATTGGATCTGTAGATACGAGTGAATTTCCTGTTTCACTCGCTGCAACGATTGGCTTTTTCATTTCACTTGGCTGGGAACAAGTAAGCTGGGTTTGGGTATTTGCCCTCATGCTTGGTGGTATTGTTGCCGCACCAATCGCCGCATGGTTAGTACGCATCGTTCCTTCTCATTTACTTGGCGTACTCGTTGGCGGACTTATTATCTTTACGAATATACGTACACTGCTTACTACATTTAAAGTAGATCCAACTATTATTTCACTTTCTTACGTTGCAGTTGGTCTTGTCGTTATTATATCTATTTTTATTGCTGTTCGTAATCATTCCAATCGTTCTAACGTATCGACAGCCGGCTATCCGAAAGATCAAAAACAAATGCTACCATAATTAATAATAATACCGCCCGATTTACTTCGAGCGGTATTTTTTATTTTTCTATTTTCCAATTGACCATCGTTTCAGTACTATTTACTCTTTTCATATGTAATTTCTCTAAGACACGAATAGAGCTATAATTATCAAGGAGTGTCTCCGCTATAATCGTTTCCACTTCCCCTGTTTGAAAAGCCCATTTCATTAATTCACTAACTGCTTCTGTTGCATACCCTTTATTCCAATATTTCTCAATAAATCCGTAACCAATTTCTACCGTATGTTGCTCATTCGGTTTCCCTTTAAATCCTATATCACCTAGAACAACATCATCCTCTTTCCGAATAACATACCACGGTCCCCACGGTAATGAAGCCGCATCTCGTTTCATATTTTCTATATGTCCTACAATATGCGGACCACTATTGTATCCTTGATTATCCGCAATTTGAATCCATTCTTCTGTACACGGTACTATATATAATCTTTCCGTTTCTAATTTCATAATGATATCCCCTTTTCAATTAAACAATACCTCAATTTTATCAGAAATAAAAAGAATATTCATTCTATTTATCAGATTTATACTTATTCTTTGAAACGAATTTAAGGAATAATCCCCTTTTAATAGTTATGTCGAATTATATTTTCTGAATTTTCTTTTAATTTTAAAGGATTTTTCAATATTTTTTGCGAAACATTTGTATAACAATTTTTTCTTTGCTTATTGCTACATAATAGTAGGTTCGGGTGGAGTTATGCAAGCGTTTCCTATACAATAACCGATATTTTTTGACTTTTCCTAACAAAATTCCTTGCAATATATTCAGAAAGTCATTACAATTGCCATATATTAAATATCTTAGCAATATATAAATCCTCATCAATCCGATGAGGTAGAGGTTGCGACTTTTAAAAGTAAAATGGACGAGACACAGCGAATGTCACTGACTCCGTTTGAAAGGAAAAGTTGCCGAAGTTTATATTTCTTCTCTGGAAATATGAGCTGGGGCTGTCTCCGAAAGGAACAGAACTGTCACGTTTACAAAATTACCGTGTAAACGTGGTGTGCTATCTTAACGGAAGGGTATGATGGGGTGGTTATTTGTGAAACGTTCCGCCTAATTCCTTTGGCGGTTTTTTGTATTTTTCTCCCCCGCTCCTTCCTAACCTACAAGAAAAGGAGTGTTGAACATGAATAGCGCAACAAATCAATCTACCTCTAAAACGCAAACTACACAAGGACAAGGTGAATTAAAACGCGGATTAAAATCTCGTCACCTTACGATGATTTCTCTCGGTGGTACAATCGGTACCGGATTATTTCTTGCCAGTGGTGGTGTTATCCATTCAGCTGGTCCTGGCGGTGCATTAGTCGCATATGCCGCAATTGGAATTATGGTTTATTTTTTAATGACAAGCTTAGCCGAACTCGCAGCTTACATGCCTGTTACTGGATCTTTTAGCACTTATGCAACAAAATTTGTTGATCCATCACTTGGCTTTGCACTTGGATGGAACTATTGGTATAACTGGGCGATTACGATTGCAGCTGAACTAGCGGCCGTAACATTAATTATGAAATTTTGGTTCCCAGATACCCCTTCTCTTATTTGGAGTGGACTTTGTTTAGCTATTATTTTTCTCTTAAACTATTTATCTGTTAAAGGTTTTGGTGAATCTGAATATTGGTTCGCACTTATTAAAGTAGTTACTATTATTATCTTTTTAATTGTCGGTTTTATGATGATTTTTGGAATTATGGGCGGCGAATCTGTCGGCTTTAAAAACTTCACTGTTGCAGATGCACCATTTAATGGCGGCATCATGGCAATTATCGGTGTATTTATGGCTGCTGGTTTCTCATTCCAAGGAACTGAATTATTAGGAGTAGCTGCTGGTGAAACTGCTGATCCAGAACGTAATATTCCGAAAGCAATTCGTTCTATCTTTTGGCGCATTTTATTATTCTACATTTTAGCAATTCTCGTTATCGGTTTATTAATTCCTTATACGACTGAAAGCCTTGCAGCAAGTGATGTTACAGTAAGTCCATTTACACTAGTATTTGAAAAAGCGGGCGTTGCCTTCGCTGCTTCTGTTATGAACGCTGTTATTTTAACTGCAGTACTTTCTGCTGGTAACTCTGGAATGTATGCATCAACTCGTATGCTTTGGGATTTAGCTCGCCAAGGAAAAGCACCTAAATTCTTAGGCAAATTAGATAGCCGTGGTGTCCCTGTTAACGCATTAATCGCAACATCAGTAGTTGGTAGCGTCGCTTTCATCGCTTCTTTATTCGGTGACGGTGTTGTATACATTTGGTTATTAAATGCTTCTGGGATGTCAGGATTTATTGCTTGGGTAGGGATTGCTATTAGTCATTACCGTTTCCGAAAAGCTTATGTTGCCCAAGGAAAAGATTTAAAAGATTTACCATACAGAGCAAAATGGTTCCCGTTCGGTCCAATCTTTGCATTTACACTTTGTGTTATCGTTATTTTAGGTCAAAACTACGGAGCATTTACGGGAGCATCTATCGACTGGAACGGTGTACTTGTTTCTTACATCGGTTTACCACTCTTCTTAGTACTATGGTTAGGATATAAATTTACTAAGAAAACGAAAGTCATTCCACTTGATAAATGTGAACTGAAATAGAGTATAGCAAAACGAGCAAACAAATTTGTTTGCTCGTTTTTTATTACAATCCTCTTTACTTCCCTATTCCTTCTGTTTTTGCAATAATAAAGTAAATACACTTAAAGGTTGGGATTACATGAACATTCGTATTACTGATGAAGCAATAGCAGCTATACATAGACTAGAACGTGAAGACAAAAAGATCATTCGCATTAGAGGAACAATGACAAACTCTTGCAGCATTTTCGTTGATGTTGATTTAATTTGGGATACATATAATGCGGATGATGTTGTATATGAAGATGAAATGCTTATTGTACAAATGGACTCATTCACGAAAGACTACACTGGTGGTACATTAAAACTTGATTATAAGACGACTGGTTTTAGTATTACGACTCCTAGTGAGACTCTAGTTTATGGCTTGTCGGTTAAAAAATAAAAATTGTTTTTATTTGACCACTGAGGTGAAAAAATGGGTAAATACGTTCCATTAAAATTTTTATTTAACGAAGAATTAGCAGAAAAAATGGCTGATTCTATTTCTAAACATGATCCTAATTTCTCTAAAAAAAGCTTTGTAGATTCTGTAACATGTAAAGTTGAAAATTTAGAGTTAAAACAACGTGTAGAAGTAATAGCAGATGAATTACACAATGCATTACAAAAAGATTTTAATGAAGCAATACATATATTACTGAAAACATTGGGACCAGAAAATACAACAGAAGTAGGTACATTTACAAACGGATACATGTACATGCCTATTGCAAAATACGTTGAAAAATATGGGCTTAACGATTTTGAATCCTCGTTCCACGCAATGTATGAAATAACAAAGAGAAATACTGCTGAATATGCCATTCGTCCTTATCTTGAAAAATACCATGAAGGAACCTTGGACATATTGCAGCAATGGTTACGTGATGAAAACAGCCACATTAGGAGATTAGTTTCAGAAGGTACTAGACCAAGACTTCCTTGGGCAAAAAAAATAGGAGCTCTGAAAGGTGACTTCAGAAATAATTTAAAGCTTCTTGAGCCATTAATGAATGACCCTTCTAAGTATGTTCAAAAATCTGTAGCCAATCACATTAATGATATTACGAAAGAAGATAGCGAACTCGTTTTTCAATGGTTGCAACAATTACTCGATAAAAATCATCCTGTTAATCCTTGGATTATGAAACATGGATTAAGAACGATGATAAAAAATGGCACTTTACCAAAAGATTTTTGTTTTTAAGTATTTTAAACAAAAACGCTTATGCTTCAAAAATGAAGTATAAGCATTTTTTCTCTTTAAAACATTATCCCTGCCGTGAAATATTTTGAAACATTTTTGGCTTATTTTGTTCAAAGCTCTCTATCAGTCCTTTTCCAAATATCGTTATACTCTTCTCCCAAGGGTGACCTAAATACCCCCACTTAAAGTCCTTCTGAATAAAGAAATAGTAATCTCCATTTGGAAAAATCGGGATTGTCCACTCATCAAATTCATTTCTATCGAACTTTAAATGTGGATTTACCCAGTAACATTCATGTTGCCAATCAAGTGCCATTATATATTCATCCGATACTGTATTCTCTTTAAAAACTAGTAATGCTTTTTCTTCCAAATCGTCATATAAATTTAAATCTACCGATTCTCCGAAGTAATGAGAAATATCATATGTTACAAAAGGACTTGGCACCTTAAATGATGGGAATGTAGAATCACTTGGTGAAAACTTAAGCTTACTATCTATCATGTCCCAAATTTGGTCGTACTCTTTGTCTGTAAACTCCATCCAATTTTTCATTAAACAACTGCCTTCCCCTATAATTTCAAAGGATTTTTACTCAATTATCCCGAATATATAAATAACTATTCTCGCAAGGAGCTAATTCATATGAATCTATTCGAACACGAAACATAAAACCGTTCCACTTTAATAAGAGGTCCTCCCTTTTTCTTTTCTTACTATATCATTTATTAACGAAATAGGAGGACAACAATATGAAACGTGATCCATTATTTTCAGCACTATTAGAGAGTGCAAAGACAAACTTTAGCGGCTGGGATTTCTCTTTCATTTCAGAAACTGGCCGTATGAATAGCGAACCCCTACCATGGTCGTACGGTAGCACTGCTTTCCAACTTATGCAGCACGCAAAGTCAATGCTAGATATGGGTACTGGCGGCGGAGAGTTTTTATCTATGTTACAACCGTTCCCGCCAACTATTTGTGCTACTGAGGGCTATGCTCCGAATGTCCCAATTGCACGAAAGAAATTAGAGCCTTTAGGGGTTACAGTTGTAGAAGTGACTGATGATACTGCTTTACCATTTCAAGATGGTCAGTTTGATTTAATTGTGAATCAACATGAATCCTACGCTGCTTCTGAAGTGAAAAGAATTCTTTCCACTAATGGAACATTTCTTACACAACAAGTCGGTGATCTTGATTGTGCGGAACTTAATGAGCAGTTTGGCACACCGCTGAATAGCGAATTTTCAAGTTGGTCACTCAAAACGGCATGTAGTGAATTAGAACAAAATGGATTTACTATTTTAAAAGCGAAAGAAGAATTCCCTCTTCAGCGATTTTATGATGTCGGTGCTGTTGTCTATTACTTAAAAGCAATTCCGTGGCAAATTCCTGATTTTACAGTAGAAAGCTATAACGAGAAATTATATCGCATACATGAGATCATCTTGCAAAAAGGATATTTCGATGTGAAGCAACACCGCTTTATTATTAAAGCAAATTATGAAGAGTAAAATTTGAATTAGCATCCCTTGTAAAAAGCCAAATTCCCATAAAGAATTTGGCTTTCTCTTCGTATTTTAACGTTTCTTCTCTTATTGAGAAACGAGATATTTTTCATATCGTTTTTTCGTATTATCTTCTATCAAAAGTGTAGTTTTGCAATCAATAATATTCCGATTATCATATGTGAATATATGCTCTAAATTGTTGTCCTCACTTAATAATGTCGGTAAATATCTTTGCAAATTGCTAACTACACCTCTATTATCACCATCTAATATCCAATCAATTGACTTCCATTCTAATATTCCTTCAGCCGTACTTAATGGTGTGTCAATATGTACTCCTACTGGTAGCTCAGCAAGGAATACATACATCCCCTCACTACCCTGAGGATCGTCTTTATCTTGAAAGATAACATTCCCTTTATACGTTACACTTGGAAGCTCTATACCCGTTTCCTCAAACGTTTCTCTAATTATTCCTTCATATGGAGTTTCATTATCCTCAATTTTCCCTCCAACGCCATTCCACATTCCCATTGTTGGCTTCTTGTTTCTATTTAAAAGGAGTATGTTATCCCCTTTTCTAATGAAGCATATTGTGTACTTATACATATCGTCATTTCCTTTCTTTTACATCCTCTTCTGTAAGCAATTCATTTTCTACATGAGGAATTCTTATCATTTCCACGTAAAAACACTCTCCTTGTCATTGCTCCTCACATAATATACAGTACAACTTTCATACGTAAACACTTTACGTCCAACGAAAGAATCCTTTTGAGAAAGGAGAATTCAACATCGATAACATAGGAAATGAATTTTTAAAATGCTTTTATGATAGCAATGTATGGCCAAACGGTACAAACTGGCTCGGTGTCCCCATTTGCAAACTTCCCTCTGACCTTTTCTTATATCAAGAAATTATTTACGACTTACAACCGGATTTAATTATTGAATGCGGGACTTTCCATGGTGGTAGCGCACTTTATTTAGCTTCTATTCTAGATTTAATAGGAAAAGGTCACGTTCTTACTATTGATATAACGCCGCAACCAAATCGCCCATCACATAATCGGATTACGTATTTAACAGCTTCTTCTGTTTCTGTAAGTGCTGTCCAAACTATTTTAAGTATGCGAAAACCTGACGATGTTATTTTAGTTATTTTAGATTCCGATCATAGTAAAGAACATGTATTAAAAGAACTGCAATTATATAAATCAATTGTAACTACTGGTAGCTACATGATTGTCGAGGATACATGTATTAACGGAAATCCTATTCTTCCTGATTGGGGCCCTGGTCCGATGGAAGCTGTGGAAGAATTTTTAACAAAAAATAATAATTTCATAGTAGATGAGACAAAGCATAAATTTTTCATATCATTTAATCCGAATGGTTTTTTGAAGAAAATAAAATAACTAGACTAAACTAGTCTAGTATTTTCATTTTCGAAAAAGGATAGTACACAAATTCCACTTTTCCTATTATATTATCTTCTTCAATATATCCTAAACCATTTCGACTATCCTTACTTTGTTCACGATTGTCTCCCATTACAAATAACTTATTTGGCGGAATCTTTGTCTTTTGAAAATTATAAAATACTTGTGTATTGTTATATAAATCTTTATTTATATAAGGTTCATCTTGCTTTTTGTCATTTACGTATACAGTTCCATTCGTTATGTTAATTACGTCACCAGGAAGTCCTATTACGCGTTTCACATAATATTTCGATCCATCCTCTTCCTTAATAATGACGATTTCTCCGTGCTGTAAGCTAGAAAAATGTACCGCAGCTTTATTTACAAATACGTAGTCTTCTTCATGTAAAGTTGGCTGCATTGATTTTCCTTCCACTTTACATAAAGTGAAAGACTGGTACGTTACTACTAGGACAAATATAAATAGTATGTACTTTCCCCAACCTCTCTTATTCTCCTCTTTCATATCCATTCCCACCTTATCAAAACACTTTTTAACTCAAAAATATATCACTGCACCTGTTCATTTGCGCAGTGATATACTACAATTTGAATTTTTTACTGTGCCTTACTCGGCTATTGTGTTACTGGGACTGGACTTACACCCGATCTCTGCGTTTTTAAATCAAAATATGCATCCAAAACCTCTTTACCAATTGCAGAATTAATACCTGATTTATCATTATTTACCCATGGCACAACAACAGAAAAAGCAACTTCCGGATCAGCATCATATGGCGCATACCCGGCGAGAGTTAAATTATAACATTTTTTTCGATAGTTGTTTTCATCTCTTCCAATATCACTTTCTCCACCGTACACTGTTTCTGCTGTTCCTGTTTTCCCAGCCGGTTTATACGGTAAACCTTTAAAAGTTCCAGCACCGGTCCCATCTACCTCTTGGAAAACTCTTCTAAACCCTTCTTTCACATGATTTATATATGAAAGATCCATATCCACTCGATTTAACACGACTGGTTCCATCGATTGCATAACTTTCCCGACTTCCTCTGGTCTATTTGGTTGCTCTCTAATTTCTTGTACAATTTGTGGTTTCATTCGGTAACCACCATTTGCAATCGTTGACATATATTGCGCAAGCTGCAGCGGCGTATATGTATCATATTGCCCAATCGCATAGTCAAGTAAAAAACCAGGTATATTATCGGTTCTACCCATTTGACCAATCGATTCATTTGGAAGGTCAATACCGGTTGGTACACCTAAACCAAATTGTCTAAAGTAATAACGCATTTTATTAAACGCTTCTTGTTTAATATCTAGTGGATTATTTGGTACATAATCAATCCCCGCAATCTTTAACGCCGTATTAAACATGTAGACATTGGATGAAACTTGCAATGCTCTTAAATCATCAATATCTCCAAAGTCTTTCCACGATTTCTTCGGCTTCGAACTTCCTTTAAAGTACATTGGTGCATCAAAGAAATGCGTATATGGCTTAATCGCTTCTGTTTGATATCCCGCTAATACCGTAGCTCCTTTCACCGTTGATCCTAACTCGTAAGAACTTATCATCGTTCCTAAAGCGTAGTCTTCTATTTGCATACCGCCGTCTTTATTTACAATTTTCTTTCCTGCTAATGATAGAATTTGACCATTTTTCGGATTCATCATAACGACGAATGCACGATCCATCATCGGTTCAGAAGAATGAAATGCCCTTAAATTCCTTTCAAGACTTTCCTCCACTTTTTTCTGCAAATCCATATCAACTGTTAGCATTAAATTATTTCCACTTTTTCCTTTTGTCACTTTTTCAGTCCGAATAATATTTCCAGCTTTATCAGTAATATTTTTAGACTGTTCTTTCGTTCCATGTAACACATCTTCGTATTGTTTTTCGATGTAACTCTTACCAATACGATCATTTCTGTTATAATCTCGTACTAAATAATAGTCTAATTGCTCCCTTGGTAATCCCTCATTTTCACTAGAAACACTACCAAGTACAGAACGTAGTATTTTGTCATTTGGATATTCGCGCTCCCAATCCACAGTCGTATCTACGCCTGGCAAGCTCGATAATCTTTCACTCACTACTGCATATTCATTTTGACTTACATCTTTTTTGACGATTTGTGGCGTCATTTTATATCCCGCATTCATTTTACTTTTAATTGCTAGTACTTCTATATCCTCTTTCGAAAGCTCGTTTAATTCTTCTTGTGTAATTCTTTCTCGTCTCAATTCTTCTACTTTCTTATCTAAGTCTTTCCCTTCTATTTCCTGTTTCCTAAATTTACTCTCATCTTCTTTCGTTACTTTTGTTGCTGCACGTTTTTCGTTTAACTGCATCCAAAAGTCTTTTTTATCTGTCTCTGTTAACTTGTCCATATCTTCTTGCGGCATTTCAATTAGCTGCGCTAAATTTCTTGCCACTATTAAAACCTCTTTTGAGTCCACTCCTTTCATCTTCGTATATGTAACAGTTCGTAACGGTTTATTATTTACAATAACTTTCCCTTCCCGGTCAAACATCTTCCCTCTCGGAACTGGAGTACTCACCGTTACATCTTCCTTTTTATTCACTTCATTTCGATACGTTTCTCCGTCAATGATTTGTACTTTACCTAATTGAATAATAATAGCTGAAAATAAAAGAAAAACGATAAAAAATAGTACATTTAACCGAAACGGAATATGAGTCTTTTTCTTTTTCGACTGTTTCTGTTTCTCCTTTTTTTGTCTCATTTTGCTCCCTCGCTTCATTCTATTAACATTTCTGCGCAAAAATCATTATGTATTAAATTTATTTATATGCTATATATAGAATTTTATATTAATTACAAAAAAAATAAAAGATTTAATTTTCAGTTTTTGATTTTCTCACCCTATTTATTACCATTCCCCTTATACGCAATAACATGAATATAATTCATACAAAAAAACTGAGGTGGACATCATTCACCTCAGTTTCTTTACGAAAACAAAAACTTATTTAATCGAAGATAACCCTTTGGCAAATTCACCAATCTTATTTTGAAAAACAAAATCAAAATTGTATTCTTGCCCTGTTAACTCTTCATTTACTAAAATTGTTGTTGCGCCTACTTCTCTCTTTGCGATTTCTGGGAATGAAGCGACAGGTTGCACTTTTAATGACGTCCCCATTACGAGAAGTACATCTGTTTCATATAAACGTTTTATTGCATTTTGATATTGTGGTAACGTATCTCCGTATAAAACAACATCTGGGTTTAGAATGAAATTACACTTCCCGCAACGCGGTACTTCATGATCAATCATATATTGTAAATCATATCCCGTTTTACACTTCGGACAATGCGCAGTTTGCAGTGTTCCATGTAAATCAATTACATGTTTACTACCACCTACTTGATGCAAACCATCAATATTTTGCGTTAAAATCGTTATGTCTTTCCCTTGTTCTTCTAGCTCCGCTAAAAAGCGATGCCCGCGATTTGGTTTATATTGATGAAACGTATTAATTTGAAAGATTTCTTTATAATGCTTCCAAAACTCTTTCGGATTTCTATTATAATAGCCTCTCGACAAATACATCTCTACATTCGCATCAGCATATAATCCATTTGCTGAACGAAAATCAGGGATTCCACTTTCTGTGCTTGCACCAGCACCTGTTAACACTGTAATTTTCTTTGCTTTTTCTAAAATTGAACGTACTTCTTCAAATTGCACAAAAATCACCTCTATGTATATTCCTATACTTATTATACCAGTTGTTTACAATAGGTGTTGTACAATTCATTTTACTTACTTCATTGCATGAATTAACCCCCAATTTTTTTGGGTATAATTAAAGTTTCAAAGATAACTACTGTTCATTTAAAATAAAGTTATCATTTAGAAATCAGCCAGAAGGCTGCTTTTCTTCATCGGTAGGCTTAGATAGTTATGGACTACTGGAAGCCTCTTAAGTTATACTTGTATAATATCAAAAATTAACAAGGGGTAATATTAACATTATGAAAGAAAAAAACGAACTTGTTCAAAGTATTCCTCAAACAGGATTTTTTGGGCATCCAAAAGGATTATTCTCTTTATTCTTCACTGAGTTTTGGGAAAGGTTTTCTCATTACGGAATGAGAGCTATTTTACTATATTATATGTACTATTCGGTCGCAAAAGGTGGATTAGGAATTGATCAATCTACCGCAACCTCGATAATGGCAATTTACGGTTCCTTACTGTTCATGTCTAGTATTATCGGGGGATGGATATCGGATCGTTTATTTGGTCCAAGTAAAACCGTATTCTTTGGTGGCGTTTTAATTATGATTGGCCATCTTATTTTAGCTTTACCGGGTAGTAAAAGTGCGTTATTTATCTCTATGGTCTTCTTAGTTCTAGGAACAGGGTTGTTAAAGCCTAACATATCGAACATCGTAGGAAGTTTATACAGTGAAACAGATGCGCGTCGTGACTCAGGGTTCAGTATATTCTACATGGGTATTAACTTAGGTGCCTTACTTGCACCTTTAGTTGTCGGAACATTAGGTCAGCAATATAATTTCCACCTTGGTTTTGGAGTTGCGGCAATTGGTATGGCAATTGGGTTAGGGGTATTTGTTGGAACAAAACAGAAAAACCTTGGTCTAGTCGGTACGCAAGTACCTAATCCATTATCAGATTCGGAAAGAAAAAAGACTATTAAGTATTTCAGTGTTGGTCTGGTTGTATTAACATTGCTAGGTGTGGTTACAATTCCAACTGGATTGTTAACTATAAATCGTTTTACATTCCTGATTAGTATCTTAGGGATTGTTATTCCAGCCTATTATTTCATTTATATGTATCGTAGTCCTAAAACAACAAAATTAGAGCAATCTCGTCTTCTTGCGTATATACCACTCTTTATTGCAGCTACAATATTTTGGTCTATACAAGAACAAGGTGCTATTATCTTAGCGACATACGCGGATCAACGAACTCAATTACAGTTCAATGGAATTACATTGCATTCCGCTTGGTTCCAATCATTAAGTCCAATCTTTATCGTAACGCTTGCCCCGATTTTTGCATGGGTTTGGATAAAGTTAGGCAAGAAGCAGCCTTCAACGGCAAAAAAATTCGCTATTGGATTGCTATTTGCAGGTTTATCATTCTTAGTTATGATTATTCCGGCTTTAATCAACGGTACTCACTCTTTAGTGAATCCTATGTGGTTAGTCCTTAGCTTCTTTTTAATTGTAGTTGGAGAAGTTTGTTTATCTCCTTCAGGGTTATCAATAACGACGAAGCTGGCTCCAGCTGCTTTCTCTTCGCAAACCATGAGCTTATGGTTCTTATCAACTGCGTCTGCGCAAGCAATAAATGCCCAAGTTGTTAAACTGTATAATCCTGCAACAGAAGCAATTTACTTTGGTGTTATTGGTGCTATCTCCATTTTAGTTAGCATCCTGCTGTTTACATTATCATCAAAAATCCAAAATTTCATGAAGGGACTTCAATAACGGTCTCTTATTGAAATGAACAAATACAAGTTTCTATGTGAAGAGTAGCCAAACGGGTTACTCTTTTTTGTAAAAGTTAGATAAATATTGCATTCTTACCGTACTTATATTTAAATTTATCAGTTTTGAAAAATCATAGTACAATTAACAATTCTGATGATTATCTCTTACCCAGTTATACTTTACTAATGGCAAAAATTCACTCTGTTTGTTTTACATAAAAATGGTGTGATATTTTTTATCACACCATTTTAAAATCATTACTTTGTATGTCTTTGAGTTTATCAGAACTTAACTGTTTATCCATTCATATAGACGAAAATTCTACATCATTAAGAAACTATTTAAAAAGTTGCCTTTTATTTGGAACAATTCCATATTTGTTAGAATACTCCCATTGCAACCTTTCCCTTTATATTCTATACTGCATCTTCAATTACAAAATACAAACACACAAAAGGGGCTGCATCAGCCCTCTTTAATCTACTATTATTTAATGCGTCGTACCCCCAATTTCCACAATATCCACCTCAACTTCCATCGTTACCTCAATTGCCAATTCAATCCCTTTACTAATCGTAGAAAGTGACATACTCGGTTGACCTGGATAATTGCTCGCTTGCTCTGGTAAGAACGGAATATGAATAAATCCACCTTTTATTTTCTTATCACGTTTCTCTAGTTCGTGCATGAGACCATAGAATAAATGATTACAAACAAATGTACCTGCCGTTTGTGAAACAGAAGCTGGTATACCTTCTTCACGAAGTTTTTTCACGATTGCTTTCATCGGAAGTGTAGACCAATACGCAATAGGTCCTTCTTCTACAACCGGCATATCCACCGGCTGATTTCCTTGATTATCAGCAATTCTTGCATCATCAATATTAATCGCTACACGCTCTATCGTAATATCTGGTCTGCCCCCAGCTTGTCCAATACATATAATCATTTCCGGTGACAACTCTTCTATATACTCTTTTAATACTCTTATTGATTTATGAAATACGGTTGGAACTTGTTTACTAATAATTTTGTACTCTCCGATTGTTTTTTCATGCAAACTTTTTGCGACTTCCCAAGCTGGATTGATACTTTCTCCGCCGAACGGATCAAATCCTGTTACTAATACTGTTTTCATAGTTTCACTCTCCTAATTAGAAACGATATACAAGGCCGTACATAATAAACATATTTATAATAAAAATTGAAAGAGCAATTGGTACTTGTGCTTTAATGACTGCATTTTTATCTTTCAATTCTAAAAGCATCGCAGGTACGATATTAAAGTTTGCTGCCATTGGAGTAAGCAGCGTTCCGCAATATCCAGCAAACATACCGAGTGCTGCCATAATAGCTGGATTCCCGCCGTGCATTTGCACAATTAAAGGTAAGCCAATTCCTCCAGTAATAACGGCAAATGCTGCGAATGCATTCCCCATTACGACTGTAAATAGCATCATTCCTAAACAATAGGCCATAACAGCAACGAATGGATACTCTGTCGGCAACACTTGTCCGACTAATTCCGAAACGACTTGTCCTACGCCAGACTTCGCGAAAATACCACCAAGTGCAGCTAACATTTGTGGTAAAATAACTGCCCAACCGACAGCCTGTAGTAACCTACTTCCTTCTTGAACAGGCGTTGTTATTTTGGATTTTGTAATACGCATCGCCGCAATGAATGCGAGTAATGCTCCTAGCGCTAATGCAACTAATGTTACTTTATCAGGATCAACAAGTGCGACATTTCCCCATTTAATTTTCCCTAACGTTAACGTACCGATTATCGTAAAAATAGGAATTAATAGTGCAGGCATGAAAATTTTATTCTTTAATTTCTCAGCATGTTTCACACGTTCTTGTACTGGTACTTCTTTCTCCTCGGATTTTGTTACTTTATTCAATGAAGCTAAAACGACCATAGCGAGCACAATACAACCAACGTAAAACGAAGGGATTACATTTCCGAATAAAAATGTAACTGCAAACAATGCCCAAAATAAACTAGAACCAAATCTATTTGGATGTTCACGATCAAATGCAATACGAACAGCGATAAATGCAACGATTATACCTAATACATAATAAATTGTATCCATTGTTATGATGTTCATCTTATATAGCCTCCTTCTCTTGGTTTTCTTCTGCCTTCATTGTTTTCTCTATATACTTATCAAACCTTCTAAACCTAATCCAGCTCACAATAAGGGCAGATATTGCAGTTGGAATGCCCCAAAGCGCCATATCCCATACACCGACGTGCATACCTACTGAATCGAAGAACCCTTTCATTAATAAAATGGCACCAGTTGCGATAAAAATATCTTCTCCGAAAAACCAAGCTGTGTTTTCCGCAGCTGCTGCGTTTGCTTTAATCTTTTCTCTCAATTTTTCAGGGAGTTTACCGTATTTACCTTGCGCAGCCCCTTCTGCCATTGGCGCAACAAGCGGTCTTACCGTTTGCGCATGACCACCGATATTCAGTCCAAGTGCTGCTGATGATTCTCTTATCGTAAAATATGACATTAATACTCTTCCAGTTGTTGCTCCTTTTGATTTCGTTATAAGTGCTTCTGCTCTTTCTTTTAAACCATAACGCTCTAAAATTCCGATTACCGGTAAAGTTAATATGATTGGCATAGACATATATCTGTTTTCTATGAAAAATTTACCGAACATGCTGATCACATCATAAAAACTTAAGCCTGAAACCATACCAGTAACAATACCCGCAACCATAACTACTAACAGTGTATTTAGCCTAAATAAAAACCCAACCGCAACAAGTAAAATCCCAATTAATTTCACCAATTTTAACACTTCCTCTCATTTTTAATCCCGCTAATTAAAGTTTCACTTTATTTGGTGCGCATATAGAAATACCATTAAGCTCGAATGTTCTGTATATTCTTTTCGCAAATTGGACTGCTTTCTCTCCATCCCCGTGTAAACAAATCGTTTGCGTCTGAAGTACTACTTTCCCCCCATTAACCGATTCTACATACCCTTCTTTCACCATTTGAAGTACTTGTTTTATTGCTTCATCTTCATTTTTTATAAGAGCATTTTCTTCTGTACGGCTCGTTAAAGTTCCATCCTGCTTATACGTACGATCAGCAAAAGCTTCTTGTACGAGAGTTATATTATATTTTTCTGTTGCCTTTATAAATGCCTCACTATTCGCTAATCCGTAAAGTAATAGTCCAGGGTTAATATGATAAATTGCCTTTGCGATTGCATCCGCAATTTCCGAATCAGTTGCCGCCATATTATATAAGGCACCGTGCGGTTTTACATGTTGCATTTTCGCTCCGGCAGCTTTAACAAATCCGTCTAATGCGCCAATTTGATATAAAACATAATCGTATACTTCACTTGCTGAAACGTGCATGTTCCTTCTCCCGAATCCAATTAAATCAGGAAAGCCAGGGTGTGCCCCTATTGCTACGTTATGCTGCAGAGCTTTTTCAACCGTTTGCCGCATAACGATCGGATCACCAGCATGAAAACCACAAGCAACGTTTATAGAGGAAACGAACGGAAGAATTTCATCATCATTCCCCATTTTATAAGCTCCAAAACTTTCTCCTAAATCACAGTTTAAATCGATTGTAGTCACGATGTTTTCCTCCTAATCTCAGCTTCGTAAAGCGATAAATTTCTTTAATAGACTCATACTTGTTTCCTGCTTTATATATAATTGTGCAGCGTCTTCCATAGTTATTTTTTCAAAAGTTACATAGTCTCCTGGTTTCAGCTGCGCTAGAAGAGGTAAATCTACTGAAATTACATTTCCAATTCTCGGATAACCGCCTGTCGTTTGTCTATCCGCCATTAATATAATAGGCTGTCCACCATTTGGTACTTGAATTGTTCCGAATGTAACTGGGCTCGATAAAATTTCTATCTCTTCAACTCTATTTAAAACATCTCCGTCAAGCCTATATCCCATGCGATCAGCATAATTGGACACTTTATACTCTTTCGAAAAAAACGACTTTATACTTTCTTCTGTAAATTGATCATATTCAAAGTCTGTTATGACGCGAAGAATAGGATGCTTCTTATATTTTGGTAAAGCATTGTTACAAATTGCCCACTTCGTTTTTATACGCTTTTCTTCTTGTAAATTTTGAATGAAACGACTTGCAACTTCTGCCCCTGTACCAATTTGAAAATAATCTCCTTTTTTCAGCATTCTCCCTTCAATACCGCCAAGAGCAGCACGTATGTAAGTACTTTTACTTCCCATCGTATGATCAATATTTATACCGCCCGCAAAAGTCACATACGCTCTGCAACCGCTTTTCGCTTTTCCGAGACAAAGCATACTTCCTTCCTCAGCTAATATGGGACGCCATAATGGAATACGTTCCCCATTTAATAACGGTTCCATATCCGCACCGCCAATCGCAAGCAATGTCGTTTTCTTTATTAACAATTTAGGTCCCATTATTGTAATTTCGAGTCCAGCTTCATTCTCCTCATTGCCTACTAACATATTAATCATCCTGAGCGCATTTTTATCCATAGCCCCGCCAACAGGTACACCGTATTGTTGATAATGAAATCGCCCTAAATCTTGGACTGTTGTAAACATTCCTGCATGCAAAATCTCTACATCCATTCTTTAGCCCCCTCAAGCGATACGTACTCTCCTTTTGTTATTGGTATAAATCGTAAATACATACCACTTTGAATATATGTTGGTGTTTCTTCTTTTGGATTAAATAGAGAAATAGGTGTTCGGCCGATAATATTCCAGCCTCCTGGTGTTTCTAGCGGATAAATACCTGTTTGATTTCCGCCAATCCCTACTGAACCAGGAGCGATTTGTAACCGTGGTGTTTCTTTTCTAGGTGTTTCTAGTTCTTTTGATAATCCCCCTAAATAAGGGAAGCCAGGCGTAAAGCCTAACATATACACGAAATATGTTGTTTCACTATGTATTCGAATAACATCCTCTACTTGTAATCCTTGATAATGCGCAACCTCTTCTAAATCAGGTCCATATTCTCCCCCGTAACACACTGGTATAGAAATATGTTTCACATCTCGGTTCACTTCTTCTTTATATGAATCACATAGCTCCCTTATATACTGGCAAACGTAATCATATGGCCTTATATTTCTATCATTTTCCTTCCATACTTCGTACAAATTGTAGTAAACCGCTAATGAAGTAAACGACGGAACGCATTCAACCATTCCTACAAATGGATGCCGCCTTAGCGCTTGAAA
Organism: Bacillus sp. 05T21; assembly: GCF_056396785.1. NCBI lineage: Bacteria > Bacillati > Bacillota > Bacilli > Caryophanales > Bacillaceae > Bacillus > Bacillus sp. 05T21. The sequence goes on along the minus strand of NZ_JBFTMD010000003.1, from coordinate 163,315 downwards.
TAATCGTTGCACTTTTTCGTATATATCCATCCCAATTTCTTCACCAAATGTAACAATAATTGCTTGATCCCCTAACGCAGAAAATTTCATCTCACTCCCTCTTTCTATGCCAAAAAGCCAAGTTCTTTCGAAATACGATTCGCTGTTTCTTTCACTTTCGCAGTAAAATATGAAATGTTACTTTCGCTATACTCAATTGCCAATCCCGAAATACTAATACCTGCTACAACCGTTCCATCATTCGCAAAAATCGGAGCTGCTATAGCCGCTGTATGATTTTCTAATTCAGAATAGCTAATTGTGTATCCAGCTTGTTTTGCCATATGTAACACTTCTAGTAAATGCTCCTTATTCACAATCGTTCCATCTGCAAACTGCTTTAAATCAGTTTCCTCTACGTACTTTCTTTTCTCTTCCTCAGAAAAATACGATAGTAAAATTCTCGGACATGCACCCGCATAAAGCGGTGCTCTTCTTCCAACCGCCGTATAAACACGTACTGGCTGAACTCCTTCCATCTTTTCAACGTAAATTGCATCATTACCATCTTGAATAATTAAATTAACTGCCTGCCCTAAACTATCTCTAAGCTCTTTCATATATGGAATCGCAATATTTCTTACGGATAACCTTTGTGAAACAAGTTGACCAAATCGTAAAAAAACGACTCCGAGACGATACTTGCCCTTTTCTGTTTTTTGTAAAAAGTCCATTTCTTCTAACGAGCCAATTAAACGATAAACAGATGTTTTCGGCATGCTCGTAAGCTGAACCATCTCTGTTAAACTTAGCTCCTCATGCTCATAAAACAACTCTAAAATATCCATTGTCTTAACTGCCGTTTTATTTATACTCATCCTATCTCCTTCTTGTTCCGAATTTTGGAACTTCAATTCCGTTTTTCGAAACAAACATATAATTTAAAATTATAAAATATTCTTTCAATTCTATCAATATATTTTTCACAAACAAAAAAAGTATGGAAGAATATTTCTCCCATACTTTTGCTTTACTTTATAACGCTCTCACTTGTTTCAATGGCCAGAAAACAGCTTGTCCTTTTCCGACAATTTCATCTTCTGAAATAAATCCAAACATACGACCGTCTTTAGATACTTCACGATTATCTCCTAAAACAAACACTTGGCCCTCTGGCACTTTCGTTTTCCCTGTGATTTGTTCTAACGTAAAATCAGGAGTTAATACACGACCTGACGCCTTTTCTTTAAATTCTTTTAAATACGGTTCTTCCATCGCTTTTCCGTTTACATATAAAACATCATCTTTATACTCAACTGTATCACCTGGTAAACCAATTACTCGTTTTACTAAATCGTACCCTTCTTTTCCGTGGAAGACGATAACGTCAAAACGATCTAACCCGCTTATACTATAACCAATCTTATTCACGAGAACTCGCTCATTATTTTCTAAAGTTGGCATCATCGATTCACCTTGTACTAATGACGGCGTAAATAGCACCCCACGAACGATAAAGGCAATCGCAAGTGTAATACCTATCGTCTTAATCCATGAGATCAATTCTTTCTTCGTATTTGTCTTCATCGTCTCTCCTCTTTCTTACATACTTACTTTATTATTTCAACTAACTCTTGTACTAAATTTAGGTCAATTTCAGAAAAACATGACTTACCCTCTCTAACCGCTGTACCTACATGCGCCTGCGTAATTCCAGTTTCATCTAGCAATTGTTTTACATTCTTTTTCGTTACTCCGCTTCCGACAACAAGCTGTATATTCCCTTCACTTTCCTTTTGCATTGCTGCAAGAACCGGAATATTATCTACTACATTTCCTTGTCCGCCTGAAGTTAAAACGTGAGTAACTTTATTGAATTTCTTCAAAAATTTCATCGCTTCTACTGGATTTTCTGTATCATCTATCGCACGGTGATACGTTACATTTATTCCATCTACAACAGATAATAAATCTACTAATTTCTCTTCATCAACTTCATTTTGTTCATTTAACACACCTAATACAACACCAGCAGCTCCAAGATTTTGAGCAACTACAATATCTTCTTTCATCATTTCAATTTCTTCTTCCGTATATGTAAAAGACTTTGCATGCGGACGAATCATAACATGAACTGGTATTTGCACTGCATCTACTGCTTTTTTTATAAAAGCATAGCTCGGTGTTAAACCACCTTCTGTATATGATGAAATGAGTTCAATTCGATTTCCACCAGCCTTTTCAATTCGCTTCACATCTTCTAAACAAGTTGCAATAACCTCTAGCATGAGATAACCTCTTTTCGTGCTTTTTTCTTATTATACAGTAGGTGAAATAAGAAGCATAGTATTCCACTATAAAACTATAAAAAGAAGAGTGAAAAGAAAGATTTATTGAATTGATAAATCGAGAATTCCCTCTTCTTGAACAATGACATAATACATGGAATTATATCAACGATTTTTTTAATATATCTATCACAACTCTAAATATACCAACGATTCACCGACAACGAAAAGTCTGTTCCAGAACGGAACAGACTTTATATTTCTTCATTAAGACCGAAACGCCGCATCCGCCAGCATAGATAGTGTTGCATCATCCATCGGCGGATTGTGTAGTCCTGCTCTGACGTTTAAATAATAGTGATGAAGCGGATTTTTTTCTGATAAACTTTTCGCCCCGACAATACGCATTGCTTTATCTACAATAGATATTGCCGCATTTGTTACTGCGTATTTCACTGCCGCAAGTTCGGCTTGCAATGATAATTTATCTTCTGCCTCATCGTATTTTTTCGCAATTTGATATAAAAAGACACGAGCTTGCATAAGCTCAAGTTCTAATTCTCCAACTAACCTTCTAACATTCGGTAATAAACTTATAGAATGATTTAAACTGTTTGGCTTGTATGATACCGCAAACTGAACTGCATAATTTCTTGCTGATTGTGCAATTCCTAAATAACATGCTGGTATATGTAGCAACCAGCCAATACCCTTAGCTTTAACTTTTGAACCCTTTATATCAGTGAAAAAGCGATCTGGTATCTCTACATTTTGTAAAACGAGATCATGGCTCGCAGTTCCTCGCATTGCGATGCTATCCCACGTTTCTTCAATTGTCACGCCTTGCGTATTCTTTGGAATGACAAACTCTCCGATATCTTCCTGGCCTTCAATACTTGCTGAAATGATAAAATAATCAAGTACTGGTGCCATTGTCGTAAACGTTTTTCTTCCATTTATAATCCACTTCTCACCTTTTTTGACAGCTAACGTCTCTGGTTTCCCGCCGCGCGTAGGACTACCTGTATTCGGCTCTGTCGCTGCTCGATTAAAAAGCGCACCATTACGTACTTCTTCACAAAACCAAGTGAACATTTCCTCATTCCAAGAACGATTTTCAGCTAATTCCTTTACGATGCCAAGATGCCATCCAATCGATAATGCGGTAGCACCGCAGCCTTCTGCTATTTTCTCTTGAAATAAAACGAAGTCATATAAAGAAATCGCATTGCCTCCCCATTCTTTTGGCAACGTTAATTTCGTATATCCGATATCTTTCAAATTATTAATATTTTCATACGGAAATGATCCTAATTCACTTAGTTGATGCTCCCTTTCCATGAACTTCGGAATCAATTTATTTATTTTCTCAATAACTAAAGATTGTTCTTCTGTTTCAACAAATGAGAGTGCCATACATAATCTCCTTTATGTCCGATTCAAAAACCGTTCATTTTGTCATTATGATTATATGAAGTTACTTCTCTATTGTTTCACTATTCCGATAAAAATACAATGCTTTTGAACAATAAGAAAAGTTCCTATAAAAAGGATAGGTTCTTTTCTTATATTAATCCCCTTTCAATGCCTTTAATGGCAAAGAGGTTACATATCCAATATACGAGCATAATTCTTTAAAAAAGAATGGAATCTCTGTATCTAACGTTTTATACGCTGACGTTGGAGTTGGTGATGCATACGCTTCAATTTTAATATGTTTTGCAATTCTCATCGCACGTTTCATATGAAGTGGATCACTTACAATCGTATATGTGCGTATTCCGTTCTCTATTCCAACTTGCTTTGCATTCTTTAAATTATCCTCTGTGAAAAGGGATTTTGTTTCAATTAAAATATCCTCTTCTTTTACACCATGTTTCATTGCATACACTCTAGCAGTACGCGCTTCCTCAAGCTCTGCCTCAAACTTTGTACCACCTGTGAAAATAATCTTTTTAATATTACCGTTCTTATATAAGGAAATTGCATGATTAATTCTTTCTTTAAATACAGGAGATGGTTTTCCGTTCCATGAAGCTGCTCCCAGCACGATACCAGCATCTGTCTTCACACCATCATCTGTTTTAAAGCGATAACTCCAAATATCGTAAGCTGCATAACTTACATATAAAATAATAGAACAAATCATAAGCAAGAATACTTGCAAGATTCTTCTTTTCTTACTTTTCTTATTTTCTTTCATTTATAACTGCCTCCGTACATCATCCATACTTCTATATAAAAACGTATATATCAAATCATTTTGTTTGAATTTTTTTAAAAGAAGGAATTTTTCTTGTTATATATGTATTAAAGGGTTTTCATTTAAAATTGAGGATTATCAATTCATTTTTCGTTTGCGGTTTTCATTACGTTTTTGTAATTCATAAGTTTATTACCATACAACTACATTGTAACGAATTTTTTATCATAATGGAATGATGAAACAAAAGTAAATAAAAGAAGTAACCGTTTTGTAAGAAAAAAGGTATATTTTTCATCTTGACGATCAATACACCTTTCTTAATATGAATTATCGTTTTTCTTTATACGATTCTAATTTTTCTAATAACCGTTCCTTTACAGCTGGCCATTCACTTGCAATAACACTATATACAACTGCATCTCTAACATGCCCACTCGGTAATTTTCTTTCGTTTCTAAGTACACCCTCTTTTACTGCGCCGAGTCTTTCAATTGCTCTTTGTGCTTTTTCATTTCGTGCATCCGTCTTAATTTGTACCCTCCGCATATGCAACTTTTCAAAAGCATATTGTAATAACATGTACTTACATTCCGTATTCATACTCGTACGTTGCACACTTGGGTCATACCACGTTTTCCCTAATTCCACCGTCTTATCTTCAACTGAAATGTTATATAAGCGTGTACTCCCTACTATTTCATTTGTCTTTTGATCCACAACAACAAATGGCAAATCCTTCCCTGCCCCATATGCTTTTATCGCCTTTTGAACATATTGCTGCATATCTTGAACAGTATCCATTTTAGAGATTAAATACGCCCAAATATCTCGATTTCCTTCCACAATTGAAAACATTTTTTCGACATCATTGCTATCCATTAACCGTAACTTTGCTCTTTCGTGAATTACTTCCATTTTTAAGCTCCCTTTGTTGTAACTATATCACACTCTATTACCGTTTAATTGTTATATAAGAACATAAAAATTATATTTATGTTAAGGAATAAAATATATCTTTAAAATAAAAAATACGATGCCTTTATTCAAGCATCGCACTCATAAATTGAATTGAAATTTACTTCTTTTCCATTACCGCAAAATAATTATTTTCGCTATCTGCAAAATTAAATATTCTACCTGAAGGCATATTTACAATTTCTCCGACTGTAACGTTTTTGTTTACTAAATCACTATATAAACTATCGAATTCTTTTGAGAAGAACATTAAAGAAGGTGTACCAAGATTTAACTCCGGCTGCATTTTAGCAATTAGCTCCTTATTATGGAGAATAATACTTGTTTCAGCTTCTTTAGTTGGAGCAATTTCAATCCATCGCATTCCTTGACCGTTATCTTCCTCTGAAATTACAATAAATCCTACTTTTTCTGTCCAGAATTCCTTCACTTCATCTTGGTTATTTACATACAACATGATTTGACCAACATTATTAATCATTTATTTTAACGCTCCTTTATAAACAATTTTTATTAAACTCCATACACTTACACCTAATTATCACCGAAAATAAAGTTGCGGTACAAAAATCTATTTCAGCGACTCCAATCGCTCGTTCAAACGATCCCAAGTTTCGGTGATACCTTGTAGCATGCCCATGTCCATAACAGTCTTAAGAGCTTCTTCGGAAACATATTCAGCACGGTTTATTAGCTTTGTCTTTCCACCTAAATCGATGAATTCCAATGTCATCTCGGTTGACGGCATAGAATCATTTACATTGCCTTCAGCATCCGAAAAGTAATCGGTGTAGACAATTTTCTCTGGCTCAATAATCTCTTTATAAACTGCTTTCCCCCATGATTCCATACCAAAAAATTGCCCCAGGTTCTGATCGACACACTTCATACAGTAGTGCCAAACGCCTCCCGGACGGAAGTCGACAGTGCATGCTGGAATTTCCCAGCCCCTTGGTCCCCACCAGTGTTTCAAATGCTCTGCTTCTTTAAACATACTGAATACAAGATTACGCGGTGCATCGAAAACACGCTCCAGTACTAATACCCGATCGTTCTCTACTCTTGATACCATTGTATTGTTTGACATGTTAATTCCTCCTTAAATATGAACTGATTTTATAACTTTTCCTTTTTCTGCAATTCCTTCAAATACTCATCTAAATTATCGAATCTCTCTTCCATCACACGCTTAAATGACTGCACCCAACAATCAAGTGCTTGGAATGGCTCAGGTCGGAGCTTGTAAATCCGGCGATTAGCTTCAGCCTGCACTTCCACAATCCCTGTATCGCTTAACACTTTTAAATGTTTCGAAGTTTGTGGTTGCCTTAATCCCAAATGTTCGGCGATTTCCCCAACGGTTAAGGGACCGTCACGCAAGAGTTCAACGATATTCATACGATTCGGTTCAGATAAAGCGCTCAACGTCGTCATATTCACGCCCGGAATTTTTCCCGACATATCATTCACCTCGTTAAGTGATGGTCTCCGGTTATAACACATCAATATCATCACTAATATTATTTTCCTGTTGAATCGATTATAACCAAAGAGGAATATTCCCGTCAAGGGATATTCGAAAACTAAAGTCACACTAAATGTGACTTTCACTTTGAAATAAAGTGAAATTTTAATTCATGTTTTTTATTTCTCTCCACTGATTATTATTTCGCACTAACTACGATTTTACGATAAATAAAAAGAAGTCATTTGAATCAAAATGACTTCTTTTCTTTTTGAATAAATATTAACTTTTATTAAACAGATCATATTTTTCCATGCTCTATTGCTTTATCCCTTTTAACCTCACTTAACCTAATTCAATTTCCCTCAACATCTCTTCCTTAGGACCAAACATACGAATTCCTTGTCGAATATACTCTTCCCATATAGAGTGTGAAAGCTCATCAATAATAGTTAATATCGTACCGATTAAATAAGAGAAATAAGAAGAAAATACAACATTTGGTTCTAATAACATTAGTTCTCCTTTTTTCTGACCATCGATTATTACTGAAGAAATACTCTCCTTTGATTCCTCCCAAAAAACGAGTATTTTACTCATTATTTGTGGAAATTGATCGTGATGAGCAATTACATATTGTACTAATCTTAAAGAACTACTTTATTGAATACAAAATTTCATTTGTTCATATACCATCTTTGAAATTCTCTCTAATGGTGAACCATCGAATTCATGAACTAATGAGAATAGTTTTCTAAAATCTTCAAAAGGTGCTAATACTGCTGCTTCAAACAATTTCTCTTTACTTTCATAGTAATATGCTACACTACCAAAGCTTACTTCTGCCGCCTCTGCTATTTTAGACATAGTAGTCGGAAAATAGGGCAATCTGCTCTGTTAGGTTGATAGGCATATGGAGGTGCCTGTTCAAGGGAATATCTGGATAAATCCCAATAAATACTATATACTAATAAACGGGAGGGGATAAAAATGCTAGATCAAATCACTTGGGGAACGCCAGCCAGCTTATTATGCTTAGGATTCTTTTTTGCAGGGTTAGGAATCTTCTTAAGAAGTATTACGTCATATACGAAAAATAAATAAAAGTTCAGAAAAATAAAAAATTTTCGTTTAGAGGATACTTTAAAATCTTAGATTGATGGGCTTGCAGATTGCCCCCAAAACAAAAAATTGTACATTTTCACCTAGAGATGTAAATTTTCTCGTTTTGGGGTATTTGCTTTTCTTAGCTTGATAGCGATGTGGGAACACCCTGCTTTTAATAAAAAATAACAAACAAAAGAACCCAACCTTTACGGAAGGGTTCTTTTTTATAGCTTTATCTCTTTAAAACTCAGAAATAACTGTTCTCGCATTTATATACCACATGTATATTACTAATATTTTTATCATAAATATTAATTTTCAAATTTACTTTTTTATACTTTTCCAGCTTTCCCCTTTTGATAATACCTTTTCTTTTTAAAGCAACAAATAAGCAATCGGCGTAATAATAAGCAACGTTAAAATCGTTCTTTGCACATATAGAATAATAAGCTCAGATACTTTTAACGGAATATCTGTTGATAATATACAAGGAATTGAAGCGGAGAAAAACAAAATAGATGATACCGAAACAACCGCAATAACAAACTTTGTAACAAGCGGTGCACTTACAACTAAAAGAGAAGGTAAAAACATTTCTGCAATACCAACTGATGCTGCTTTTGCAGCTAGTTCCGCTTCTGGAAGCTGCAGTAACCATGTAAATGGATAGAAAATATAACTAATCCAATCAAATATTGGCGTAAACTTTGCTAAGACGATTCCAATTAGCCCTACTGACATAATCGATGGTAAAATTCCCATTGTCATTATAAATCCGTCTTTTAAATTCACTGCGATATTTTTCATAATACTTGGCGCAGATTTCGATACTTCTAATGCATCTTCCCAAGCTCGCTCTAACATTTTCTCTTTATAAACGGGCTCTGGGAATCCTTCTTTCGTAATATATGTATCTGGTTTTCTACTAAGAGGCGGGATTCTTACGGTGATAGCGGTCACGATGAATGTTACAACAAGAGTAGTCCAAAAGTAAACATTCCATAAATGCATAATGTCTAATGTTTTTGCGATGATGATCATAAATGTAGCGGATACTGTAGAAAAACCTGTAGCGATAATTGCTGCTTCTTTCGTCGTATACTTTCCTTCTTTGTACACGCGATTCGTAATAAGAAGTGCTAGCGAATAACTCCCCACAAAGGAAGCCACCGCATCGATTGCTGAGCGCCCAGGTGTTTTCCATAACGGTCTCATAATCGGACGACAAAACGTGCCGATAAACTCAAGCAATCCGTACCCGACTAATAGCGCTAAAAAAGCCGAGCCGATTGGAACGAGTAAACTTACTGATATAACTAACTTCTCATACAAAAACGGTCCAACATCTGGCGCAAAGAACCAAGCTGGTCCTACTTTCAAACAATATAATATGCCAAAAACAACACCTACTACTTTTAAAATAGAAAAACAAATATCTACGATAGATGCATTCCATTTCTTCGTATAAAATGGATAAATCGCACCAATTACCATAACAAGCAGTGCATAATAAGGTACTACCGAAGGAACCGTAGCTCTTATCCACGATACGATATGATCAATCATAATAGACGAAGCACCGTTTATCGTAACTGGTACGAAAAACATAAACACACCTACTAAACTTGCGAGTATAAACCGAAGTATAATCCCGCTCTCTCGCTCTGTCTTAATTACATTACTTTTTAATTCAATTTCATTCAAAATTCGACACCTCCTATTATCTAAATATTCTGTATAATAATGTCGGATTCCTTCTTTTAATTCTGAATATTTAATCATGCAAAAAAGCCTATTTTGAAATATACAATCAAAATAAGCTTTTTCTATTACCTCTTATAATCATCCACAATTACTTGAATTACACGATAAGATTCTTCTGCTACTTTCTCATTACTATCCCTATTCGCATCATATGTAATTAACGCCTTCCAAAGCGCCCATCCTCTCGCCCTATTCCACGTTTCTTCATCCATTTGTAATACTTCTTTAAATACGTTTCTACTATTCTTATCCAAAAACGTCCATGCCATCGCTGCATCACAAGCAGGATCTCCTACTCCTAATATACCAAAATCAATTACGGCACAAAGCTTTCCATCCTTAACGAGTAAATTCCCTGGTGCAACATCTCCATGAATCCAAACTGGTTTGCGCTCCCACGTTGACTGAAGTGCTAAATCCCAAAGATGCTGTAATAATGTCTCATCAAAAACATCCTTATTATTTTCAATAGCCACTCTCGCTTCTTCATCGTATACAGATATAAGCCCGCCTCGGTAAAAATTATGTTCTCCAGCTATTGGCCCGTTACTCGCATCAATTGATTGTAACTCTATTAAAAATGAGCCTAAGTCCGCCGCAATTTCATCTAAGTCACGTACATTTTCTTTCGTGACTGTCTCTCCCTCGATCCACTTATTAATAGACCAAGGCCACGGATACTCTTCAGTCGGATTCCCTTTCGCAATTGGTGCAGAAATTTGTAAAGAAAGTCCCTTACTTAATATAGGTAACCAAATGTTTTCTTTCTCTACTTGCGGTGCATATGCTGCATCACTTGGCAATCTGACACTCATCTCGTCCCCTAAATGAAACGTTCTATTATCATGTCCGCTAAATTTTACAGGTTTCACTTCTAAATGTGCCCATTCTGGAAATTGTGCCCCTATTAACCTTTTAACTAAATCAGCATTAATATGATTCATTTACTTCCCCCTTTATATACCTATCACACGGATAAACGCGTTCTACCGTCATTTTCGTCTGTAACGTATTCAACATAAAATCCTTGATCAATTGCGTTTTCATACATCAATTCAATCGCTTCTTGGTCTTTAGCGTAAACTGTGACGTATGTACAATCCGCAACTAGTAAAACTAATTCACACTTACTCTCTTTAAATTCTTCATATGTTTCAATATCTACTACTTCCCCTCCTTTTGGATACGCTTTTAAATCTGCAAAAATAACATAATATATATTGTCTTTAAATAATCTTTTCAAATCTGATCCTTCCACTATACTTGGTTCTTCTGGAAATAATGCCTCATCCAATCCACCACGTGCTACTAAGTATGACTCCTCACTCCCCACCCACCAATCAAATGAAGAAATATCAATCGGCTTTAACACTTTCCAAAGTAAATTATCATATTCATTTGGAATATCTACTGTAATTCCTCTTTTCATTTGTTTGCTCCTCGCTTATTTATTTTCGTTTTCATTTCATACATTATATACCTAATTCAACTACTATATTTTGTCGATACCTATGTAACTTGTATTTCACCGCGAAAAAACCGTCCCACTACTTATGAAACGGTTTCTTTCTACTTACATTTAAGTTTTTCATTCAATTATTGCACTGCGTTTTAAAATAATTTCTAATATGTTCAGCACATCAGCCATTCATTTTTAACACTCACTTCGACTTCACAAAATAATATAAAAACCACACTGCATGATTTTGTTCATCTGCAGCTATTCTGCGCAATAACTCTTTCATAGATGCATCTGCTGCTTCATCTGAAATTTCCAAGTAAAAATCTACGGTCTTTTGCTCATCTTGTATAGCGAACTCTAATCCCTGTAAGTACGTATTAGGGCAATTTTCCGTAATCTGTGGCTTCGGCTGTCTGCCAGTTAAATTCGTATAGATTTGTACAAAATGATGAAAATGCCTTATTTCATCATTACGGATTTCAAGAATTTGTTTTTGTTCTACTTGATTTGGAGCCATGTTAGCTAATTTTGCATAGCAGCTTATAGCGCTATACTCTCCGTTTATAGCTTTTTCAATATCACTAATTAGCTTATCATTCTGTCTATACCAATCATCATAATTCGAATTATACATCGTATCCCCTCCATTATTTCACATAACATTTTATGCATTTCGAAATAGTAGGAGCATGTATATATAAAGGGACAGCAAATACTAGTTCTTCACTCACCTTTAAAACATCGAAAAAGCCTATCTATCATTGAATTATTTCCCTATCGATTTCATCACAAAAAACCGTTTCACTACGAGTGAAACGGTTTTTATTTTTAAGCATTTAATTCCGTTTTATGCCCCTTTACTACACTACGTTTTAAAGCTGTTCCAAGTATAATAACCACGCTTACTACACCAATCCAAACGAGTACAATAAGAGGAGTATTCCAAGCTAACCCTTTTCCAAAGAAGAATATTTCTCTAAGTCCTTCAATCATAAATCGCATTGGCAACCATGCGTACACCCAGTCTTGATAAAATGGCGACAACATTTCAGGTGCTAATGATAATAACGGTGCACCGAAGAATAGTAAGAGCGCGAATACACCGATTCCCTTTAGTCCAACTAATGAAAGCACCGCAGAAATCATTAAGAAGAAACAAAAAGAAGTAATGGATAAGAACAAAGCCGTATCCGTGAAATTCGGGATATTTAATCCTACCATTCCATCAGCTATCCATGTAAGACCAAATCCAATTACAAGTGTAGCAATTGCTCCTGTTACTATTTGTTTTAGTTTCAATACGAAGTTCTCTTTTCTTGTATCCACTTGCGTTTTACTTATCGCAATAAAGATAATTGCTGCGCTCGCTAAACTTGCAATCCATAACGGCTGGAATAAAGACATTGGCGAGTTACCGTTCGCACTATTTTTGCCGATTTCATTCACATTTGTCACTTTCTTCGTAATAGGTGTTACTACATTTGAAACTTGGTCTGCTGTTAATGTAGCTCCTTTTGCTTTCAATCCTTCTAATAGTTGTGTACGAACAGTATTGTTCATATTATCAACGATCGCATTTAACATTTGCCCCGCCATAGTTGATGCTGCTGTATTCATTCCTTGATTGATGAATATTTCTACCTCTGGCGAAGATGGCTGTGGTGTTCGTAATGATGCTTGTTTTGTGCTAAAGTCTTTCGGAATAACCAATGCTGCATAATATTCTTGATTATTTAAGCCTTTTTGAACTGCTTCTTTATTTTGTACTTCTACCCACTTTACCGCAGGTTCTTCCTCTGATTTTGATGTCTTTTTCATATTATCAACAATCGTTTGCCCCATATTCATCTTCGGTTGATTCGGAATTTCTACTCCTTGATCCTCATTTACAATTGCGATTGGTAAGTTTTTCGGCTTAGGTTGAACGGTTGGAAATAATGTTAATGAAAAAATAAAAACAACAAGTAGTGCAATAACTGGAGATAACAATAAAAGTTTGTTTTTAAACATTTTCTTTTCTCCTCCTTTAATTTGATTTATAATAACCAACAACGTGTTGTTTATTTATATTTGAATTATATGTTCGAGTTGAACCTTATACAATAATCAAAAATCGTGAATGTGTCGGTTATAAGACACATCCTTGAAATGTGTTGGCTAAAATTAAGGAGGGACATACTTTGCGCGATAGTAATTTAGATTTACGTGTTATTCGTACGAAAACTGCCATACGAAATGCATTAGTGGAGTTAATTGAGGAAAAAGGTTTTGACGCCATTACAGTGAAAGATATTACTACGAAAGCAAACATAAATCGTGGTACATTTTATACACATTACCAAGATAAATTTGATTTAATGACAAAATGCCAAGAAGAAATTATGTATGAATTTTCTAGCATTGCTAAACAGAGATTACCGGAAGTTATTGCTGATCTTGGATCAAGCCCTTCCCCAACAATGCCGTTTATACTTATCGCTTCTATTCTTGAATTTCTAAATGAAAATAGTGATTTTATGAAAGCTGTACTAAGCCCAAAAGGAGATTTATCTTTCCAAACGAAACTGAAAGACTTTATGTGGAAAACACTATTTGAAGATACGAATGGTCCTCTCATTAATAAGGAGAATTTACTTGTCCCAAGCCAATACTTAGCTTCTTATATGGCATCTGCTCATATAGGTGTCATTCAACAATGGTTAAATAATGGACAAAAAGAAACACCTGAAGAAATTGCTCGTATTTTATCAACAATCGCAGTTCATGGACCTTTTTATGCGGCTGGTTTAAAGAAATAAGTCCGCTATATAATAAAAGATCATCCACTATAATAGCGGATGATCTTTTATTTCATTACAACACTTCAATATACCCTTCTGTTCCATGTACCCGAATTCGCTGTCCGTCTTTTATTCGTTTCGTAGCATTCTCTACTCCGACAACTGCTGGTAATCCATATTCACGTGCAATAACTGCTCCATGTGTCATCAGTCCGCCAACTTCGGTGACTAACCCTTTTATAGACACAAACAATGGTGTCCATCCAGGGTCAGTAAAGGCAGTAACTAATATATCTCCATCTTCTAAATTCGCATCTTCCATGTTTAAAATAACGCGAGCTCTCCCCTCAATCACTCCTGAAGAAACGGGCAAACCTACAATCGCGTCAGCCGGGAGATTTTCTCGCTTGTACTTCCCAGTAATGATTTCTCCATCAGACGTGATAACACGCGGAGGCGTTAGTTTTTCATATAATTTGTACTCATTTTTCCGTTTATGAATAACCACGTAATCTAGTTTATTCGTAAGGACAACTTCGTGAAGTTCTTCAAAAGTTAGATAGTATATATCTTCTACTTCATCAATAACGTTATTTTGCACGAGTTGCTCAGCTTCTTTCAATATTGCCTGCTTATATATGAAATAGCGATTAATCATGCCGTATTTTGGGTATTCACGATAACCGATAAAATTCCGGATGTTACGAATCATTCGCTTCGTTTCTTCTACTTTTTGTTTACCATCCGGCAAGTGCTGCAATCGATCTAATAACTCTTCTTCTTTTTTCAAAGCTTCCTGCAGTCCTTCTTCAAACTTCCGCTTACTCGCCCCCGCTTCAAAGTCTCTTATATTATTTAAAATCATCGGGATAATTGTGGTTGGCTTTTCACTCCAGCGCGTTTTCGTAATGTCAATTTCTCCGCTACATCTCATTCCGTATTTATTTAGAAAAGCATAGATTGCATCTCGTGCTTTATCCCCGCCTTCAAACTTAACTAGCTCATCTAAAAAGCCATCATCTTCTACATGCTGTAAATACGCAATGACTTTTGGATATGGCCTAATCGCATCTGCAACGTCCAGTAATGCTAAACCCATTTCTGACGTAATATTATTTTGTACGGATTGAGAAAGCGTGTCTGCTGCATTTTTTTCACCTAGCCATTGCTCCATCTTTTCATTGATCCATGTTGAAGCATCCATACCTGCCATAATGACGGCTATACTTTGTGGGTTGAATAATACTGTTCTTAATTGCTGGATGTCTTCCAAAATAAAATCAAATACATCCACCCCTGATTTTGTTTGCATATTTCGTTTTAACTCTTCAAGTGATGCTTGACTAGTCTTTATTAAATTCGTAACGATTGCCGGATCGTTTTCGATTTGTGGTTGTGAGCTTGCAGGTGGTCCACTTTTACCAACACTCTTTTCTTTTTCATCATCTGGTAACACTTTAATAAAATCATCTCGCTCGACTACAGTTGTTAATGCATCTCGTATGAGCGGATCAGATTTTCCTAAAGTGTTTATTAAGAAATCTCTGCTAGCAGGTGAAGCTAATCTTTGTGTAGCATCAACAAATAGCCTGCCTCCCGCTTTACGCATAGGAGCACTAGTCGTTAACAGGAAAAAAGATAATCCTAGTGGTTTCATCGCATCGGTCATCATTTGCTGATGACCAACCGATATATACACATGATTTCCCTGATCATTTGCTTCTGGAATTGGATACAAAGTCGTAATCGGCCTGCTTTGGACAATATAAAATGTATCATCAACTAAACACCATTCAATATCTTGCGGACAGCCAAAATAAGCTTCGATCTGCCTTCCTATCTGTGCTAGTTGTAAAATTTTTTGTTCAGACAATGTTTGAAGCTTTTGCTGAGCCGGCTCAATCTGCCCTGTCTCTGTTCCGCCCTCTTTTAAAGCATAGATAGCTAATTTTTTAGTTGCGATCATCTTTCCGGTGATTTCGCCTTCTTTTACTTTATAATTATCAGCACATACTAAGCCTGCTACTAATGCCTCACCAAGCCCAAAACTGGCATCAATTGATAACACCTTTCGGTTAGAAGTAATTGGATCAGCAGTAAATAAAATTCCCGAAGCCTCAGGGAAAACCATTTTTTGAACGACAACACATATAGAAACTTGATTATGTTCAAAATCATTTTGCATGCGGTACATAACTGCTCGCTCTGTAAATAAAGAAGCCCAGCACTTTCTTACATGCTGCAAAATCGCTTCTTTTCCGATTATATTTAAATACGTATCTTGTTGACCAGCAAACGAGGCATATGGTAAATCTTCAGCAGTAGCACTAGAACGCACTGCATAAGCATGTTCATTTCCAAAACGTGAGAGATAATGAGCTACCGCTTCCACTACATCAGAAGGGATTTCTACTGCCATAATGGTTTCTCTAATCTTCCTGCTAATTTCACCAATTTGAGCTCGGTCCTCAAATTTTAGCTTTGTTAATTGATTCAACAAAGCTTGAAACACTTCATTCTGTTCGATGGCCTTTTCATATCCTACCGTTGTAACACAAAACCCTTCTGGCACTTGTATCCCTTGAATATTTGATAATTCCCCTAAATTCAATCCTTTTCCGCCGACGAGCGAAAGCTGCGTTTTTTCTATTTCCTGAAAATCGAGAACGAAAGAACTCATGTAACATCTCTCCTTACTTTGCATGTGTTCTTGATTGTAGCAGTAGTAAATACGAATAAACAGTCTATTTCGAACTTGATTTACATGATATAATTAAGTTAGGAAGAGATATTTCCCCCTCTAATTCACCTCAATTACATCACCAAACTTAAACATTCTTTTATTATGAAAAGCATCCGTAATCCGCACAAGTAATCGTCTCATTTATTGGATTACTATCAACTACTGTTATGTAATTTTTATATAGATAGCCATCTTTATAATATGTAAGTAAAACCTCTTCTTCACCTAAAAATGAACATAGCAGCTTATTTTCAATCATTTCCTTTGCATCTTGCGTTAAGATTGGACGCGGGACTTTCATTTGTTCACTTATAATTTCTTTAATAACTGCGAACTGTTCTGGCATACTGGCAAACGGTTGCCACTTCACCATATTATCAAGACATTTTTCAAATTATTGTAGCTATATTAATCCCTCTATCTTTGTACACATATCTTCATACATAATTCTCCTTATAACAGATTTCTATATTTTAAAATTTGATAAGTAATTATTACGTTTCGATATGCTTAGAAAATTCAGGTACATATATAAGTTATTTTTAATACACTGGGATTTTATATGCAAATGAGTACCTTTACAGTAATGTTTAAATACAATGGTATGAGTAGTTACGATTATATTTAAGTGTTCGTTATAACTACCAGTATGAAATATCATAAATAATGAAGGACAATGTTAAAGAATTGATTGGGTGTGGCGAACGGATTCCACATTATCATAAGGATTTCCCTATAATTTTATTTTGGAGTCACAGAAGCTGTTGCACTTCCCTGCCGAATTGGTTTTTCTTCCAAATTGGGTTATATGAGGAAGTAATGAAATATGCACCTTTCATTCATTACTATGAATCTGAAATATACAAAAATAAAATTGATTACTACACAAATTTAGAAATATATAATGACGATTTTGAAGCATATGGATATAAAAAGAATGAAATTAATTTTTAACTAATATACCTATAACCCCCACTATGCATAGAGTCTCTTTAAAAACGAAAACCACTATTAAAAGCCAGCGGTATGGAAGGGGAATTACAATGAGTATTTCTATTATAATGATGGGCTTCATCATAGGGGGATTGGTTGGAGTAACAGGGATAGGTGGGGCCGCATTACTGACTCCATTTCTTCTAACATTAGGTATAAGTCCTTCTGTAGCTGTTGGAACTGATCTAGTATATAACTCTATTACTAAAATGTTTGGAATATCCCAACACTGGAAACAGAAGACCATCAATTTTAGACTAGTAAAATATCTAGCTATTGGGAGTATACCTAGTGCAATTATCGCAGTAGTAACGATTCATTTCTTACCGATCTTTCACTATAGTCGAGAAGGAATTATAAAGTATATATTAGGATATGTTCTAATCCTTGCGGCAATTTCTATTTTAATAAAGGCATTTTTCTATAATGAATCTACACAAAATTATTTTCAAAGACAGACTATGGTACAAAAAAAGAGCCTAACAATTCTTATTGGTGCAATACTCGGTTTTATCGTGGGACTTACTTCTGTGGGGTCAGGCTCTTTATTCGCTATTGCAATGATATATTTATATCAACTGAGACCATCCGAGTTAGTAGGCACAGATATTACACATGCTTTTTTATTAGTGACGGTTGCAAGCATACTAAATATGAATTTAGGCAACGTAGATTATCTCTTGTTAATTCATTTACTCATTGGTTCTATCCCAGGTGTCATACTTGGTAGTAAATTCTCCACTAAGATTCCCGTTAAACCCCTTCAAATATTTCTAGCTATCATTATTGGTGTTAGTGGACTAAAGTTAGTTATCGCTTATTAAAAAAAATTTATGCTTTTGCTATATAAGAATGGAGGTTCAAAATGGATCATACAGAACTATATAATTTTATATACAAGCAAGGGCGTGCCCCTCATTTCCATAAAGATTTTCCCCTAATCTTATTTTGGAGCCAAAAAAGCGGTTGTACTTCGCTAGCCCACTGGTTTTTTTATCAAATTAATTTATTTAAAGAAGCGATAAAATACAACCCGTTCATTCACAACTATGAGTATGAAGTATATAAAAACTCTACACATTATTTAGCACAATTAGCTAGTGGATTACAAACTAAAGAGAAGAATACTTACAAACTAGTAAGAAATCCTTATAGAAGAGCAGTAAGTTCTTTTGTTGCTCTGATTCCGCCACCAAATTTTGAGAATCCCGCATGGAAACCCATTCGACAATTTTTGTATGGTGATGAAACCTGCAATAAACCCATTTCCTTTAAACTATTTTTGTATTATTTAAAAGCACACATGACCAAATTAGATCAAGTAGATCCTCACTTTACACAACAATATATACAAGGAGAAGAGGAATTCGTTACGAACTATATTTATCTAGAAAATTTCAACACAGGAATTTCGAAACTAGAAGAAGTATATAAATTAAAAAAATCACCATTAGATCTGTTATCAAAGGCTTGGCATTATCAAGAGAGTAAGATGATTTACAAAGGAGTTTATGCAGACGGTGATATCACAACCCCTCTTTTCCCACGATTACCTACTTATGATAGTTTTTATGATGCAGAAACAACTCAGTTGGTTCAAGAAATATTTGCAAAAGATTTTAATATGTATCATTATGATTTAAATTCTTTTCTCTCAAAATAAAAGTGTTCAAAGCCACTGGCTCTATTAAGTGTTTTATCTTAAAACTGATACGACAACATCACATATTTATAAATTTTCATACACTTCTCCTAATTCTTTTTTTAGTTGTGTTTTTAAGTGCTCATTTTCACTTTCTAATAGCTTGTTCTTATGTTTTAAAAGCTACTTTACTCAATAATAAGTTTGGCCCAATACCAATCGTAAATTCGAGCCGTGTACGTTCATATATTTCTCGCTTGAACTTTAATGCGGATTCGCACGGATTACTCGCAAATAAATGAATACTTGCGGTCATATCCATGAAAAACTCATCAATACTATATTGATGAAAATCTTCCGGTGCGACATACTGTTAAGCTAAACCCGTTATGTAATTTGAACATTTCACATACGTATGCATAATTGGATTCACAATAATATTATCTTGCCGCTTCGGTATTTCATACAAACGAGCCATCTTCTTTATTCCTAACGCTTTTAATGGCGGTGTTGCTGCCAATACGATCGATCCACTCCGATTCACATCTCCTACGACAGCCAATTTTGTATAACGTGGATCAAGTCCTTTTTTAATACATGATACGCTCGCATAAAAGCTACGAAGATCTACACAAAGAATAATGCGATTTGGTAAAAGAGAATAATCATGCAAGGTTATCACTCCTATCAAAAGAACATTCGTTCTTTTGATAGGTATTTTCATGAAAATTTTGGTTAAAATAACCTTACTTTTAAAATTTTTTTAAGAAAAACTTAAGGAATTCCCCTCTATATTCATAAGAAGTTTTTTCTATACTGAAAATGTAAATACATAAAAGGAGAAACAATTATGAAGAAATTTGTACTTTGCATAATAGGAATAAGCCTCCCTATATACTTACTACCTTTCATATTACGCGGGGATTTGGACAAATTTAATCCGATTGCTGAAGAAAAAAATGTATACGCCATTGCGAAAGGATATGGCGTTCCGGATTATCATCATAAAGGAAGAACTATGTACTCACTAAAAGGCGTTGATGAATCAAGAAATGAGAAAGAATATACAGTAGGAACTAGCACCCCTAATGATTTTATAAGAAAAACTTACTTGAAAATTCATGTGAAAGGAAAGTATGTCTATTCTTACGACGTTATTTCTGAAAAGGAGATTCCCGAGAAAATAAAGGACCAATTGGAAATAAAAGAGCCTACTCGTATGAGCTGGCTCTTTATTACCTCTTCCACCTACCATTGGGCCATCTCCCTTAACACACTTGAGGAAAGAGAATTCTTTCAATAAATTTATTAAATTAATTATCATTGTTTTAATATCCATTGTTCAATTGCTTTCACTGTTTCATCTCGTTGTGCTTTTGGCGTAATTAAGCTGGCATTATCACCCTTTTGTTCACCATACATGCCAAAATTAGCATGATTGCCCCCTTTTATCATGTGCATAGTTGTATTCTTTGACATTAACTTTTTACTGTTCTCTATTTTTTCTACAGTTGCTAAAGCATCTACTTCCCCATAAATTGATAACATTGGCATCGATTTAGTAGAGAAATTATCTGCAGGATAAGAGCCTAAGAAAATGATCCCGTCTACCTTATCTTCATGTTGAAAGGCATACTTAGAAATCATAGCTCCCCCCATTGAATGTCCAGCAACATACCATTTTTGAACTTCAGGATACTTTTCAATTACACTGTCTACCACATTTATTCCAAATATCGCTAAGTTTAATGGTAACTTAGGCATCACTACAAAATGTCCATCTTTTGCAAGATCTTCCCCTAAGTAACTATAAGCTTCAACTTCTACTTTAGCTCCTTGATAAAAAATAACCCCTATTTTAGCATCTTTCTCTCCAAAAACTATATTCTCTTCATCTTTTTTATCATCTACTAACGACAAAGCCTCTTTCGTTGGTTTATAAGTAAACTGAGACCAAACAAAAAACGTAATACTTCCCATAAGTAAAATACCTAGTAAAGAGTACAGAAAAATTCTCATCCACTTCTTCACATATATGACCTCCCTAAGATATATATATTCTATATTTTAGATTATCATTAATAAACATAAAAACTCGAGCATTTTTATTATACTCAAGTTTTTATTTGCGTCTTTAATTTATACTATAAATTGTCCAAGATAAATATGTAGCAAATGCAGCCCATAAAAAATATGGAATTAGCAACCATGTCGATACTTTAGATAAATTGGAAGAAAGCGCTATGAGAAGTAACGTAGTAATAGCGACTAGTAAACAATCTACTGTTGCTAAAAACAAATTTTTTTGACTGAATTGAAAGTAGCTGAACGCCTGATTGCACATATAATTTAAAAGAAATAAAAACCAAAATGTTTTTGGCTTAAATCCATATTTGTTGTAAATAATTGCAACTGATAATGCAATAAGTCCATATAATATAGCCCAAATAATTCCGATTGTCATACCAGAAGGTGTCCAAGACGGCTTTTCTAGCGCATCGTACCAAATACGATCAATTGGAAATAAAATACTAGAAACATAAAACAAACCATATGTTAGTAAAAACACTATGATACTAGATTTTTTCATAAACATTCTCCTTTTTCAATAGAAGGTTTTAGAAACTCTATATGATTCGTATGCTCTTTCAATGAATAAAACTTTAATATGTAAATGGACATTCTTATACTTTTCATTATAACCTTTACATATCAAATTCATATTAATTAATTCATTTATTTTATACAAATTCTTTCATACTTTTATATGCACAAAGTGCTCTCTCCCGTGCTGCCTTATGATCAACAACTGGAAAAGGATATGTATTACCAAGCTTAATATTGGCCTTTTGTAAAATATGCTCAGGTGCTTCCCAAGGTTCATGTATATATTTATTCGGTATATCTCTTAATTCTGGTACCCATCTTCTTATATACTCTCCATTTTTATCAAACTTTTCTCCTTGTGTGATAGGGTTAAAAATACGAAAGTACGGTGATGCATCTGCTCCACTTCCAGCAACCCATTGCCATCCCATTGTATTATTTGCAATATCAGCATCTAGTAGTGTATCCATAAACCATTTTGCTCCTTCTTGCCACGGAATTAACAAATGCTTTACAAGAAAAGAGGCTACAGCCATCCTTGCCCGATTATGCATAAAACCTGTTTGCCATAATTCCCGCATTCCCGCATCAATAAACGGATAACCAGTTTCACCCTTCTGCCATACTCTTAATAACTCCTCTTCATTATTCCATGGAAAATTTTCAAAGCTTTTATTAAGAGGTTTATATATTGTAAATGGATAATGATGTAGCAAATAATAAGAAAACTCTCGCCAAATTAATTGACGTATAAAACTATTCACTTGTTTTTCAAAAAGACTACATTGTCTTTCGGTACTTTTATTTATTAAGTAATGATGCATCAACCTCACTGATATTTGACCAAATGAAAGATAAGGTGCCAACATTGAATGAGCGTATTGATTTGGAAAATCCCTTCCTTCACTATAAGATGCTAATTTACTAGAGAAAAATTTCTTAAATGTTTTGTATGCCCCTTCTTCTGTAGGCTCCCATATTGATTCAATATGAGATGTCCACGGTATAGTCGGCAGCAAATGTAATTCTGAAATGGATAAGCTTGCTGGTAGAGAGCTTCCCCCTTTTATACTCTGCACTTTACTAATAGGTTTAGGTATTGACTGCTTTTGAAATGCATTGTAAAAAGGCGTAAAAACCTTATATTCAGTGTCATCTTTCTTTTTAATAATCCACGGTTCTAATAATAAATGTGAATTAAATTCCTTGCAGATAATACCTTTATCTTCTAACATCATTTTCATTTTTTGATTAGATTGTAATCTGTCCGGATCATAACAAATATTCCAATATACAGCCGTTATACCTAATTGTTCTATGAGAGAAAGTATTTCTTCCTGTGTATTTCCTTTACGAATTATTAAAGTAGAGCCCAATGCCTCAAGTTGCTTTTGGACATCTACTATAGCATGGTGTAACCACCACTTTGACGCCTCCCCCATTGAAAAAATTTCATCTTGTACATATACCGGAAAAACCTCACCGGACTGAACAGCCTCAAATAGAGCTGGGTTATCATATAAACGAAAATCTTTTTGAAACATAACAATAATTTTACCTTGCATAGCTATCCCTTCTGATTCTAAAAAATAGATTATTTATATTATTATAAGAATAATTCTTTGTAATCACAAACAAACTTTCCCAGAGTTATAGGATTGCTACGTATTAAATATTTAACTACCACAAGCAGTTAATACTAGCATTACAATGAAAAGCAATAAAAACTTACTCATTTTCTTCATAACACACCCCGAATACGCTTTTCCACAGTAATGTAACGTAAAATAGCATTTAGGCATTTGTAGATTTATACAACATATTGCGAAGCAGAATACAAATGAACCCTAATACTAATGCAAATATACCTACAAATAAAATATATTCCGTTCCAATTTGTGCAATAATTATGCCTGCGATCCCGGTACCAATTGTTGTCCCTAAATTACAAGAAGTTAAAAATAATCCATTAACAAAATCAGGTGAATTAGATGCTGAAGACATCATCCAATATTGGTTGACATTGCCCCCCATCCCGCCAAAAATACCCCAAATTACAATAAGAATTGCCGTTGGAATCACAAGGTCTGCTACAAAGAAAAAGACAATATATAATGCAATTAGAGCAATTGGATAAATGATTACCATACGGACAGGAGCTATTATCAGTAATCTCCCTGCAAGAATATTCCCGATAATATTCGCCAACCCATAAGCAAATAACATGATACTTATCATATATGGCGACATTCTTGTTACAACATCTAAATATTCAGCTAGATAACTATAAATTCCAAATACCGCTCCATTTAAAAATGTTACAGCAAGTATTGATAGCCATGCGATGCCCTTTGTTAAAATTTTGAGCTGCGAACCATAAGAAAGCTTTTCCTGAACAGGCATAGAGGGAATAAATAGTATCGTCATAATAAACGCAAAAATATTAACAAGTGCAAAAAGAGCTAACGATATTTCAAGTGTAAATACATTTGCTAAGAAGTTGACAATCGGTACACCTAAAACCATACCAGCTGAAACCCCAATAAACACTTTGGCAACTGCTTTTGGAGCTTCTTTGGTACTAACTGAAGTTGCTGCTACTGATAAAGCCATCGATACGTACACTGGATGGAAGAAAGCCGGAATTACCCGTGCAACTAAAGCAACTGTAAAATTCGTTGTAAAAATTGAAATAATGTTACCGATAATAAAGATTCCTAGTACTAATAACATAACCGTTTTTCGATTTACACCCGAAAAAACTAAAGGAAGCGTTGGGGCCGCAATGGCAATGGCGAGTGCAAACAGGCTAACCATTAAGCTTGCCTTCGAAACACTTACATCAAAATGATCTGATAATGCTGGAAGCAGGCCAATGTACCCCATTTCAGTATTAAGAATACCGAAAACCCCTACTGCTAATATAAAAATTAATACACTTTTTGAATTCTTCATAAAAAACACTTCAACTCCTCTTTCACTTCTCATCAATGATTTTGGTAATGTGATTATAAAATGGTATTATCAAGATAACAAATACCTATATTGAACACGTTCCTATAACAAATAAGCATACGAAGGAGAAGAGTTTTTTGGACATACGTGTATTACGCTACTTCATTGCGGTAGCAACGCAAAAAAATATATCTGCTGCTGCAAATTCATTGCATTTATCACAACCTACATTATCAAGACAATTAAACAACCTTGAAGAAGAGCTTGGAACTACTTTGTTTGTAAGAGGAAATCGAAAAATCACTTTAACAGACGAAGGTATGTTTTTATTGGAGCGAGCAAAAGAAATTGTGGATTTAGTAGAAAAAACAGAAGCTAATTTTAATCAGCAATCTGAAATTATTAGTGGAGAAATTCATATTGGAGCTGGAGAAACAGAGGCAATGCAGTTCATTGCACAAACTATAAAAAAAGTTGTTGCCCATCATCCCAGCATTAAATTTCATTTATATAGCGGCAATGCTGATGACATTACAACAAAATTAGATAGTGGTTTATTAGATTTTGGTATCGTTATTGAGCCAGCAAATAAACAAAAATATGATTACTTAAAGTTGCCAGCTACTGATGTATGGGGCGTACTTATGCGAAAAGACAGCCCCTTAGCTGAAAAAGCTTATATCCATCCAACAGACTTACTAAATAAACCTCTTATCATATCAAGACAAACCGCTGTAAGTAATGAATTATCAGGATGGCTTGGAGAGGAAATTGAAAACTTAAATGTTATAGGTACATATAATTTACTCTATAATGCATCCTTACTCGTAAAAGAAAATATAGGCTATGCATTGTGTATTGATAAGCTTATGAATACTTCTGAGGAAAGTACGCTTTGCTTCCGCCCCCTATCTCCTATGCTAGAGGCTGGATTAAATATTCTTTGGAAAAAACATCAAACATTTTCAAGTGCTGCAAAGATTTTTCTAACATATTTGCGGGAAGGTATGTAAATGTTTTTTTGCAAAAACTGCATGTTTGATAAGCGGTATAACCTTATTTTTAGGATACATCTATCTAGGAAAAAGAAAAATTTCAGTTGAATTAATTCTTATTTAAGCTTAGCTTGATAGCAATGTGGCGGTGCTATCCCCTTTATAAGCTGTTTGCGATACGAATACCGTTGATCAATATATTCAACTTAAAATACGGACTTCATACGCAAAGCAAAATTTCATAAAGAAAAAGCCGATTTCTTTATCGTATAGGAAATCGACTTTTGGCTTAATTATTGATTTAGTAATAAAAACACCTTTTAAAATAACTATGTTTATACTATAAACGTTGATCTTTCTGGAAATTTAGACGAAAATGATCCTCATCATTATATACCCCAAATTCATACCCTTGCTCTTTATAAAATTTAATAATTTCCGGAAGAGCTTGTAATGTTTGCGCCTTTTCATGCATTAAAACAACTTCTACTTCTTCTGTTGTCTGTTTCTTTACATTTTCGATAATCTGAGTTGGATTATCTTTTAATTTCCAATCATTTGAGTCTATTGTCCAATCCCAAACTTTTATTGCTGCTTCTACAATTTGATTACGAATTTCCTCGCCCTTTAATCCTGGTGCAGATCCATATGGTGGACGGACTAGTTTAGGAGTTGTACCCGTAATATTATGGATAAGATCTAACGTTTCTTTCATCTCTGGTACAAATTGTCCCTTTTTGTATAGCTTATCACTATTATGTGTCATACTATGTGCACCAATATAATGTCCTTCTTTTACTGCTCGTTTTACGTTTTCCTGAAAACCTGTATTTTGTAAATTACTACCTTGCATAAAAAATGTCGAAGCAACATTTTGCTCTTTTAGTACATCTAAAAATTTCCCAGTCAATTCGCTAGGACCGTCATCAAATGTTAAATAAACAACTTTTCCTACTGGCTTTCCATCAGGTCTTTTTTGTTTTGTCGGTGATGTTTCCTTTTTCTTTTCTTGTTGTTGCGTATTAACTTGTTTCATACTTTCATTAGCTACTCCCTTCGCTGGGATAGAGTGCCATTTTCCAATTAAAAAGAAAGTGAAAAAGGTCGTTGCTAAAACAACTCCTAGAGATATTATTACCTTAGTTAATCGACTTGTTTTTTTCTTACTTTGTGATTCTTTCATTATTTTTCGATCCTTTCCCTATTGATTTTCATATTCATTATTTATAAAGCTGAGCCTTTACTCGACTGAATCATTCGTTTCAACCGGTATTTACAATAAATAGATTAATAGAGACGGATAAAGATAAAATGCAGATAATGTCGAAATCAGTTAAAGAATAAGGTTAAGTTAATTCTTAAATTTGAAAACTGGATATACACCCAAAATAAAAAATACTACTCTTCCTAATTAAGATTTAGAAAGAATAGTATTTTTCTATTTGCCTATTTTATTACATAATAAAATAATTAATAATGCCATCCACAATACCTTTTTGCGATTTTGTTTGGAATTCTTCTGAATTCATTCTTTTTTCATCATTCGCATTAGATGTAAACCCTAACTCAATTAGGATAGCCGGAGAAGGATTTTCTCGTAAGACAAGAAAATCACTTCCATGAATGCCTCTATCACGGCTGTCTATATTTTGATCAAAAATAGCTTCTTGTACAATCTTAGCTAACTTTTTATCTTTTCTTTTATTAGCTCCGTAATGAGTTGTTATTCCCTTTACATTTGTATCCTCAAAAGCATCATGATGAATGCTAATATAAAGATCCGCCGCATGTTCTTTCACTACTTTGACACGCGCTTGCAATTCTTCCTTTTGTTTTGTTTCTGAAAGTAAACTCGCATCTTTTTCACGCGTCAATATAACTTTTGCATCCGTTCTTTCTTCTAATTCTTTCTTTATATTTTGTGCTACTTTTAAATTAAGCTCTTTTTCAATCGTTCCAAATTTCTTTCCTTTCGTCCCTCTATCTCCTCCACCATGCCCTGGATCAATTACAATTGTTTTTCCTCTTAATCGTAAATCCTCTTGTGATATATTTTTATGCCCCTTAGCATGTATGAAACTAACTCCTGTGCCCATTATTAATATTATAAATAAAAGCAATGTCACTCTTTTTTTCATTTTAACAATCTCCTTATCAGCTTTTCATTCCGTTTCTAATGAAGATATTAATGAATGCTGATAAAGATAAAATGCAGATAATGTCGATTTTGTTTAAAAATGATAAAAACGTGTAGAACGACAATTCTACACGTTTTTATTTAAATAGAAGAAAAATAACACTCCATCTTCTGTATTCGAAACACCATATTCCGCGCCATGCAGCTCTAATATATTCTTTGAAATGGCAAGGCCCAATCCTGTTCCACCTTTAGAGCGTTGACGAGACGTATCCCCTCGATAAAAACGATCCCATATTTTCTCTAAATGTTCTGGCGCGATATGAGCCCCTTTATTTTCTACACATACTTTTATACGTTCATTTTCTTCTATTGTAGAAATAATAATATCCTCATGTTCTGGTGTGTAACGAATCGCATTCGTAATAAAGTTAGTAACCACCTGTTCTATTCGATGTGGATTTGCAACTACCTCAATTTTAGAAAGTTGTTTATGGACATGTAATTGCTTAGCCGTTATATCCGAGGTTAACTGCTCACATATATAATCAATCATCTCATCAATATGGAAAACATCCATTTCCATTTTATACGTACCAGACTCGAATTTTGCTAACTCTAGCATATCAATAATGAGCATATCCATTTTATCTACTTCTTTTGACATTGCTTTAAAGTAATAATCCTTTTTATTACTAGCAACACCATCTTCCAAAATTGAAATACAGCTCTTCATAATACTTAAAGGTGTTTTTAACTCATGTGAAACACCAGCGATAAATTCTTTACGTGTATTTTCTAATTGCTTTTCTTTCTCTATATCTTGCTGCAATTGATTAATATACGAATGCAACGCTTTAGAAAGTGTATTAATATTTTGTGATAAAGCACCTATTTCATCCTTTGTAGTAATAGGTATCGTCTCTGAGAAATCTAAACCAGCAATTTTTTTTGTAGTATCATTTATTTGTAATAGTGGTTTGGCGATTTTATTTGAATAATAGAACGATATCAAAACGATTAAAATCAAAACAAAGATAATTAAATATACATAATAATCCTTTATCATTTGCACAGCTTCATCAACTGGCTGTAATGATGTCATAGCAAAAATATAGCTTATCTTACCATCTGCATCTTTTGTTGGTTTGATTAATAGTTTATATTTAATATCATTTTCTTCATAATCCACTGTTTCTGTAGAAGTAATATTATTTGGTTTTTGATTTAATATTAAATCAACCTGAAATTGTTTTATTCTATCTATTAACACACGATTTCCATAAATAGAATTAGTTCCTACAGTCCCCTCCGGTAATTGCACGTTCTTAATGCTTCCTGCTAAATATAATTGCGAACTTTCTTTTGAAGATGCGTTTTTTTGTCCATATAACATTTCTGATAGTTGCTTGTTCTCTAGCCCAACATTCTTCTCTTTTATTGTTAACATCGCAGGAACCACTATATCCCCCTTCTGTACTCCATCGATAATAATATGATTCCCCTGTTCTAAACTATATTTTATCCTTTGTATATCTTCTAAATTGATAAAACTATACAACGGTATCTGAATTGAACGTTCAGAAAAGGTCTTATTTTCGTTAGGATCTAACTGAATTTCTAAAGAAAAATCATTTGCATATTTTATATTCCCTACATTATCTAACGTTGTAATCCATGTCGCATTATCTTGGTAGAAATTTTGTTCCAACTCTTGAATCCTTTTCACGTCATCTCCAGCTTTTATATATGCCTTTTCAAAGGATTGAATATTTGTTTTAATATCATTAACTTTTCGATTCGAATAATATTGCTTAAAAAATATGGTTTGTCCAATAAAAATAGTCACTAAAATAAGTGTGCATAATGCCGTTGTTAATATAAATAGTTTTAATACAATTCCCTTTTTCATACCTGTCCCTCAAATTTATAACCAGTTCGCACAACGGTTACAATACAAGTCGCTTTTTGCCCTAATTTATGACGCAAATTACGGATATGACTATTAACAGTACGATCATCCCCAGCGAATTCATAACCCCAAATTTTAGTGATTAGTTGTTCTCTCGAAATTACAATCCCTTGATTTTGCATGAAATACGTTAAGATTTCAAATTCTGTATGTGTCATACTTATGTCTTCCCCATCTACAGTTACTGTACGAGAAGGGAAATGTACATGGATACCACTACTAGTTAATGTGTCTTCAATAGATACATTAACAACAGTAGAAGTATATCGGCTTTCAATTAATCGTTTTGCTCTTGCCAATAAAATAGGAGGACTATATGGTTTTGTAACATAATCATCTGCTCCCAGTTCAAATCCCAGTAAAGTATCATCTTCATCCACCCGAGCCGTTAGCATAATAATAGGTACATTAGATTTCTTACGAATTCGCCGGCAGACCGCCCAACCATCTAATTCCGGTAACATAATGTCTAGAATAATTAAATGCACCTCATGTTCTTCAAATATAGATAATGCTTCTTTTCCATCAATCGCCTCTAAGACGTTATATCCTTCATTTAGTAGGTAATCCTTCATTATTTCACGTAAAATATCTTCATCTTCTACAATTAAAATTGTTCTTTGCATATTTCATCTTCCCCACGATTAATTTTATTTTTATGAAGAAATAGTTCATTTTATATGTTAACCAATTAGAAATCTTTCACTATTTCTGTCACTACTAAATGCAACATAGTTATATCAAGATAATAGCATGCTGATATAAAGATAAAATGCTGAGATGACTGTAATTCTTCAGCGAATAATGAAACTCATCTTGAATCAAAAGATCCACACAAAAACGCCATCATTTTTGTATATTTCTACAAACAGGATAGCGATTTTTTCATTTTAAAGGTAGATTTATAAAGTAATATCAACTATACGTAATAATCGATATTTAATCGATATTAGAACTTATTACTTTATATTTATCTTCTTTTGCAACATCTATAATTGCATCAATTTTTTGTTGTTCATTATTCAGCTCATGTCCTTCGATCCAAACTTTATATCCTATTTCTCCCACTACTCCAACTTTAGTTATAACAACATCTAACTGTTTTTCTTTTTGAAAATATTCAATAGCAGTTGCCTTTGCTTTTTCTTGAGTTTTTGGAAATTCTTTGTCACTTAATGGATCTTTCATTGTTAATGTAATGTAAGAGACAAAACCAATAATAATTAAAGTTATGGCAGAAAGTCCAACTAAAAATATTTTTTTCATTCTTCTTCATCCTTGTCTATCTTTTTTTTAAGATTAACATAGCATTTATCGTTTTTCAATAAAAAAATATTGTATTTTGCTATTTTTTTATTGAAAATCTCTATAACTTAGACAAATATAAAAATCATTCCTCTAACTATCCTGATCTTTATCTCAACTAATCTATTACATAATGTAGATTTATAAAAGAGTTTGATCATTATTAAAGAAATACAAAAATAAAAACCCAAATTTCTCTATATTAAAATCGAGAAATTGGGGTTTAGTTATTTAACAATATTTTTTATTTAAAACCAGTAACTGATTAATAATCCTGCTGATAATAAGAAGCCAAAAATCGTATTTGTCATCGCTGTTGATTTCATTGCGATGCGCATATACCCGGGATCCTTTGCTCCTTTTTGGAAACTTTGAATTGCAGAGATTGGCTTTTTCAAACCTAGGAACATAACTAATGCCCAAGGGCTTATATAACCCATCAATACAATTACGGCAATCCATAAATAAGCAATGAAAAAGGCTACAGCTAGTGTTACTACTGCTTTCTCCCTCCCAAGGAGGATTACCAACGTCTTTCTTCCACCTTTAATATCTTCTTCGATATCTCGGATGTTATTCGACATGTTGATTGCACCTACTAAAATCCCAATTGGAATGGAAATCAATATACTTTCAATCGTTATAGTATTCGTTTGAATAAAGAAAGCAATGAGTACAAAACATGTCCCCATTAACAGTCCAGAAACTAATTCTCCAAATGGAGTGTACGCAATTGGTAATGGACCACCTGTATATAAATAGCCAACCGCCATCCCAATTAAACCAATGACGACTAACCACCAGCTGCTATTCATACAAATATAAATGCCAATAAATGCTGCTACCACATACAATAAAAGCGCAACTGTTAAAACATTTTTTGGTTTCAATCCATGACGGACAATTCCACCACCGATGCCAACGGAATCAGCGGTATCTAATCCACGTTTGAAATCATAGTACTCGTTAAATAAATTCGTTGCTATTTGCAATGCTAAACATGCACTCATCATCGCAATAAATAAAAGCCAATGAATTTCGGCAACATAAAGTGATGCCACTGTCCCTAAAATTACAGGAGAAAACGTCGCCGTTAATGTATGTGGACGCGTCATCTTCCATATTAATTTAGCGGAACTTATTTCTTTTTCATTCCCCATAACGTTGTTCAATCTCCCTACATTTTAAGTATAAATTACTAGCAGTATCTTTCTATCTATTTCCTGCTTCACATCTATTATATCAAAAAAAGAATTAGCGATAGAACTTTAATGCTCTTGCTTGCACCATAACTTTGCATCAAAATATCGTTTTTTCTAATATGGGGTGGTACCCCATTTAGAAGACTAGTATGTGTTGCTAGTCTTTTTTTTATTAATTTACAAAATGAAATAATAAAAAAGACACCCCAAGGTGCCTTCCTCCGACTTGATAATCACGACTTATTTACTTTTATTTTAATTAGCTTTCAGCAATACTGTAAGCAAGTAATAAAATATACCCGATTATACAAATTGCAATAATGTTAAGTATTATTAATAGCCATTTTATTAAACCTTTTTCTGCTTTTAGTCCCAATAAAGTTCCTAATAATGGAAACAGAAACATTGAAATAATAAGTGGTTTACCTAATGTTCCTAACGACACACCACTCCAAATCGTATAAAACAAAACAATGAAGATTACTAAAGTAGCAAATGAAAAAACATTATATTTATTCATATGGGTTCACCTCCGGAAAGTTAGTTGTTATTTTCAATGTATAATATTCAAATCTTTATACAATTACTATTTAATTCTTCTACAATGCCATTTAGTCGAACAATATTCTTTTTAACGGCTTATTTTATGTCGGAATTTGTTTAGTGTACGGAATTCGTGTTTTGTTGGTGCTATCCCATAAAAAAAGACACCCTAAGGTGCCTTCATCCGACTTGAACCATCTTAATTTTAATAATATGTATTGGACTCCCATCCAAATCTATATTTTGTCGAAAGAGAATAAAAAAAGAGAGCCGCAGCTCTTATTAATGTCACTTTTTCACCACACTGCATTTATTAGATATGATAAATGCAGTGTGGTGACGTATGTCAGAAGAAAAAGATTTACACAGTGCAGCAATTAGACCCAAGCTTAATAAGTCCTACATTACCACCTATTCCGCCGTTTACTTTGCCTACAGGAGCAACAGGAGCAACAGGAACGGCAATAACATCAGTATTTTGCTCAGTAACGATTTTACTTAAATTAGTTTAGACGGTTATATCTAACTCAAATATTAATATTATGGGGGACAAGCCCCCTTTGATATATTGAAAGCCACTTGGAGTGAATACATATTCTTTATACATTATGGAATGGGTTTATAATTGTGACATAAGGACAGGACTTATTTTTTATAATTTCTTAGGTTTTTTTCTTATACTTATGAGTTTACTAATTCATAAGCTATAGAGTGTAAGTGGGTGAAAAATAAAGGTGGGTTATATATGAGTAAATTTAGAAAGAGATTTGAGATTCCTTGTGAGTGTTTTTTTCCTCCTATACCTCCTCCTCAAGTTGGACCAACAGGACCTACGGGTGCTACAGGAGCAACAGGACCTACAGGTAACACAGGGGCAACAGGACCTACAGGTAACACCGGAGCAACAGGACCTACAGGTAACACAGGGGCAACAGGACCTACAGGTAACACAGGGGCAACAGGACCTACAGGTAACACAGGGGCAACAGGACCTGCTGCAACAGCGTGTTGCCCTTGTACGAATGTTCTTGACAACCCTGGTTTTGATGAACCAGCAACACCTGGTGTTCCAATACCAGGGTGGATTGTAACGGGCAATGTTTCAGAAGTAGGTTTTCCAAATGTGCACAGCGGTCGTTTTCTTTCAGATGGCTCTCTTAGTCTTTTAGCTGCTCTGATTGGAGCAGGTGGAACTATTCGTCAATCCGCTGATGTTCATGAGGGTTGTTGTTTTACCCTTTCTTTTTCTGCAGATGTAAGGGACGGAGGAGTTCTTGTTGCTTCTGTATCGTTTCCAGAACTTGGGCAAGGATGTCCGCCTGACCCTCTCATGCTTGGACCGTTAAACATTCCGCACATTGTAACTGTTACGAATCAGAATCAATCTACTTTCCAACATTATGTTTTGGTTGTTTGTATCCCTGCTGATGTGACGACAGCGTGTATTTCGTTCCAAAATATTTCTACAGGCGGAGAAGGTGCAGACGCTTTTGTGGATAACGTTGTATTCCAACCGACTGGCGGACCTTGTGATTCGTGTTCACAAAATTTCTAATGTATTAATGTACTTGTAGCTTTTTGTTTTGTTGGTGATTCCCATAACAAAAAAAGAGAACGATCATAGAGATCGTTCTCTTTTTGGATGATTTTAGGACAGATAATTGACGTTTGTTGAGAAGCTTCATAGCTCTTTTTTTAAGTTTTAAGTTAAAGTAAGAACTTTTTTTAATCAACAAATCTTTATTCAAAAGCTACATTTCCCTAATTACAAATGACTTCCGCCAGTTACATCCATATTATGCCCAGTAATAAAACTCGCTTTTTCACTCGTTAGAAATGAAACAACATTTGCAATTTCTTCTGGTTGACCCTCTCTTTTTAAAGCACTCATGTTCTTTGCATTTTCTTGACCTTCTTCTGTATGCAGCCAATTAGCAGTTGAATCCGTATCAATGATCCCAGGCATTACGGAATTAATCGTAATGCCTTTTTCACCCAATTCCTTTGCTAGTGTAAACGTCATTGTATTAATTGCACCTTTTGTCATACTATATATCATCATATACGGAAATTCGATACGTGTCACACCGGATGATAGATTTATTATCCTACCATTAGATTCTATAAGTCCGATTAGAGATTGTGTGATAAAATATGGTGCTTTAACATTTGCATTAAATAGACGATCGAACTCATCATAGTCCACTTCTCCAAATCCATTTGATGTAGCATGTCCAGCATTGTGAACAATTGTATGCAGCGATACATTACTATCTTGGATTAGCATTTCCTTGGTTTTTTCGATGAATTCGTTAATCCCCTCACTGGAATTGAAATCACCTTGAACTAAATGTGCTTGTCTGCCAATTGATTCAATTTCTGCTTTGACTTGATTAGCCTTTTCAATATTTTGATTATAGTGTAATAATAAATTGAATCCATCATTTGCAAGTTGGATTGCAATTGCCTTCCCTATCCCTCTAGAAGCTCCTGTTACCGATGCATAATCATTTTTTTCATGTATTATAACCTCCCTTTAAAGAGAGTGTAAGGGTTAACCTAAGGATAAGGTCAAATACTTAATACTTAGACGGAAAAATAAATTCCGAAAGGCGTTTGGAGGAATATAGATAATCATCCGGACTTAATATACGTTTATAGATGTATAGTCCGGATAATTCTATTTCATTTTTTTTAATTATCTCATTTATTTTTAATATCGATTCTTCTTGATACGGATCAATTTCATAGAAAAACTTTTGCGCTTGAAAACCAAAATAACTTGTGATTGCCAATTGATTCAATTCCTGATCATATGGTGAACGGTGCAATTTATATTAATTTTAGTAGATACGTAATAGTGTAACGCATCTTCATACTTTGCAAGTGGCAAAAGTTGTATTTTATCCTTTAATCTTTCATAGTTCTTTAATTTCTCCCAACCGAACCCTACAATTTTTGTGTTTTTTTCTGCTAAATACTCTGAAATAGAATCAACAAAGTTAATTCTATTTTCAAACGCTGTACCTATAAAACTAAGATCATACTTATATGTATCTTCTTTCTGAGAAGGTTTAAATACATCTTGATTTGCTACTAACGGAAGATGAAACACATTATTACATCCTATCCCTTTATAAAACTTGATACAATTGAAATCTTGCGTGAATATGTAATCATAATACGGAACAAAATTTTGTGTTACATCCGTATAATAAGGATCATCTGTCAGCCAAAGGCCAGTAGTAAAACCTGCATTTTTTAAGAATGGTATTATACTATGAAACTCTGCACTTAAACCGCTTAGTACCAAAATAAAATCTGGTTTAACTTTTAACGCGATTTTTATAGTTTTTTCTGGATTCACCATAATTGTATTGCTGTTTACCTTTTGTAAATTGCTTCTTCGATCATTGGGTAATAAAAAGTAATGCCTGATTGAATAAATAAGATTTTCTTAGGAGTATTGTCTTTCATATCTTCCCCTCTATTTCTACATAATCAAAGTGCACGAAAATTAGCAGTCTTTATTCATTTTCATGACATCTTACTTTAACTTTACATTCATAAGCACCGTTTATGTCCATTATGTTGAGCCTCCCTCATTTTAGAGGCTAACGAGATTTTGGAAGCTGTCACGAAGGGAATAAAATCAGGTTATATTCCGCCCAATTATTAAACATAGAAAATGAATACATAAACAAAAGAGCTAGCTCCTAGGAGTTAGCTCTTTTGTTGTAAATTTCCAATAGTTACGCTACCTTGATAAACAGATAGGTTTTACTTTTGTAACCCATTAATAATTGTATCTATATTCCATTTCATCATTTTCAAATACGTATCTCCATCCTCACCCGTTTTACCTAGTGAGTCTGTAAAAATTGTCCCTCCAATCGGCACGTTTGTTTCTTTTGAAACAGTTTCCATGCTACGTCGATCTACACTTGTTTCTACAAATAAAGCTGGAACTTTGTTTGTTTGAATTACACTTACAACATCTCTAATTTGATCTGGCGTACCTTGGTTTTCTGAGTTAATTTCCCAAATGTATCCCGTCTTAATGTCATACGCTTTTCCAAAATATTTAAAAGCACCTTCACTAGAGATTAAGAAACGTTTTCCCTCAGGAATTTGATGAATTCTATTCACTGTCTCATCGTGTAACTTTTGAAGTTCTGCTACATACTTGTCGGCATTTTTAGTATAGAACTCTTTATTTTTAGGGTCTTCTTTAATTAATGCCTTTTTCACATTTTCAGCATATAAAATACCATTTTTAATATTCATCCAAGCATGCGGATCTGGTTCTTTTTCTAATCCCTTAGTTTCTAAATAAATAGCCTCTACACCTTCACTTACTTTATAAACCGGTGCATCTTTTTCTGATTTGTTTGCAGTTTTCAATAGTTTTTTAAACCATGCTCCGCCCTCTTCTAGGTTTAATCCATTGTAAAACACCATATCTGCATCTGTCATTTTCATAACATCTTTTGGTAATGGATCATATTCATGCGGGTTAGCTCCAATCGGAACAAGACTATGAATCTCAACTTTATCTCCACCAATTTGCTTCACCATATCATATATAATGGAGTATGTAGTTACAACTTTTAATTTTCCATTGCCCTCTTCTTTTCCATTGGTGTTACTCGAACACGCTGTTAATGCAAATACGAAAATACAAAGTATCGATAATAAAACATTTTTGAATTTCATCTTTATCCTCCAATCAATTATGACAACTCTGCTCTATTTTTTCTAATTTTGATAGCTCTCCAAAACAAACCTTGTGACGGTGAAAAAAAGAATGCCAATGCGAACAAGAATGTTGCGACAAGAACAATTGTTGCACCTGAAGCAAGATTATAAGAGAAACTAAAATATAGCCCTACTACAGATGAAAGTGCACCAATACCTGCGGCTAAATAAATCATGACCCATAAACGATTTGTTAATAAATACGCTGTAGCCGCTGGTGTAATAAGCATGGCGACAACTAGAATAATTCCTACAGTTTGAAGTGATGCTACTGTAACCATTGTAAGTAGAATCATTAAGCCATAATGAATCCATTTGTTCGGTAATCCGTAACTTTGCGCCATCGTTGGATCAAAAGTGGATACGAGTAATTCTTTGTAAAACAGCATCACAAGCCCGATAATAACCACTCCGATAATAAGTGTCATCCACATATCAGAAGAACGAACTGATAGGACATTCCCGAATAAAATATGATACAAATCAGAACTACTCTTCATAAAGGTAATTAAAATAATCCCTATAGCAAAAACAGATGTGAACATAATCCCTATCGCCATATCATGTTTAATTCTACTATTTTGACTTACAAATCCAATTCCAACTGCAGTAATAACACCTGTTAAAACCGCCCCTATGAAATAGTTCATACCGATCATATAAGAAAGTGCTACTCCAGGAAGAACGGCATGTGAGATCGCATCACCCATTAATGCCATACCTCGTAAAATAATAAAACATCCTATTACCCCACAAATCACTCCTACCATAACGGAAGTTAAAAGCGCCTTCTGCAGAAAACTGTACTGCGTTAATGCATCTATAAATTCTACAATCTTCATGATGAATGTACCTCCGCTGCATTATTAAACAATATTCCTTGATTCACATATGCTTTTGACATAACGGTTGGTTCTAATACTTGTCGTACTTCCCCGTAATGAATTAAGCTTTTATTCAGTAATAGTAATTTATCAAAATAGGACTCTGCTTTACTTAAATCGTGATGTACAACAACAATCGTTTTCCCTTCTATACGTAGCTCTCTAAGAATTTTGATAATTGTCTCTTCACTTGTTACATCAATTCCAACAAATGGTTCATCTAAGAAAAATATCTCTGCCTTTTGTGCTAACGCTCTCGCCAAAAAGACACGTTGTTGTTGTCCGCCTGAAAGCTCACCAATTTGACGATTTTTAAACTCTTCCATTCCGACCCTTTTTAAACATTCAAACGCCCAATCCCGATGCTCTTTCTTCGGCCTTTTCATCATCCCTAAAGATGGATACGTTCCAATTAGTACGACATCTATTACTGTGATCGGGAAATCCCAATCTATATCACTTCTTTGCGGTACATATGCACCATGTTTTCTAGCGCTTCGAATATCCTCTCCAAGAATCCGAACATATCCCTTATCACTTGGGATTAAATCTAAAACAGCTTTCATTAAAGTAGATTTCCCCGCACCGTTTGGACCGATAATTCCAACGAGTTTTCCTTTTTCAATTTCAAAAGAAACGTTTTGAACTACTTGATTCCCTTGATAGGATACAAACAAATCTTTGACGATTATAGCCTCACTCATTTTTTGTGTATTCCCCCTTCTTTTTTTCGTTAATATAATTATTTTGCACAAAGGCAACTTTCGGACAAAAAAATATAATATGAATTTACATTCATACCTAAGTTTCCCTGAGGAAACTTTTTTATATGAGTCAAATTATATAAGCCTAATACAAATTTGTAAACTACTTTTTACTAATTTATGAATATATAATAAAAATCATTATCACTATGAAACAAAATACATGATCCATTCTATGATTTTCTAAAAAGGATATTACTGTAAAAAATTAGCACTATAGTATATAAACGAAAGAGCCTACTCGTATGAGTTGGCTCTTTCTCTTTGAGAATATCCAATACGCTCTACAGCAAAAAACTATGATTACGTTCAAATCACTTCCAAACAACCCCTCGCCGCTCGTATTCCATTCTATATTCAACAGCAGCTGCAATTTTGGGACTTGCGAACCTTTCCGTAATCCAGAGACCTAAGTCAACTCCTGAAGTAACTCCTCTTGCGGTAATAACATTCCCTTGATCCACAATTCTGTAAGGAAGAAGTTCTGCTCCATATTCACTAATTTCACTCTGCGCCAAATGATGCATTGTGGCCTTTTTACCATTCAATATACCGGATGCAGCTAGTAACATACCTCCTGTACAAACTCCAGCAACAATCGTTCCTTCATTGTGCATCTCTCTAATTATTTTAGTTAAAGTACCAAGTTCAGCTTCCTTTCGTGCCCCGTGCTCAGCTTTATGATTCCAGCCACCGCCGGGTACAATTAACAAATCTGGACGATTATCCATTCGTAAAAAATCATGTAGTTTAACCGTAACTCCAAACGAAGTAGTAACCTCTTGCTTTGGTTCACTAGAAACTAATTCAACCATAAACGGAGCCCCTTCTTCTATCGCTCTTTTCAATACCTCAAAAGGTGCAAAGGAGACAAGCTCTCCAAAACCGTCAAACACTACAATTTGTATTTTCATTTTTAGAACACCTCATATGCTTTGTTTTATAAATCCCAAAAGAGAAGAAATGTTATCTACAAATTAACAATGAAGATAACCTTTCTCCTCTTACTCTATAAACTTTCAAATGTTCCTCTAATCCTCTCTCATCGTCTAACACACTTAACGTTTTCTTCACAAAATTCCAATTCAAACTACCGGATAACCATAATAATGAAGAAAGTCTTTTGTAATCATTTAAGGTTACAATATTATGAGCCTTATACCCTTCTAAAAATGCCCTAGCAACACTGGAACATACTTTATGCGACTGTATTCCTTTCGTTCGAGAGTACCATTTTATTAAAAAGGCTAACCCTTCAATACGGTCAACATAACTAATAGATTCAAAATCTACAATTCCTTTTACCTGTTGACTTGAGCCCCATAAAACATTCAAAGGATTTAAGTCTGTTTGTACAATAAACTCTAATTCACTCGTATATGCGCAGTCTATATGATATTTAGCAAGATCTATATACTCCCGCAATTCCTTACATGCGCTTGTCTTGCTTTCTAACATATTAATAAACTCAACATACCCATCCAAATGAGATTTCTTCTGAAAAATCGCGCTTTGAAATGCACTAGAAATATCATGAACCTTTCTTGCTTCCTTTCCAAATGCTTCTGCGATAGCTTCTGTACAAAGTGTAATATGTTCTCCTTCAATCCAATTAGACAATATAAATCGGTATTGTTCATCATTCCAAGCGACTAATGTAAATGACTCCCCTGACCTATTTTTATTAATTTGCATAAAAAGGATTCCATGCTCGCGTAAATAATACGTAAAACGTACTTGCTCTATCAATTGTTCGTTTGATAACGCCCCAAAAGCTGGATTGATTGTTCGCTTGCTATTGATAAACCGTGCGGAATATCGCTTTCCATTCACCATAATTTTATAGTGTAAATCTGTATTCCAGCTATTTTTATGTAACCCTTCTTCCACTGCTAGTGAATGAATTTCTTTAAAATAATTTATTAATACATCTTTTATTATGTGTTTCATCCTTTTTTCCTTTCATGTGAAAAAATTTTTATTACACGCTATTTTTTATGATTACTATCTCGATTACTCTAAAAACCAAAATTTTATTCATTGTTAATTACCAATAGTGTTTTTTTCTATATATAAATTTAATAGAGACAGACTACCATTCTAACTATATCATTCTTACATAATATTCTGCATTCGTTGAGATAGTTGTTGTAAACCAATGCAGTAGTGACTATGTATAGAAAAAGAGCCAATCCCMTATACAATAGAAAATTGGCTCTTTCCTTTATTTACTCCCCTGTTTCAGAAAATCGTTTTATACGTTCCCCAATTTCATCGCGAACACGTTGAAATTCAGACCATTCTTTTCCTGCTGGATCATCAAATCCCCAGTGAACACGATTCACATGCGGAGGTGTCGAAGGACAAACAGAATCCGCATGACTACAAAGGGTAACAACTAAATCAGCACTATTTAAAATGTTTGCATCAATCATATCTGATGTTTGATTCGTTATGTCGATATTTACTTCTTTCATCGCTTTAAAAGCATTTGGATTTACTCCGTGTGCTTCGATTCCTGCAGAATATACATTCCACTTATCTCCTAAATATTGTTTGCCCCATGCTTCTGCCATTTGGCTTCGGCATGAATTTCCTGTGCATAAGAAATAGATTGTCTTTTTGTTTTCCATGTTGTTTTCCGCCTTTGTTTTAAATTATACTGGTTGATCATTAAAATATTTACGCTTAAACCAAAAAGCGACGTTTACAAGTGCAATCATTACAGGTACTTCAACTAACGGTCCGATAACAGCTGCAAATGCTGCGCCTGAATGAATACCAAACACACCGACAGCCACAGCAATCGCTAACTCAAAGTTATTACTACCTGCTGTAAATGCTAACGTTGTAGTCACCGGGTAGTTTGCACCAATTTTTCTTCCCATAAAGAAAGAAACAAAAAACATCACAATAAAATAAATCAATAAAGGTATCGCTATGCGTACTACATCTAGTGGTACGCTAACAATCATTTCCCCTTTTAAAGAGAACATAACGATGATTGTAAATAGTAATGCAAGTAATGTCAGTGGACTAATCTTTGGTATAAATACCTTTTCATACCAATGTCTCCCTTTTAACTTAACTAGTACAAAACGTGTCATCATACCTGCTATAAAAGGAATTCCCAAATAGATAAATACTGATTTCGCTACTTCTACCATTGTAATATCGACAGTAGCCCCTTCAATTCCTAACCATCCTGGAATTACTGTTACAAACACGTATGCATAAACGGAGAAGAATAACATCTGGAATACCGAGTTAAAAGCTACTAAACCTGCCGCATACTCTTTATCCCCATCAGCAAGGTCGTTCCAAACAATTACCATTGCAATACAACGTGCTAAACCGATCATAATGAGCCCGACCATGTATTCTGGCTTATCTGGAAGAAAAATAATTGCTAAAACAAACATAAGTACAGGTCCAATAATCCAGTTTTGTACTAAAGATAAAACCAATACTTTTACATCTTTAAATACTCAGCCCATTTCCTCGTAGCGAACTTTCGCCAACGGTGGATACATCATGACAATTAAACCAACGGCGAGCGGGATGGACGTCGTTCCAACTTGTAATGTATTCAGTCCGTCTACTACACTAGGAAACACAAACCCTAAACCAATCCCAACAGCCATAGCTAGAAAAATCCATAGTGTTAAATATCGATCTAGAAAAGATAAACGTTTCATTTTAGTTTCCATCTCCTATTAACAACAAGAATTTTTTTCTACTACGTTAGAAGTCGTGCAACAAGATGGATCTTCAACTTTATGAACATCGCTATGTGCTTTTGTATAAAAGAATTCCCACTCGTTTCCATCAGGATCCGTTACCCAAAACTTATCTTGAACCGCATAGCAACAAGTCGTATCCATCTCATCACGTGCAAAGAACCCTTCTTTTTCTAATCTTTCTTTATGAAATGTAATTTCTTCAGCTGTATCCACTTGGAAACCAAAATGATTTACCTGATTTCCCTTCACTTCATCTCGTACGTTTAGCGTAAAATTAAGCCCTGGATTCTCTAATAAAAATTTTGCATAATCCATTTTCACCTTAACTGGTGACACACCAAATACCTTTTCGTAAAATTCAATAGACTTCTCTAAATTCGTAACATTTATACCAACGTGAACATATCTCATAGCTTATTCCTCCTCTTTACATGTTATTAATCAATTTTTTTTGATTAATAGTACAAAATTTTAACAGCAGCTACCTTTGCCTGTTTTTCTAAAGATACAACATAATTCTTCTGATAATAAATTATTTACTTCCGCATCATTTAAATCATAATAACTCCACGTACCCTTTGTT
Source organism: Bacillus sp. 05T21 (assembly GCF_056396785.1). Taxonomy (NCBI): domain Bacteria; kingdom Bacillati; phylum Bacillota; class Bacilli; order Caryophanales; family Bacillaceae; genus Bacillus; species Bacillus sp. 05T21. The sequence goes on along the minus strand of NZ_JBFTMD010000003.1, from coordinate 119,463 downwards.
TCTTTTACAATTAAACCTGCATCTAATAAGATTTTTAAATGATACGACAACTTAGATTGCGTCATTTCAAAAATCTCTGTTAAATCACATACACAAGTCTGGCCGCGCTGACAAAGTTCATACATAATCTCTAAACGTTTCTGATCAGCCAACGCTTTAAATTTCTTCTCATAGAGCTGAAAATCTTGTGCCACTGTAGTTCACTCTCCTTTCATCAACTTTTTTTGATATTTATAGTATATACGCAGTTTAGTTCTTTATGCAACTCGTTAATCAATTTTTTTTGATTAACACAACTCAACTTCCTCTCATCATATCTATGCCACCATTAAAAAAGGCCATAGCCTTCCCAAAATGAAAAACTACGGTTCTTTTTACAACTCAATAGTTAAAATATTTTCGAAAGGTGGAGTCTCTATAGCTTTTAAATAATCTCAAGTTAATAATTATAGAGTGATTCCGCCTATAAACAAAACCCACCAGAAACATCTAAAATCTGCCCTGTTACCCAGCGACTATCCGAAGAAGCAAGGAACGCTACTGCATCTGCAATATCTTCAACTTGCCCTATTCGTCCAAACACAGATGAATTCGTAGCAAAACTTCGTATTTCTGGATTATCTAACAAGTTCGCATTAATATCTGTCTTCGTATATCCGGGCATAATTGTATTCACTGTTATCCCTCTTTCTCCAAGATGTTTAGCTAGGGGAAGTGTCATCGTATTTAATGCACCTTTACTTAAAGCGTATGCAATGGATCCTGTAAAACCGAGTCGTACTTCGGCTGATGAAATGTTAATAATGCGCCCTTCTACTCGTAGTAATGGTAATGTTTGCTGAATTAAGAAGAATGGTGCCTTAATATTTACGGCCATAATTTCATCAAAAACTTTTTCTGTCGTATTTTCAATCGTTCCTTGTGTACCTATGCCTGCATTGTTTACTAAAATATCAATCTCTGATGTACCAATCCTTGTTTTTAATTCATTCTTTAATTGTTCTACTAGCTTTTTGATCCGCTCCATTGAATTGAGCTCAGCTTCAATTAAGAACGCTTTTCCTCCATTAGATTCAATCTTATTAATCGTTTCATCTGCAGCTGCTTTATTTCGACCGTAGTGAATCGCAACTAATGCCCCATCTTTCGCCAATCTTATTGCAATGGCACGGCCGATGCCGCGACTCGCTCCTGTTACTAACGCTACTTTTCCATCAAGATTCTTCATTTTTTCCATCCTTCCTAAATTTCCGTTTGATAAAACCTATACTTATATTTTCATTCAAATACTACTAATTTTAAATATAGATTTATAGGTAATTTAGTTCGTTAACTTATGATATTATAGTTATAATTTGTGATTTACTTTAGAAAATAAAACAAGGAGGCTACACAATGCAAAACGCAGTAAAATTGGATGAAATTGATCATAAAATTATGAACTTGTTGTATGAAAATGCGAGAATTTCCGTTTCAGAAATAGGACGAATTATATCCATGACGCAGCCTGCTGTAAAAGAACGAATTAACAAGCTTGAAGATCAAGGGGTTATAGCTGCTTACCGAACGAAATTTGAGCCTTCCAAAATTAATAAAAACATCCAAGCATTCATTATGTTCAAAACGAGTCAATGCTCTGATTTTATCCAATATTGTAATGCCGCTCCTGAAGTAACAGATTTATATCGAATTAGCGGGGAATTTAATTATATGATGAAGGTCATGAGCGATTCGATGGATTCTCTCGCTGCATTTTTAGACTCTTTAATGCAATTTGGATTATCGTCTCCTTTAATTGTTTTAAAGAGTGAATTTGAAGAGAAATTGTCGTTCTGATAAGAGGGTACTAAGGTAGAAATATGAAATGTATGTAAAAAAATTCTTTTATAATATAATAAAACCAGCCATAGGCTGGTTCTTTTTTCATTCAATTTCCTACTAAAAAATCCCGAGTATAATTCTCCTTATTCCCTATCCTTGATTCCTCTGTACCTCCCTAAACTCCTCCTTCACCTTCTCTAACAAACCTTCTTCTGTAATTAATCGATACGCTGTATTCGCTAGTGCTTTTGCCGATGTAATTAATGCTTTGTCCCCGAGTTCTGAACGAGCTGCTTCTCTAAATTCATTCGTATGCGCAATTAAATCGTCTGGACCGATTTTAATGTACGGATGAATTGTCGGTACGACTTGGCTTACGTTTCCTGCATCTGTTGAGCCAATTCCTACTCTTTCTTTACGGTTTACATCTTCACCTAGTAGTTCTAACTCTTCGGCTACGACGTCATTAAATGTTTTTGTTACGAGTAGTTCATCGATTTCATTTTGGAATTGATGAATTTTTACTTTTGTACCTGTTGCTAACGCTGCCCCTTGTGCGATGTTTCTTACTTTTTCTGTTACTTCCGCACATCTTTTTCGCGTTGCTGCGCGGATGAAGAAGCGTGCCGCAGCGTAGTCAGGAATAATGTTAGGTGCTTTCCCGCCTTCAGTAATAACTCCGTGAATTTTCACATCTGACGGAAGTTGTTGGCGAAGTGCATTAATACTGTTATACAGCTGGATAATCGCATCTAATGCGTTAATTCCTTCTTCTGGTGAGGCTGCTGCGTGAGCTGTTTTTCCGTAAAAATGAAAATCAAGTGGATCGACCGCTAGTGATGGACTCGTTGGAGCTGTTTTTCCGCTCGGATGAATCATAAGCGCCGCATCAATGTTTTTAAATAAGCCAGCTTTCACATAACTCGATTTTGCGCTACCATTTGGTCCGCCTTCTTCTGCTGGTGTTCCGAACACGACAACTTCTCCGCCAATTTCTTCAAGCGTTTCTGATAATGCGATCGCTGCTGCAACGCTAATTGTGCCAATTAAATTGTGACCACATGCATGACCGAGTCCTGGTAAAGCGTCATACTCAGCTAAAAATGCGATGACTGGTCCTTGTTTCCCTGAACTTTTTCGTGCGATAAATCCTGTTTCATGCCCAGCTATATTGTGCTGCAACTGAAATCCTGCGCTTCCTAACAACAAACTTAACGTTCTTGATGCGTAAAATTCTTGGTTACCAATCTCCGGATTCGCATGAATATTATGACTTGTTTCTATGTACTTTTCCTTATTTCTTTCTATACTCTCTTCAATTGTTTTTCTTTGTGACGTTACTCCTGTCGCTCCCATTTTTCTTCCTCCTTTTATTTTCACGTAAAAAAGCCTCTTTCTAAAAGATAGAAAGAGGCTTCTGTATATACAGTCAAAATGAGCTTCTTTCTTATCTTTCAAGTTACCTTGCTGGAATTGGCACAGTATTCATAAAGAATCCGCTGCCGAGGTGTCATAGGGCCAGTCCCTCAACCTCTCGTGATAAGAATTTTCATAAAATTATATTAAATTATTTTCATTCTAAGTTCATTCCAGGCAAAAGTCAAGGAATTCCTATCTGAATTTACCGAATATCTAAAAACCCTTTTAATACGCCAATTGTTTCAGGTGCTTGTAATCTTGCACATATGTACGGAAATTCCATACTACCTTCAAACATCATTTGAGATGTAAGAGGTGCTCCTGCCCAAAAGATTTCATCATCGATTACTATAAACGGGAACGCTTTGTTTTGCCTTTGTAATTTTACATTTTTTAATGGAACTGGTCCATCACTATACACCGTTATTTGCGCATTCGTACGCATTAACGCTTGCCATACTCGCTTATCCACTTGTTTTGTACTTGGAAGCGAAATAATAATTTTTCGTTTTGCGGCTAAAATATCTTTCAATAACCCTTTCGGCTCTTCAAGATTCATTTCCATAAACCAGCGTAAACGTTTCGAGATTTTTCGCTCCCACAATTGTCTTGATGTCGTGCGATCATACACATCTCCGTGACGTTCTATATGAGCTGTTAATTGCGATAACGCTTGTTTTCTCGAAAGATTTTTACGCATGTAGTGGCAATCTGATAATTGAATGAACTTCCCTCTCGCCCTTGTCACTGCAACGTTGACGAGACGATGATTTTTATGGTCAAAGAATAACACGCCAGGACGCTCTTGCGGATAACTATCAACCGTATCAAATATCATCATATCTCTTTCGGAACCTTGAAACTTATGAACCGTCGCCGCTAAAACTGGTATGTTTTGATATTTCGTTTTCTGCAATATTTCTCTAATGCACGTTGATAAAAAGCGGGACTGTGCCCTGTAAGGCGTAACTACACCGATAGATTGAACACCGTCTAACAATCCAATTAACATCATTTGCATCGCTACTAAACCAGACATAATATTAAAACGAGAACCTGAAGCAGCGTCTTTTAACGAAAAGGCTCCCATTAAGCTCGTATCAAATAAAACACTCGCCTCATTTGCGAACGGTTGTAGCTGCGCAAGTTCTTTACGCTCTGAAACAGATGGATGATCGTACACTCTATTTTTATAAATAAATGAATTCGTAAACTTCGATATATCCGTATGCATACGTCTTTGCTCCTGCAGCATAAAAAGGTTCGGATGTGCTTCTGATTTATTTACAGAATCAACAATCCCTGCATGATAAAACATATCTTCACCGAGCCATTTTCGAACGAGTTCATGGTTCGCCATCGCAATCGGAGGTAACTGTAAAAAGTCACCACAAACGACAATACGTTTCCCAAGTGAAGCAGCTAATGCGATTTGCGGAACATAAGCCATACTCACTTCATCTACGACAACTAAATCAAATGTACGCTCATAAATAAGTGAATCAATTGCACATTTCGATAAAGTCGCACCGATTACTTTCGCATTTTCAATGTATTCTTTTTCTACTTCTTTAATTTTCGCTTTTTGCTTTCGAAGATCACTTTCTATCTCTTGTATACGCTTCTTATCAGCAGAAGTCGCTTTATATGATAAAATCTTTTCACGAAGATCTTGTCGTGTTTCTTCTAAATAGAGTCTTTCTTCTCCCCAAGATCCATTCGTCGTTTCAACTAACTTCGACGCAAGTAACGTTTCATGATTTCGTATATGTTCATGTTGACTATAACCGTAACGAACAATTTCTCCAGGCGTCCATTTCTTCTTCTTCTCAATTTGCTTCGTTACTTCACTCATTAATACATCAACTGCCGCATTACTATGAGCTAACACAAGTACCGATTTTCCTTTTTGATAATGAGCCGAAATAATACGTGATAAATTGTACGACTTCCCTGTTCCAGGCGGTCCCCACACATACGTTGTCGGATTGTAAAATGAACGATACGCCAATTCATTTTTCGTATTTTTCATCTTTTCAATATGTTTCGGACTGCTCGTCCCATCAACAAGACGCTTTATACGATTACGTTTTAGCTTATCTTTATGTGCCTCTTTCAATCGCTCTTGTAGTTGCTCTAAAAGCTGCCACGGTTCACTATATAACACAGCTTCTCTTATTTCACCTTGTATATAATCATTTAACTTCAATTCGATTTCTAATCCATGTACAGATAATACTTCCCCCGTCGCTTCCTCACCATCGAATTCAATTCGAATCGGTGAACCTTCAGGTAAACTCACTTCCGAAATAAGCTGAAATACGTATACTGTACTTTCATAATCTGTATATAAAAAACGACCGTTCATGATAGAGATTTTACTACCACCTATCGTTTTCCAATGTTTAATTTCATACGCTAATGCATAATGCCACTCTTTCATCGTTGCCGATAATGAAGGAGTTTGAGTAGGTGTATTCATCGTATAATCTCCTTCCTTCTCCCCAAACATACTTTCTCACTATACCATATAACAAGCTAAAATTTGTAAGGTTTTTATCTTGCTTATTTTCTTAATTTTCAATAATATATTGTATATAATTTTCAGAAAGAAGGAAGGAATCTACATGCCAGTTAGAAGAATCGAACACGTTGGACTTATGGTTACAAACTTAGAAACATCTATCTCATTTTATGAAGAAGTAGTCGGCTTACAACTCATTAAACGTATGGGACATCCAAATCCAGACTTAAAACTCGCTTTTTTAGGTGTGGAAGAATCGAAAGAAACGATACTTGAACTAATTGAAGGTTACAACTCTTCCCTTCCGGCAGAAGGAAAAGTACATCACATTTGTTTTAAGGTAGATTCATTAGAGGATGAGATCGAAAGACTCAAGAAACACGAAATAACCTTTTTACTAGGAGAAGAAATTGAAACATTACCAGATGGAACACGTTACATATTCTTCGCTGGTCCTGATGGGGAATGGATTGAGTTTTTTGAGACGGAAAGATAAAGTGAAACTTTAATCAGGTGGGTGTCCATTCCTCCTTTTTTATCCCACACCAATCGGGCTTTTACGGGCAGCAGGGCTCCCACCTAACTTCTTTGCTCCAGCTGAATTTTGAGGTGGGAGTTTTATTGCCCACAAATAGCGGGATAAAAGTAACTGCCGTATTTGTTGGAAGAATCCTATTAAGTATTATCTTTTTCATAAACGGAATGGCTTTAGGACTGCAACGAAATTTGCTAGAGCCTCCCTATGAAACAGAATGGAATTTCTTTATAAAGTCTTTATTAAATGGAAAAACTGATGCACTTATACACTTGTTGCTTCTAATTATTATCGTTACTTTCGACTTAATAATTATATTATATTTTATTATATAAATAAAAAGAAATAGAGTGTTTTCCCTATTTCTTTCTTTACTAGGGTACCGCCCATAACCATCAAGCTAAGAAAAGCGAATACCCCAAAACGAAAAAAATGACCTGAATTCTCATAAATAACTGTTGTAGTGATATAAGATTTTCGTTTTAGGGATACTTCAAAATATTAGCTTGATGAACATGGGGACGAGCCCCTAAAATACAATTCCGCTAGAAATTTTTGCGCTATATTCTCTTTTATTTATGATAGTTGATTAACAACACTTTCTAAAAATTTGTCTACCTTTTCTTTTGATGTATCCGGTGTATGATAACCAATCGTAAATGTAAGTCTTCCATTATAAGAGCTTGCACCCATTGAAAAGAATGGCGCATACATAATGGGTGATGTCATAAACCCGTCCTCAGCTTGAACTTCACCAAACTGAATAGGTTCATCAGCGATCACCCCGAAATTTGTCAGTAACGGCAACGCCATCCCCATCTGTAAAGCCTGCTCGTATTGCTGATTATACATTTCCTTCACCACAGATAGCTTCATACCTGCCAGTAGCTCCATTCCTGCTGCTGAAGAAAGACCTGGATTTTGAGACTTTATTTTATCCATTGATTGTTTAATTCGAACGAGAGTCTGATTAAATGATTCATCATCCTCCATTTTAATCACTGGCATTTCCATGCCGGATAAGTTGCAAATAGCACCAGTTGTATAATTAGGCAGATATCGACGTAAATCAATTGTTAAACCGATCATTTTTTCTGTGGTGCGAGGTTCTGCATACACAGTGAAATGTGATAAAGCTCGGAAGTATGCAGTCATGATTACATCATTCAAGGTAGCCTGTTGTGCTTTTGTCCATTGGGTTAGACGTAGAGATTGCTCATGGCTCAACCGCCGTACGGACATTTGAGGGGATTTATTTTTGTTGGGTTGAGATGGAAAAGACCATAACGATGCCTGTTGTTCTTGGTTAGGACGATACGCGCTTTTTATGTCCGATATTCCAGCATATTTGAATACATGTGATTGATCTCGAAAACTCTCATTTCCCTCACCAAATTCCTTCATAATTTGATTCTTAGATTGTCCCAAGGAAAGTTTAGTATAAATTGCTCCAAGCAAATTAATATATTCCTTGACCCCTGCGCCATCTGAACATAGATGAGATAATTTCACAACTAACATATCTGTTGTAGTACCTCGTAATAATTTTGTTTGAACCATAGGCCCCTGAATACGATCACCGGGTTCCTTAATAAAATCTATTGCCATTATTTCAAGTTCTTGATTATTTCCTTCTGCAAAAAGGCAAATAGGTGAGTTAGTGGCAGATGAATGTTCCTCCCAGTAAGGGATATCATTTTCTACAAACCGGCTGTTCAAAACCGGCTGCAATTGTAACGTTATCCTTACTGATTGTTCAAGTATTTCCTTTGATATACCTACAGGAAAATAAAGAACTGCATTAATTTGTTGATCTGCAGAATAAAGACCTAATACATAATTCATTCGATCTTGAGGTGTTACTGAAAACTTTCTTTGTTCCATAATTTCGTCCCCCTTTTAAGACTTTTTTGTATAACCTTATTCTCCATATGGTTGTAAATTTTCTTCAAGAGTAAATAATTATTATTTTTTGAATTTTTCACAAAAGTATCTTTTCCGTACTGGTTCCATTCTTTTTACGGCTCTTTGTAGGTGATATAACCATTATTTTATTATTATTAACACTTACTATCCCCCCTCTATAAATTCAAACGAAAATCTATTCGGTTTATATATATACAAACATTTTACAATTGCGTTTGGTGATTATCAATAGAAATAAATTATTTTTATGTTTTTTAATAAAAAACAATAATATAATACGTTTAGGTGTTACTTCATGATAAAAGGTTGATGGGCATGGAGACCACCAACCTTTTATCATATTGCTTTAGATGTTTGTATTCATTATTACATTGTTTACAAATAACTCCTGTTTGCACTTGTATCACCTCATCATTTTCAAACTTCCAAACTAACTAGGTCTTCATAAAGTGAAACTTTAATCAGTAGGGGGTTTTGTTCATCCCAACTGATTATTAGCCTTCCCAATCGGGCTTTTACGGGCAGCAGGGCTCTCACCTAACGTCTTTGTTCCAGCTGAATTTTGAGGTCAAATAGCAAAAAAAGGAGCCGGAATTTTGGCCCTTTTTTCGCAAGTGCAGCAACGGTTTGAAGAACCGTAACCTTCAACCTAAAAATTTACCCAGATTAAGAAACAATCATTTTGTGAGGAGTAGAAAATGATGAATACAATCTATATTTTTGTTTTTTAGATGAGTGTATTTCTTAACTTGATAGCGATGTGGCGATACCCCTATACACTAAAAGAGGCAGTAGAATCAAAACATATAATGAAACAGGACTTGATATATGAATATCAGATCCTGTTTCATACATTAATACTACTAATAGTGCCGACACACTCAAAATACACGTTAAGGTACGCGAGTGATTTAGTAACGTCCACCGTGATTCAAATCTGACTCTGAGTTCATCCCATACGTTATAGAAGGTATACTTAATTTGATAAATTCCCCCAGCGATTTGACACTGTCCTAAAAACTGTTCAGCCAGTGCGCAAAGGTTTATTTTAAATTTCAAATCGCGTCAAGAAATTGGTTAACACCTTGCCCATTAAGCTAAGATTATATAGCTTTGATTTCATATGAGATTTTTTCTTTTTCTACAGTATCAGTCTAGCTTATTAAAAATAAGAAAATCCCGTATTCAATAGTAATACGGGATTTTTATAAATAAGTTTATTTTTTAAATTAACACTGATTCGAAAGAAGTTCATTAGTTACATATTACTTATCTAATTAAGAAAAATTCATATACCAGCCCAAACATCTTTTCCATATCGCCCTTCTTCTTGCACACGATCCAGCCAATTCCTTGCTTCTTGTTCACTGACTTCATGAATTTCTTGATATGCTTGACAAAGGGTATCTTCTACATCCGGAGCCATTTTACTTCCATCACCACATATATAAAGATGAGCCCCATTATCTAATAACGAAATTAAATTGATTCTATCTTGTTTTATTAAATGCTGTACATATGTTTTAGGATATCCTTCTAGGCGAGAAAAAGCTGTGTGTAAAGAGATTAATCCATCTCTTTCATCACTTTCTAGTTCTGTACGATAGAGATAATCCTTTTCAGGATGACGACAACCAAAATATAAATGTGCTTGTCCTAAGTTAATACCTTTTTGCTTTTGAACACGACGCGCTTGTAAGAATCCACGGAATGGTGCAACTCCAGTACCTGGTCCAACCATGATAATTGGTGTTTCTGGATTTTCAGGTAATTGAAAGTTTGATTGTGGCGTTCGAATGAAACAGATAATCTCATCTTTATTATGACGCTGAGCTAAATAATTAGAAGCGACTCCTTCATATGTGCCTCCCCCACTCCATGCAGGTGCATTAACAACACCAACCGTAATGCTCAGACGATCCTGTGCAACGAGTGGAGAGCTTGAAATAGAATAGTAACGCGGTTTGAGCGCAGGAAGAAGTTCTAAAAAGCGTTCAAATCGGATTTCACAAGCCTCATACTTTTCAAGAAGATCCAACATTGACATACGTTTCTTTAATATTTGTTCATGATAAACTCCCTCTTCCAATAATGATTCCAATTCCTTTTTATGAGGAGGGCATGCTGTAAATGTCACCATTTCTCGTATTTGTGCTCGAGTGACTGCTTCTTGAACTTCTACACTATAACTAAGAAGGTCAAATAAACTAACAGGACTGTCTAAAGGTATGTGATTTACACTTCGTCCACTTGCACTCAGTATGACTTGATCCTTCCCATTTAATCCAAAGCGTTTTAAAATTCGGTTGACATTTTTCTCACTATTAATTGGCAGCACCCCAAGGTGGTCACCTTCTTGATACGTAGCGCCTTCTGGCAAGGATATCTCAATATGTCGCGTGCTTCTTTCACTGCTAGATGATTGAAGTTCACGATTTTCCAATATAGATGCATAAACTGCTTCATATGTTCGCGCAAGAGGAGATCCTCCAAGACGACTAACAAATTGTAAACTTAATGTACTGCGTTCTTTCTCAATGTTTTTGTTAAGTTCCAATCCAAATGCCTTCATCGCATCAGACCACATACTTTGTTTCCATTGCTCGAGCTGTTCCTCGAAATCACCACTTGCATCCGCTTCTCCACGTGTAGAAAATCTTGTTGCTCCTTTTTGAGCCATTTGCTCATCAATGTATCTTGGAATTCGCTGATAAGTACTAGCCCAATTATGATCTCCACAACCAAAAACTGCGTATTGAACACCTTTTAGCTCATCCGATTTTAATTCCTCCAACCACTGCACAAACTGCCCTGCATTACTTGGTGGTTTTCCATTATAAGAAGAAGTTACAATAAGAACCGCCTCTTCTTTTGGCAGACTTCCAATTCGATCGTTAAGAGCTACCACTTCCGTTTGAACACCTTCTAAACTAGCTGTATCTGCTAGTTCTCTTGCAATACCTTCTGCTACCCCTGTATCCGATCCATACAGAACAAGAAGCGAAAGATTATCGGCTCCAATAATAGAAGGAGTCTTCTGAACTTGCTGTTCGATTTCATGGTTTTTCAGTTTCTCCTCTATAGGCGCAAGAACAGTAGTATGGCTAATAGTTTGATTTCGGGGTAAAATCCTAATTTTAAAATCACCAGGCTTTAGCGTTAATGTTTGTTTTACGTCCAGCTGATAGTCTTGATAATCAATTAATTCAAAATGTTGAAGAAGCATTCCCATTACGAGTGTGGCTTCATGAAGTGCAAACTGCATACCGATACATGCTCGTTGACCATTTCCAAATGGCTTATAAGCATGATGAGGAATCTTATCCAGCTCTTCAAATCGTTCAGGTTGGAATTCTTCCACATTCTCTCCCCACGCGTCCTTATCCCTATGTAGCTGTGGAATAAGAACAGAAATACGATCTTCTCCTTTCTTAATTGGATATTTCCCACCAATCACTGTATCTTCTTTTGCATAGAGACTGAATGCTGGAGCAGTAGGCCATAGACGTAGCGATTCATTTAAAATCATCCGGATATACTTTAGTTTCATAACTTGTTGGTATGTTGGAGTGGGATCTGTTAAAACCCGATCTACTTCTACATAGGCTTTTTTCAATTTATCTGGATTCTTTAATAAAAAATAGATTGCAAAAGATAATAATCCACTTGTTGTTTCATGCCCAGCTATTAAAAAAGTGATAATTTGGAAACGAATATTTTCATCATCTAATTTTTCACCAGTTTCCGGTTCCTGCACATTTAACATACGGGAAAGTAAATCATTTTCTTCCTGATTTCCACTACTTTTACGTTCAGCAATAATATTATCTACTAAAGAAAACATAGATTGAATATCATGCTGAAATTGACGTTTCGTTCTCCACATGAGTTTATCTTCTATATCCAGCCGCTGTAATTGGTGCATCGCCTCATCTAGAGCACGGCTCATGCTAGTAATAAAAGGATGAGAGGTCTCACGATAAAAGCTATTAAATCGATAATTAAAACCACATAGACCAATTGTATCCAATGTAAGGCGAGTCATATCCTCCGGAACATCTACGTTTTCATTCGGATTAAGCCGTGCCCATTTTTGAACGAGTTGTACGGCAATATCGACCATCATAGCATGATAATCTTTCATTGCCCGTTGGCTGAATGTAGGCATCAAAATATTATGAGCTTTTTTCCAGTTTGGCTCGTGAGTCTCGCTTGTAAATAATCCGTCTCCAGCAAAGGCACGAACCTTTGCTAAAGCACCCTCTATACTTTTATCGAACCGTGTTTCGTCACAGACTTCTGCTACCAGTTCATGTCCAGAAACGACAATAATGGTATCACTTAAAGTTTGAATTCGAAAAATGGGACCATACTCTTCCGCTATCTTGATAAAGGATAGGGTCGGTTTATCTTTATCGATTAATGGGAGATTCCCCAGCAATCCATATGTTTTCGGTTGAGGAATGGCAGATACTTTTTTATCCATTAAAAACACCCTTTCAAAAAAGCATGAAATAAAATATCCCATTCAATAAAAAGAAGATAGCAATGAATCGCCTGGGATAAAGATATGTAATTGATTACCTTATTTTATCTTTTCCCTAACTATTCACGATTATGATATTGCTTATAAGGTTGGTAATCTAAGTTGTTTGTTGATATTAGATTTATAACTTGCAGAGAAAATACTAAATTAAAATGAAGCGTATTATTATAATGTTTATCAGAAATTGAGAGCTAAAGATTGTAGTATTGGGAAAATCAGTAGTTTCTAATGTCAATTCAAACAAATACGATAAGCAAGTATACTGTTGTGTTACTAATGAAAAAGGATCTGATATGAATATCAGATCCTTTTTACTATATATAATTATTTCACTGGTTCTTTTCCAAATTTAAATACCGCGCCTTAGCAGCAGAAATTTGCATTTCTTCATAGTCTAACTAAACAGCAAAAAAACTTGTAGGAATCATTATCTAGAGTTTTATTTTGCTCTACCGATTTAACCTCTCGACAGCTTCCGCGCTTGTATCTACACGTTTAACGAAAAAAACTAATAGTAGTGCAACAACATTCATGCCAAGCGCTACATAGAATGAATATTGAATTCCAGATAATAAAGCCTTCTGAGTTAGCATTGCCTTCGTAGCTTCTGTGAAGGTTGTTGGATCTACATCCACCATTAGGCTCTCAGCTTTTGTTTTTGTTACAGAATTCATAATCGTAACAAGAATAGCGGTACCAATCGAACCGGACACTTGTTGGGCTGTATTATTAACAGCTGTACCGTGCGGATTTAAGCGAGTTGGCAATTGATTAAGGCCGTTTGTCATAAGCGGCATCATCACCATCGCCATCCCAAACATCCGCAGTGTGTAAATAAGAATAATATGTGTGTGACTAGAGTCGATTTGCAGGTTTGCCAGCATATAAGTTGAAACAGCTGTAATGGAAAGTCCTACTATACCAAGAATCCGAGGGCCATATTTATCAAATAGTTTACCTGTAATTGGTGACATAACCCCCATTATTACCGCACCTGGAAGCATCATCAGCCCAGAGCTCAGTGGCGAAATACCGCGGACGTTTTGTACATAAGCTGGTGTTAAAATCATACCCGAAAACATGGCCACTGCGTTGACAATTGCAATTACAGACGCAAGTGCAAACATTGGATACTTGTAAACACGTAAATCCAATAACGGTTCATTCATTTTTAATTGACGGATAATGAAAGTAATTAGGGCAATAGCACCTATGATTAAGGTTGTTAAAACAACTTTATTCGTCCAACCTTCGGAGCTTGCGGAACTGAATCCATATAACAAACCGCCAAAGCCGACAGAAGATAATAATAATGAGAGATAATCAAGTTTTGCATTTTTGTTTTGTCTCATGATATTCTCCGATTTCCAAATCCCTAACAATAAGCTAATGATTGCTAACGGTAAAATCATTTCAAAAAGCAAACGCCAGTCATAATACTCTACAATATAACCTGATAGTGTCGGTCCAATTGCTGGAGCTGTAATCATAACTAATCCAAAAATACCCATTGCTGTTCCCCTTTTTTCTCTTGGAAAGCTTACTAGCATAATATTCATTAACAAAGGCCCCATGACTGAAGAACCTGCTGCTTGAACCATCCGGCCAGTAAGTAATAAACTAAAGTTCGGTGCTAAAGCCGCTAAGGCCGTACCAAGAATAAAAATCACCATAGATGTAATAAATAAGCTCCTATTGGAGAAGCGGGTTATTAAAAATGCTGATGCCGGAATTAATATACCACTTACAAGCATATACCCTGTAGAAAGCCACTGGATCGTTGAATAATCTTTAATGTCTAAATCCTTCATTATTGATGGCAAGGCTACATTTAAAAGCGAGTTGTTTAGAAATGAAACAAATGCCCCAATAAAAAGGATTACAAGCATTAAATATGGTGGTTTTCTTTTATGTAATGTTTCACTCATATATTTATTTGCCCCTTCATTATAAATTCCATTGATTCGTTTAAGTCGTTTGCATATCTGCACAAGAATACATTATCCTTGCAGTATTTTGCCAAACTCTTCGAAGGGATATTCTCTTTTTAGCAATTCTAATTACTCAACATAACATTTTAAAGTCTTTTTTATTGATTAAACCTTTATAAACATTTAAATAAGATTTTGAATGAATATTTAAACACGTTTGTTAACCGAAATTAAATTAGGCTGAAATAAACAAAAGGAGCAACTGAAAATACCCTTCTAAAATAAAGTGAAACTTTAATCAGTGGGACTATTACAGGCAGCCCCCCCATCAAACTTCTTTGCTTTCGCTGAATTTTGAGGTGGCAGCGTCTTACTGTCCACAAATAGCGGGATAACTCAACAAGACCACACACCCATTCTTTTAAATACGGGCTTGTAAATCTAGTTATGTAACCATCCATAAAAAGGAATATTACATAGGCTAAGTCTAACATTACATTTTTAAAGTGAGGGGAATAAGCTTATGCACCAATATTGGTATTTGAATGCAGAGGGAAACGGTGAGCAATATAATAACCAAATTTCAATGTCATCATTATATTCACAGCCCCAAATAACTAAAGCTGAGAAAATGAATGGTCTGAATATTCCTGAGAATTGGAGTTGTCGAGTCTATCCATTTGGTTGGGATTCACCAGCCAATTATACGGGTTTCAATCCCCAACCCCCTCCCTTCTCTTGGGGTCAGCCAATCCATTATGCAGGGATGATGCCCCAAGGACATCCTGCTAATTGGACTCCATTACCAGGCCATGCAGGTTTTAATTTTCAAAAACCTCCCTTCCCTTGGGCACAACCATTCAATCATACAGGGATGTTCGCACAAGGTCATCTTGCCGCTTTACTATCGCCGCCAGCCAAAGCTTTTAATTTTAATACCAATAATAACTGGGGTATTTTAGGAAACCCTCCAGGATGGGGAGGACAGGTAAGTCCCATGGGATGGGGGAATAACGGAGGTAACGGTCAGCCAGGAATGCTTGGAAACTTACTGACAGTAGGAAAAGGCACCATGAATGGAATCGGAATGCTTAGTAGTTTAATCGGTATGGGGAAGTTCTTCTTTTAGTTAATTAGAACCGGAGGATAAATCCATAGCTCAAAGATGCCCCTCAATGTATTTATTGTATGGTTCCAGTACTCCCTCCAAGTTCGTTTCCTCTCCTTTCAAATTATAAAAAACATCTATTACCTTGTATGTGATAACTTGATAGAGGTGTGGTGACATCAACAAAACGCAAATTTCGTACGCTAAGCAAAACGCTACAAAAAACCGGTTCCTTTACGAAAGAACCGGTTTTTTAACTTTTATTTATTTGAAAAGTAGTCAAATCTTTTTTGAAATATCTAATGAATCTGGGCAAAACATAATAAAAAGTACAATACCAGCTAAAATAAATGACGAAGGACACACCTCTAAGAATACCTCACCCAGTTCTTTTTGTTGTAAAATAAGTAGCATATAATCAATTAAAATAATGTAACAACCCACATTAGAAAAAACAACAAGAAAAGACATTCCAAATATGGAACGTCTTCTTTCACTTTATAAAACCATTCAACAATCCGAAATATTCTAATTAACAAAATCACACATTTAACGAAAGAAATTAGTTAATTGCATAACGCTCTTCTAACTTTTCTTGCGAAATTTAGTGGATCCTCAACGTCTTCAATATTAACGTAAATCAAATTTGGATCATCACATAACCACTCATTGTGTATAGACGAAACGATTATTCCTTGTTTAATAATTGTAGCAACAAATGCATTGACTTCTTTTTGCAATAGCGCTATCCGGCCTAGACATAATGCCCGTCCAGTTTTATTATCTCTTGATTCGAATGAGAAGGAAGTTGTTACTCTAAAACGTTTTCCTAAGATTGTCGCTTGTATTTCATCTCGATTTATTGTTGCCACACATTTCCCACCGGCGAACCCTTCTTGACCACCGATAATTCTTGCAAACTGTTGACAAATTAATTCATCATTAAACGCCATATCTTTAATCATCCCCCCTTTTACTGTTAGGTTATGAATGAATACATAGGTCTGAAACGGTAATGAATCTATTCTATTACAAAAAAGATGATGGCAATCTGCCAAAATCTTTTAGCTTGATTATGTGAATTGACTCGGCTATTATATGTTAAGACATTTTTAGAGAGCATAAAAAAGACACCCTAAGGTGCCATCCTCCGACCCGAGAATCATATCTATGTATGGAGAAATTTAGAAAAGAGAAACTTCTAACTATAATTTATAGAGCTCTTATACCATGAATTACTTACATACATATTTCCTTATTTACCCGAAGAAGAATCCCGTTATATTACTTTCTGATCAGTCTCGTTAAAGCCATCCCAATAAATCCAGCACCCATCCCTATTAGCCATCCAGCATGAGTATCACCTAATATAGATCCCACTCCTCCGCCAAGAAACATGCAGCCAACGAATACTAATCCTCCAATTCCCCAATTCGGCCGTTCCATAATTCAATCACATCCCTTCAATAAAACATATGCGATTAACTAGCCTAACTTTCTTGCATAGGATAGTTAATTATTTTGCTTAGGTTTAAGTACTTCAGGGAATTCAAAAGATGCGGAGATTGGCCGATTTGAATGAATTGCAGAAGAAGAATTTAATTTTTATGTATTATAATAACTTACGGGCTGTGGAACAAATTTTTCTTCCACTAACCAACTAATAGAAGCCTGGAGATTTTCCACAATCGGAAGCTCATCCCATCACTATCAAGCTAAGAAAAGCAAATACCCCCAAAACGAAAATTATATGCATCATTGACTACTGTTAACGAGAATTATGTAAATAAGCTGTCCATATGGGCAGCTTATTGGATTTTTTCAAATACGCGATATTTTATTTGTCGATAATTTTTTAATCTTCATTATTGATTTCTATTGTACCTGTTCTAGTACTAACCTTTAAAATATTTAATAGATTCTCAGGTGTCTTGATTTCCACTTCATATTCAAATTTAGATTGAGCTAAGTTGTCATCTTCTAATTCGAATTCTTTTTTCGCATTAATAATTTCTCCATTTGTATGAGCTAAAGAAATTTCACGAACTTGTTTCTCTGTATAGTTTTCATTCTTTTTCGCATAATTGTAGCCCATACCATAATATCCACCAACAATAGCAATACCACTTACTAAAATAGCAATTACACTTATAATTATTTTCTTTTTATGTTTTAACATTTCCATCCACTCCTTAATAATTAATCATTTATTCCAAATCTTGCTTCAAGTACATTTTCTGCTTGCTCTAATTGATCTTCAAGTATATCTTGTTCTCTTTCTTGTATTTGATATTGTTCAACAGTTATCGTTCCAGCGTGAAAATCTGCTTCTAGCTGATCATCAGATAGATCTATCTTGTCATCTAATTGGTCAATTTCTTTTTTTGCTGCTAAGTACGTATTTAAGTTATCTTCTTTTGCTCCAACTGGTTTCTTATTATTTGCCTTTTCTACAATAGATGTGACTTCGTTTTTGAAATCTTGTGTTTGCTTAGTATCATTCATAGCAGGCCCTGTTTTGTGTGGTTCTTGTTGTAGTTGCGTACCTTCTTTTTGTGATGTATCGTTTTCTACTTTCAGTTGTTGTATTTCTGTATCGTTATCAGCTTGAGTAGAACAAGCTGTTAAGAATAAACAAGACATTGCTCCAATCATCATCCATTTTCCCATTATGTTCTCCTCCCTTTACATGTGCACCTGATCCATGTCTTTATATTACTGAACAAACATTAAAGGAAGATTAATGCTCAAAAAAATAAAATGATATAATTAAATAGTTTCTAATCTTTCTTTAATGTTTTGAAATTATAGTGATACATATAAATAAGAAGAAAAGGAGAATGTTAATGCGAGTTCTTATTGTCGAAGATGAACAAGACTTACAAAATATATTAGTAAAACGATTAAATGCAGAATATTATAGTGTCGATGGATGTGGGAATGGAGAAGATGCATTAGATTATATAAGCATGGCTACCTACGATTTGATTGTGCTTGACATTATGATTCCCGGAATAGATGGTTTACAAGTATTACAAAGATTACGTGCGGACAATAATACAACTCCTGTCTTGCTTCTTACAGCTAAAGATACAATTGATGATCGCGTAACAGGACTCGACTTAGGTGCGGACGATTATTTAGTAAAGCCCTTTGCTTTTGATGAGCTGTTAGCAAGAACTCGAGTGTTGATGCGAAGAAAAACAGGAAATACATCTAATGTGTTTGAAATCGCTGACCTAGTGGTGGATTGCAATATGCATAAAGTAACAAGAGGAGATCAAGTTATCAATCTTTCCAGTAAAGAATTTGCTATTTTAGAATATATGATTCGTAATAAAGACGTTGTGTTGACACGAGATAAAATTGAGCAACATGTGTGGAATTACGACTATGAAGGTGGCTCGAATATTATTGATGTTTACGTCCGCTATCTTCGCAAAAAAATTGATAGCCAGTTTGAAACGAAGTTAATTCATACAGTACGAGGAACTGGTTACGTATTGCGAGTAGAATCATGAAAAGACTATCAATAAAAATGAGAGTGACCCTATGGTATACGGGGCTAGTTGTAATTATTATGGTACTCGTGTTAGCTTTTATTTTAACTTCTTCAGATAAAGTTTTGCTTTTTAATATGAAAAATCAATTGAAGAGCACAGTAAAAGAAAGCATTGAAGATATCGAATATAAGCATGGACAGTTAAAGATTGACGATGAATTTGAGGCCTTAGAAGATGGAGTAAATATCATCATTTATAGTAAACAAGGTGAGCTGATGGCAGGACATAATCCAACAACCTTTAATAAAAAGGTATCGCTTAAATCCGATGAAATACAAACCATTAAAGACGGTAATAAGGAATGGATAGTATATGATTTTCTCCATAATGTAGGCGGCGATGAGCAAGTCTGGGTTCGTGGCATAATGACCATGAATCAATTATCATCGACCATGAATACGCTTATTGTGGTAACACTCATCTCATTTCCATTACTTATTCTCATTGCGGCAGTGGGAGGATATTTTATTACGCAAAGAGCGTTTCGACCTGTGCAACAAATGAGTGATTCAGCCAGTGAAATTGGTGATGGTAAAGACCTTTCGAAGAGAATTAATTTACAAGGTTCATCGAAAGACGAAATGTATCATTTAGCACAAACCTTTGACAAAATGTTTGAGCGATTGGAGACATCATTCGAAAGTGAAAAACAATTTACATCTGACGCATCTCATGAATTAAGAACACCAACATCTGTTATTATTTCGCAATGCGAATACGCTTTATCGCAGAGGAATAATTCGAAAGAAATGGAAGAATCGTTAGAAGTAATTTTAAGGCAATCGCGTAAAATGTCCGCGTTAATCTCGCAACTCTTATTATTAGCACGAGTTGACCAAGAAAAGCATAATACTTTTCAATTTGAATGTATCAATATGAGTGAATTAACGGAAATCGTTGTAAAAGAGCTTTCATTAATGGTTCAAGAAGCTTCGATTAATATAACAACACATATAGAGGAAGACCTGTTTATTAAAGCAGATCAAACATTGATGATGCGTTTATTAATGAATTTACTAACGAATGCGATTGCTTATAGCAAAGCGAACGGCACTGTGAATATGCAACTGTTCCGGGATGAAACCAACATAATAGGTAAAGTCTCCGATAATGGCATAGGCATCAGCGAGCAGCATATTGTGAAAATATGGGACCGCTTCTATCGAGTTGACGCAGCACGAACATCTTCAAACAATGGAAACACAGGTTTAGGATTGTCGATGGTAAAATGGATTATAGAACTACACGGAGGAGAAATTACCGTTGAAAGTGAATTAGGAGAAGGCAGTACTTTTACATTTAAACTACCAATTGAAAACCGAGCATAATGTATGCTCGGTTTTAGCTTTAGAATACAGATTGATTAAAAAGCTCTCTTCAGTCCTTATTTAAAAGTAAATACAAAAACTCCATTTTGAAAAAAAGCGATCAAAATGGAGTTACTCTTTTTAGCTATATATGAGATTTTATAAAACCATCTACTTAAATCTATTTTCCAAGTATACCATTCAACAATCTGAAATATTCTAATCAACACAATCACTCATTTAACTAAAAAAATTGGTTAATTGCATAATACTCTTCTGACTTTCCTTGCGAAAATTAGTGGATCATCAACGTCTTCGATATTAACGTAAATTAAATTTGGATCATCACATAACCACTCATTGTGTATAGACGAAACAATTATTCCTTGTTTAATAATTGTAGCAACAAATTCAGTGACTTCCTTTAATCAACATAGATCATGACTTTAATCAGCTCCCAACAAACTTCTGTACCCACCTAAATTTTGAGCTGGGAGTTTTACTTTCCACAAATAGTAAGAGGCTAAATATATAGTAAAACCCCAAAAATCCAAAGGTCTCTGGGGCTTCATTATATATTTAGCTCTTTTTGCTTTTTGTTTTGTTTATGTCTATGCAGCAATTTTCGACTTATGAGAGAAATCAGTAATAAGATCAGTATTAGTATGAAAAGTTGCATAAATGATAAATCAAAATATTTAGCACCTGTAACTATTAAAAGTGTAGAAATCGTACCTTTTACAATGAAAAAAATAATAATCCATAATCCGCCTTTTTTCCAGTTCATTTTTATTTTACCCTTTCCTACGTTTTAATTCTTAAATGGGACACCTTAATAGAAATCTATTATATTAATAAAAAAGTAAACTTTTTCACAAAAATCATGTCCAATTACATGTGACGACTTCATAATAAATGAAAATGATATTCAGTGTCAATTTTATTGACTATTTGAATATCTATTTATCATCTCAATCTCTTTCTACTTCGTTTCTTATAGGCAATGAACTCTTGTTTTCAAACAAAAACACCTCCATTGAATTTGCACACTAAATATGCGAATTCAAGAGGTGTTTTTTCATGTACCATCAGATAAGATTTCCTGCTTTATTTATTTCTTGATACGTAGCTATTTTCTAGTATACAATAACTGGATCATTAGTGTTCAAACTATCATATACAGTTTTTGCAACATTAGGAAGAAGGTTTACACACCCGCCTGATCCCCCTGTTAAATAAGCATTATTTGCCCAGTCTTTTCGCCAGCCTGCATCATGGAATCCTTGGCCACTATTTGTGAATGGAACCCAGTAATCTACTTTAACTGCATAATCAGCTTTACCTACTGCGCTGCCTTTCAGCGTGTATGGTGTTCGTTTATATAGAACGTACCACACACCTGGTGATGTATCTTCACTCGTGCTATGTTTACCAGTTACTACATTTGTTGTGACGACTAATTTCCCATCTTTATAAATCCAAATTTGTTGATCTGCAATTGAAACTTCCGCATACGTGTCTCCGATGCCATTATTCGATGTTGTTTCATAACCGATACCTTCCTTCTCCCAACCATTTCCATGGATATTAGAAGCAGATAGCGATTTTTCACCCTTTTCAAAAGCTTGTTGAACTTGTTTTGTTTCTTTTTCAACATCTAGTGCCCAGCCGTAGCCTTGTCCTTTTACTGATATGACCGAACCGGAATGGGTTTTAAAGCTGAAATTTTTATTTAATGTTGATTTAGCATTATTAATTTCAGCAATCTTATTCTTAATGTCGCTCGCATCGATTGTAACTTTCATATCCTTTGACATAGAGGCATTTTGAATTAAATCTTTCGCTTTTAAAGGATACACTTCATTCTGCACTTTATATTCAACTGACTGCCCAAGAAGATTCTGTAGTGCTTTCTCCTCTTTTTTAACAATCGGATCGTCTTCTTTAATAGGCTGTATGTATGTAGACTTCAGATGAATTTCACTTTTATACTTCTGCTTGTCGTAATCTTTCAGTAGACTAGTAACGTCATACTGTTTTCCATCAACGCTCTTCGAAATAACAACTTTTCCTTGTTCCAGCTTCGCCATAGCATCTTGAGGCGCTTGTAGTTTTTCATTCATCGAGATGAGCTTTTCTTCTACAAGTTTTTTCATCGTTTCACTACGATACTGATCCGCCTTTTCCGGTAGCACTGAATATTTTTTTTCCTTTGAGGAAGGGAAAAATGTCCACTGGCTTTTTAATAGTTTCTTAACTTGAGGCAAATCTTTTTCCGTAAGTTCCGTTTTTGTATCTTTTTCATCTAAAATTTGTTGTTGATCAACATAGACTTTGTTTTCTAGTCCAGATGTTTTTAATTTCTGTATTGCCTGATCAGCGTTCAGACCACCGACTTTTGTGTCATTAATCGTAACATTTGAATTGAAGTGAGTTGCCTGATAATAACTCATTCCTCCAATGAGAAGTACAATTACACCAACACCCGCTGCAATAAGCTTCCAATTTGTAAAACGTTTGCTTGATCTTACTCGTTTTCTCTCAACTTCTTCAACTGATTCATTTATTGGATTATTGTTCATCAATCTTTCCCCCGTATACATTAACGTCAATCGATTTTAAACTAAAACCATTGACTAGTGTACCTTATTTTTCCTAAAATTTCATTATTTTTAAAAAGATTTTATCGCATTTAATTGATTAAATTTAGACTTTTTAATAGAAAGACACACTGAATAATCCCTTACAAGTAGTGAATCATTACAATAAATCTGAAAAAGTTAAGTGCCATATACTTTTATTCAACTAACTTTTCTCCCGTAACAATCTCAAACAAAGTGGCTGCATTTTTCCCTTCTAATTGAGCATAGCGATTATCCCCCGCCATAACTTCTACTTTATCTTTATTAGGACTTATCCAAATTTGATACAACACAGCTTTCGCCTCTATTTTCGGATTTTTAAATTGAAAAACAAAGTGATAATCAGCTGAACGAGACATTTCCACTTTTTTATTTTCAAAATGAATATCATTTAATATTTTCTTTACTTGCAACACTTGATTATTGTCTGTAACTACTTTCAAATCCTCATAATTATCATCACCAACACGTTTTTGCACTTCGATTCTTTGATCTTTCCTTTGGTTCAGATATCATTTCACTTAAAATACAAATATAATCCGTAACCTAAAAAAATTATTAATATTATAGAAATAATGAGTATTGTGTATATGACCCCTCTTAATGTTGTACTCATATAATCACCCCTCTCACGCTTCAATAATTCCATTATATAACAAATAATTCATTGGAAGTTTAAAACATGTTTTAAACTAAATTAAGCGAAGTAAGGGATGCCTTACTTCGCCTTTAAAGAATAATTAGTGAGTAGCTTACACATCAAGCTTATTAAAATAACCTTTCACTATTTTTTACACAATTGTAATTATAGTATTTTTTGACATTTGATCATTATAAATTTAAATGGAGGTTTACTTGCCATATTTTTATGTGGCTCCAAAATTTCCGTAGTTTCTATCAGTCCATATTTTCCAAAGTCTTGTTTTACCGAGTCAACATCATAAAAATACATTTTTACCCCTTCCATTATTTCAAAGTAGTCTTTACCCAGTTGTTTCCCCTTCCCAAACATTGGGGCATCTTTAGAAATAGTAGTAAAAATCATATATCCGTTTGGTTTTAACTGACTATAACAATCTTTAATAAACTTCTCTCTCTCATCCTTATTCAACAAATGAATAAGTGCATAAGAAAATATGCCATCATACAGTTTGTTATCAAAAGGCATATCCGTAACTGAACCATGGAAGAAATCAGTATTAAGTTCATTTGCCCTCGCCAATTCAATCGCTGTTTTTGAAATTTCAATACCTGTTACTTGTATTCCGTTATCAATAAAAAGCTTTGCATTTCTACCGTACCCAATACCAGGAATCAATATATCCTTCACTTTCTTTTCAAGGAAAAAATCCTTCGTCAAAATTGCGGAATCTGCAGCTTCAAATCCCCACATCATTTGATTTTCTATAAAACTTGCTTCCCAAAATTCTGTCATACATCAATCTCCTTTATATATCGTTGTTTACCGTTGAATGTTGAAAACTCATCGCATATTCACGAAATTGTATCAAATTTCAACATTAATTCAAAACAAAAAGCATTGGATACCCAATGCTTTTTACACTTACGCAAATAGAGACGTATTCGCATATAAAGCTGGTGAACCACCTGAATGTACGAATAAAATGTTGTCTTCTTTATTAAATTTTCCTTTTCTAATTAAATCAATTAATCCTGCTACTGCTTTACCTGTATAAACTGGATCAAGTAAAATACCTTCTGTTTTCGCAAGTAATTGAACTGCTTCTACCATTTCTGGCGTCGGTAACGCGTAACCTGGTCCTACATATTCATCAAAGCATGTAACTGCTTCGCGTGAAATAGAGTTTGGAATACCAACGTGAGCTGACGTTTCATCTACAAGTTTTGCTACTTTCTCTTCTTGCTCCGCTTTTCCTCTACTTACGTTAATTCCGATTACAGGAATTTTGCTTTGCGTTCCGGAAAAACCAGTAATTAAACCAGCATGCATACCAGCGCTACCACTTACGCAAACAACTGAACTGAAATCAATTCCTTGCTCGAATGATTGTGCCATAATTTCTTGCGCACAAGCAATGTATCCCATTGCACCAGTAGGATTTGATCCACCAACTGGTATTACATATGGTGTATTACCTTTTTCACTAACTTCTTTCGCTACTTTATGCATCTCTTCCATAAGATCTGCTCCGTTTGGCACAACAATTACGTTTTCAGCACCTAATAAATGATATAAGAAATAGTTTCCGTTAAAGTCTCGCTTTTCTTCTGGCTCAAGCCCTTCTTCTAACACAAGAATACATTTCATTTTTTCTTTTACCGCAGCTGCAAGTGTTAGACGGCAATGGTTTGACTGAATACCACCAGCTGTAATTAACGTATCTGCACCCTTTTCCTGTGCATCCGCAACTAGAAACTCTAACTTTCTCGTCTTATTACCGCCAGCTGTTAAACCAAGTAAATCATCTCGTTTAAAATAAATAGTTGGCCCACCAAGTGCTTCAGAAAAATTGTTTAATTTTTCAATTGGTGTATATGATTCTGTATATTTTTTTCTCGGAAATTTAGCTAAATTCATCAATAACGCTCCTTTTATACTCTTTCACAGTAAATGTAACCATACTATTATTACATGGAAAAATGATGAAGTCACCTTTCTGGATTAAAAATGTATCGAAATTCAGTAAATGAAATTATATAGGCGATATTTTACTTTTACTGGCGATTCAACATAGAATATCGACTTACCGACAAAAAACGGCTTACAAAATCCATTTCTCATCACTCAAAAAAGAGCCCACACATTTAAATGCGGGCTCTCTCCAATCACTTATTTGCCGAAAAACGAAGAAGCTGTGTTAATCCTGGCTCTAAATTCATTTCTCCTTTGTGACGTACGTATACGATTTTGTCGCCATCAAATTTTGGCGGTTTTCCTGGATTATACGTATTCCACTCGTTCGTTCCTTCTACAGAGTACTCCATATATTCTGTTGCACCAACGATTACATTATTTCTATCATCAGCCGTCACATCTGGTGCCATTTGTGCGATTTTTGCATCACTAATTGATAATTTCTTTATATCCTTATCACGTTTATAATCGTAAGCCGTTACGACTACATCGTTACCATATGCTTTTATTTGTAATCCTTGTTTGAAAGAATATCCATCCGGCGCAGTCTTCTCGCCACCATTTGGTCCATCCGACATCCAACCAGTTTCAATTCCGCCCGTATTTACAACCGTAAATCCTTTTTCATCTCCGCCTGTAATTTTCTTTTTACCAGCCCAATCTGGTAAGTTTAAATCCCAATGTGTATGACTCGTAAAGAAAACTACTTGCGGATAGTCTTTTAATATATCGTACAATTTATCAACGTTTAAATAATCTTGTAAATATGGATTTTGTCTTGATCCAGATACTGTATCAGGTAAAACGTGATGAGAGAAAATGAAAATTGGCTTATTTTTATCTTTTTGACTATACTCTTCTAAATTTTGTTTTAACCATCCTAATTGCTCATCACTCATATATACTTCATCCCACATTTTTGAATCGTGGTATTTCATATATTTTTCAGTTCCTAAAAATAAAAGCGGATAACCATCTAATTCTTTTTTATGATATACCTTATCTTGTCCGCTAAATTTTAAATATCGATTAAACAATGTCTCTTCCGTTACACCATTTGGCCATGTATTTTGAGAGAGTTTCCCATCAGCTGTCCATTTACCAGCGTAAAATTCATGATTCCCAACAGTTGACCATACATTTTCCGGATGCTTATTCTTGTTTAACACACGCTTCACATCATCATATTGTGACTGCTGTCCAGTTGGCGTTATATCCCCATTCATAATAAGCGCTCTAGAAAGTGGTGTCACTTTGTTCATATCTTTTAATACGTGATCAAAATCCCCTAAATCCCCTTGAATATCACTAATAACATTAAACATCGTCGCTGTTTTTCGTGCTTGTGCTTGTTCTTTTCCCTCAGCATTCATCGAAAACGTTGGTAATAACACTGCCATAACGGCTAACGAAGCAACTGCCTTTTTCATACAATTTCTCCCCCTAATAATAGAATGTATAAACTGACATGTTTTGCGTTCTCTTAGTTGCTTGTCCAATTCATATTATAAAGAGGGATTGTAAAGATTAATGGAGTAAAAATTTAAGTATTTTTTAAGAGATTTTGTCTTTTTTTCGCATTCCACAATTACCGATTCGCGCCAATCTAACTTTCTAGCTTTTAACATTAAATAAATGTAAATTTATATAATACATCTTTTAGTTTAATACGTTGTCTTTTAATCTCAGTTACATTACTACAACAAAATACTCTACCTTTTTAAGTTCTCTTCATTTAATCCGAACAACTCTGGTAAAGTAAAACGTCCATCTTTTCTGTATATTTTTCACAAAAAAACAACGTTTTTCACCTTTTATAGATACAATCTCATTTATTTTTCTTGGTGCTCCGCTTCCCACTCACTTAAATAAGATGCATATTCTAATTCATCTGGATTATCATGTAACATAGAAATAAACTCTAATTTATTCCCATCACAATCCAGAAAGTATACACTTGCAGCTGGCATCCACCTTTGGACAATTGGCTCTTGATTTCCTTTCCCTTGGCTTCCCACCACTTCTATTCCACGATTCTCTAACCACAATTTAGAAGACTTTAGAAATTCTAAATCTACACCAAAAGCAAAGTGTTTTATCTCAAAATCTTCAATATTATGTACTTCCCATACTCCAAGCATTTGCTTTTTACTTTCTCCTACCCAAAAGAAGGCCACCTTTCTTTTGGATAGTTTTCTTGCTAATGCTAACCCCAACTTATTTTGATAGAAATCTATCGCCTTTTCTAAATCTCTTACATGTAAATGTGTTTCATATATGTTCTGTATCATTCTGCTTATTCCTTTCTTTATTAGTTAAGTAGTTACTGTAATTCTAAATCTGAAGTATGTATAATCATTGTAATTTATCTCCATATCCAATATACCTATTTACTATTCTATCGAAATTGAAATATGATAAATCCAACTGAGGTAGTAAATTCAAATAAAAATTCTACTACTTTTGCAGGAGAAATCTCCAATACATTCAGATGAAATCATACTAAAATAATAAAAAAGCGCTATTCTTTTAGTAAGAATAGCGCTTTTGACTCTTGGAGTTAGTTAATATTTTTCAGTAAATAGGTATGTGCAATTACCCCATCACTATCAAGCTAAGTTCATACACCGTCAATTATAGTAAAGGTTGTTTCTTTTTTAAAGGCTATGTGTAAGGAATTTAACCCTCCCCCAGGAATCAAAAAATTTTTGAGGGGATGCCTACGTAATATAACATATTTACAATTACGTTGCGTTTAGGTTTAAAATGCGTATCTTTTTCATCTATATTTCAACTACCATATTTAAGTTTATAAGAGTTATGCTTTTTAAATAAAAGTAATTACTTGTTTTATAAACTCGTAACCAAAATAACCACTAAATCCGAATAGTACTATTGCGGCAAATATAGATACCCATTTAATAAAGGTTGGATTTAGAAACCGTCTAGTAAAATGAACAAAGCTTAATAAGACCATATCATGCATAAAGATACCTAATAAAATACCTACAGCTATTAATATAAATGTTGATGTACTTGCACTACCTAATGAAGAAACTAGAACCGGCCCAAAGACCCCTATCCAAAAGACAATATTAGCCGGTGATATAGCAATCATAAAACCAGATAAATAAGCTGTTAATAAAGATTTATTAGGATCTTCTCCCTCTATGTTAACTTCTGACTTTGCTTCTTTAATACTTTCTATTCCAATAAACATTAAAAACCCAAAACCTAGTAACCACATAACTGCTTCTACCCACGGATTGGTTAATACACTAGAGAACCCTAGATAAATCAGAACTATTAAAGATAAATCTACAGTCATTCCTCCTATACCTACAAACCAACCATGTACGAAACCATTTCTCATTCCTTGTTTAGTCATTTGGACAGTCATAGCACCTGCAGGTATTGATAAAGATAAGCCTAACAATATATATGTAAAGAGTGTTACAATCATAAAAATTCTCCTATTTTAATCAATTATTATTCTTTTTATTAAATTATGCATGAAAAGGGCACTTACCTTTGATCGATTCATTACCATCTGTTATTACAGATTATTTCCATTCTCTTTTATCTGGAGCAGTCACCCAATTAGATGACCACTCTTTTGGACCATGTTCGTTAAGATATTTTAAAATACTCCAAGTACCCCTTTGTTGAAGAGCAATGCCTAAAACCCCATAAGATCCTTTACATGTTTAGCGTTCTTTTTAGATGTTAGTTTTTCAAGTAATAAAAATGCAACATCAAAAGCTGTACCTGGATTTGAAGATGTAATAATGTTTCCATCTTGAACGATTAAATCATTTTGTACTATTGCACCGAAATTCTTTAACTGCTCTTTTCGTTTACTCGTCGGATGACTGTATGTGGTGGCTTTTTTATCTGTAAGAATTCCGCTTTTTCCAAGCGCTAATGATGCGACACATATACTGGCAATAGGCTTCTGCTGGGCATAAAAATGTTGAATAACATGTAAGAATTCTCTACTATATGCATCCCGATAAAAGCCAGCTCCTTCAAAACCTCCTGGAATAGCTAATGCATCAAACTCATCTAATTGAATATCATCAACCGTTTTTTCGGGTATGACAGTAAAATTCCAAGTACAGGTTAATTTATTCCGAAGGCCAACTGTTACGACCTCAGTTGATCCATCTCCCTCCCATTTATTCCAACCTAGTACATCCGTAAATACACTAGCTTCTACTGCTTCAAATCCATCAGCTAATAATAATAAAACCTTTTTCATATCGTAAATCGCCTCCTGTTATCCTTATTTTATACAAATATATAAGGCTGATAAATAAGTTTGATAAGGATATTTCATTGTTTGGCTTTATTATATAAGGAATTTAGGTTATTCTATTTTATAAAAAAAGGTTGGATAATTTATGGATCAAATTGATAAAAAAATCGTGGGATTATTACAGTCAAATGCAAAAATTTCAATGAAGGATCTAGCAGAAGCCGTTCACTTATCTGCTCCGTCAGTAACTGAGCGAGTACGGAAGTTAGAGGAGCAAAAAATTATTGAAGGTTACCATGCACATGTTTCTCTAAAAAAAATAAACCGTCCAATTTCTGCACTTATATTGTTTAAATCAAAGGATTGTAAATCATTAGCTAACTTTTGCTATAATCATCCAGATGTACTTGAGTGTTACAGAGTAGCAGGGGAAATTAGCTATATTGTCAAATTAGCAACGTATTCTGTAGAAAGTTTAGAACAATTTATTGATGATACAATGCAATATGGTACACCATCAACGAATATCGTGTTATCTTCTTATGAAAAAAAAATAATTGCTCCTTTTATTAGTGAAGAATAAAAATACTGGCACAATCAATTAACTATTACTTACTCAATAATCCTTAATCCTTTAAAAATAGCCCTGATTTTTTTGACTGTATAAAAATCAGGGTCTCTAATCATTTTTATCGTTTTTGGGTAACCCATTTTTATTAGCTGGATAACGATGTGCAATTACCCCTATATAAACATTTAAATTATTCTTCACAATCCCTCTACTTCCAATAGCAACATGCTTATTACTTCCCATCACTACACCTCATTTCCTTTTTTACAAAAAAAAGACACAGAGATCCCTCCCCATGCCTACTAATTCTCTACTTCTTCACCGCATGTACATAATGCACCGTCTCAAAAGCTTCTAAATAATCGTTTCGTCCTTCAAAATATAATGTATGAACATCCTCTGGTGATAAGTGCTCATAAATGAGTAAGCCCGCCTTCTCTAACAGTCCTTCCATTTCGGTATAAGAAAAACACGATTTCATCGGTTCTCCGCCTACCGTAGCCATTTTCACCATGTTTCCAACCCGATTAGATAAACCTTTTTCCGTAAATAAGTTTTCATCAGGGTAATCAAAAACGATAGAACTCCCTTCTGGAACCATCTCGAATAAACATTCTATTAAACTGGAAAGTTCCTCTTTTGTTAAATAGTACGTAACACCTAAAAGGCTAAAGAAAGTCTTTTTATTTTCAAATCCTTCATTTACTAATTTTTGCTTAGAGAAATCCTTAGTAAAATCCATCGAAACAAAATGAAGATTGCTTGAAATTTCTAGACCTGATTCTTTCACTCTTTGTATTTTAAACTCTTGCGTAGAAGGATGATCCACTTCAAATATTTCTATTTTTTTTTCTAATTCTCGGTGTCTAAAACTAAACGTGTCTAAGCCTGCACCGAGTATGACGTATTGCTTCGCGCCTAATGCAATTTCATGTAATAGCACTCTTTCACAATATGCCGCGCGTGCCAAAGGTGTTGGTGATAATTGAACTTGTGTAATCCATTTTAAAATTTCTTTCGGATTGTCTTGAAACTGCTCTGCAATGTCTTTATTGAAAAAATGTATTCCTTGAACCATGTTCGTTTCAATATCATTACGTTCTTTTTGTGAAATAAGATCTTTAGCTACATAATCATCAAAGATTTTAGGACTATCAAATTCACTATGATACGCCCTTCCGAAAGCTGATACTAACGACGTTACACTTGCTTCACCTTGTTTCACGCACATACACTCCTTCATTTTCACAACAAAAATAGGGTCCCCCTGGCCAGGAGAACCCTATTATACACTTTATTTTTATATTGGTAAATTATAGCATAAATAAGTTTTTTTGTCAACTTATACGTCTTTTAAATCATCTAAAATCGAAACCGCTCGGATATGCACATCAGGGTATTGCTGACGGATTTGACTTTTCGCATTATCAAAACTCGTTGCTACAACTTTTTTATAAAATACAACTTCAGCCATTTCGTACTCTACAGAATAAACACTCTTCGTTTCATTATCCATATTTCTGCACTCCTTATGACTGGCGCACCAGTATTTTATCAATCAATCCATAATTCAGCGCATCCTCAGCGGTCATAAAGTTGTCACACTCTGTATCACGTTGAAGTGATTCCACAGTCTGCCCTGTTCGTTCTGATAATATTTGATTCAGACGTTCTCTCATATGCAAAATTCGTTTTGCACTAATTTCAATATCAGTCGCTTGCCCTCTTGCTCCACCAAGAGGTTGATGAATCATCACTTCCGCATTCGGCAAAGCAAAACGTTTTCCCTTTTCTCCTCCAGCAAGTAAAAATGCTCCCATAGAAGCTGCCATTCCAACGCATAATGTACTAACATCAGCTTTTATAAGTTGCATCGTATCAAATATCGCCAGCCCAGCTGTAATAGATCCCCCAGGAGAATTTATATAAATGCTAATATCTTTCTCCGGATCATCTGCATCTAAAAATAGTAGCTGTGCAACGACACCATTTGCCAATTCATCTGTAATTTCACCGGTAAGCATTATAATACGGTCCTTTAATAATCGAGAGTAAATATCATACGAACGTTCCCCTCGATTGGTTTGTTCAACGACATAAGGAATCAAATTCATGTTTATTTCCTCCACTTCATATTAAAAATCAATTCGATATTTCTTTTCTAGCTCAGAGAATTGATTATTTATTTGTTGTATTTTCGGCCGAATGTTATCAAATCCGTTATCTTCACCTTCTTCAGCCACTATTTCTCCTATCAGAAACCTTTTCACAAGATCAGTTACCTCTTTATTAACAACTAACTCATCCATCTCATCTTCCTGAGCAATTAACAACGGGATAAACTCATTTACACACGTTTCTTTGCCTTCTTTATCTTTATAAATTACATTCACAGCGATCATTTCTTTTCCACATGACACTGGTTCTTCAGTAAAAAATTCAATTAAAAGTTGTAGTTTTCCAGAAATATTATCAATAAAAATCGTGCCAAACTCATCTTCATAAAATTCATTCTCATTTTTAGATCGAGATAAACCACTCGGTAGAGAAATAGCAATTTCAGCTGAAACGTAAGACAAAGAATCCGGAATTTCAATTAATACATGGTTCGTTCCTTCTTCATTTTCAATCATCGACTTCGCTAATTTGATTTTCATCACTTTTCTCCTTTTAAAATTTGTGAAACAGAGTTAATGACTTGTTGCTTCAATTCATCTGAAACATTCGCACTTAAAGTAATGAACACATCATCGTTCACTTTATGTGTTTCATGCTGAAGAATTTTATCCGACTGATAAAAAGTCATTCGTTCTCCAATTTTTATAATTTCTTCAAGAGACATTTCTTTCAACTTTTCCTGAATAGAAGCAAGTGTTTCTCCTGTTTTTGATAGTGTGATGATCGCCCGAAAATAATGTAAATGTTTCTCTGTATAAGCCCTTTTATTCCCTACTAACTCTAAAGGAGGCACAATTTCAATTTGCGTATAATACCGCACAGTTCGTAAATTTATATTCGCCCCTTCCTTTTGAAGAATTTCTGTAATCTGCTTTGCAGTAAAAGTTTCCATACCAACCATCCTTTTCAGTTCACTGTAACATTTACACTATACTGTAACTAGTTGTTTACAGTATAGTGTAAATGCCAACCGTCTGTCAAACAATTACAAAACACTTTTACCAGCACATATCGAGTCATTTCTACACAATCCGACAAATTACTTATTTTCTAGCAGGAAGATTTCAACTTATAACAATATAAATGGAGACCGTCATGAAACGATTATTCATTATTACAGTAGGAAAAACTACATTCGCTAAAGCACTAGAAATAGAATTACCTAACTCTTTCGTTATGGATCAAGACAACCAAGCCGAATTTATTAACACACATTATGAAAAATTGCAGCCGGCTGAAGGCGCTAATACATTTAAGCACGGTCTTTCAAAATTCATTGTTGATTATGCAAAAGAATATACAAATTTGCACCTTAACATTCGCAACTCAAATAGAAGTCGAAACGGACGAATGTATTTGCTGAATGAACTGTTTAAGGAAGAGGAATATGTGCGCATAGTAGTTCATTTTGACATTCCAGATGATGTACTTTATGAAAGAGTAGCTCGTAGTAAGCGAAGTATAAATATATTTAGAGGTAACTATTCCAGTTTCAAAGAAGTACTCGTTCGGCAACAGGCTGAATCTCAACATGAAGATGTAGTAGATCCTGTAGAAAATGAGGCTGATTATTTGTTTGTTATTCGCGATAGTAAAGAGGTAAAATCTACTATAGAAGAAATTGTTCATCTTGCTGAAGATTTGTCCCCTATCCCAAAATAAGAGACTATAAGAATCACATAATCATAGATTATTATGCAAATACTTCCTCTAAGCGCCGAACATGGTATATAATGATAAAATAATCTACTTCTATATGCTCAATTTTACACAATAGAGTTCACTCATAGGAAAGAGGTACAAAAATATGAAAACAAAACAAACAATCGCTGCTTCTACACTAGCTTTAGCAATGATTGCGGGATCTACCCCTACTCATGCAGAAGTAAATGAAGCTACTCCCCAGCAAAGTACGGGAGATCGCTTAGCTGAAATTAAGCAACATAGACAAGAGTTAGATGCGAAATTACAGCAGCACAAAGAAAATGTGGATCAAACATTAAATGAACTTAACCAAGTTAAGGAAAATGTTGATACAAAGGTTAATGAACTACATGAACGTAAACAAGTTGCAGATGAAAAAATCGGCGAGATTAAACAACATAAACAAGAGTTAGATACAAAACTTCAGCAAGACAAACAAATCGCCGAGGATAAAATCGCGGAAATTAAAGAGCATAAAAAACAAGTAGATGATAAAGTTGCTGAAATTAAAGAGCATAAGCAAACTGTTGATGAAAAAGTGAATGAAATTAAGCAGCATAAAGAAAACATCGATCAGAAGGTTAATGAGCTTAAGGAAGTAAAAAAACAGGTAGATGACAAATTAGCTGAGTTAAAGAAAGCGAAACAAACTGCTGAGGACAAACTTGCTGAAATTAAAGAAAATAAACCGAATACAGGTAACACATTAGAAGAACTTAAGAAAATTAAAGGCAATTTAGATAGTCTTTCATCTAACTTAGAACTAGCTAAACAAGATGTAAAAAACAAATTAGCTGAGTTACAAGAAGCTAGACAAGATTTACTAAATAAAATAAACGAAATGAAACAAGCGAAACAAACTGTTTCAGACGATTTAACAAAGAAAAAACAAGACTTAGATATTAAAATCAACGACTTCAAACATACAGAGAAAAAAATTGATGACAAATTAGCTGAGGTACATACAACGAAGCAAAATGTCGATACCAAGATTAATGAAGTATCACAATCGAAACAAACAGAGACAGACAATAACAATACTACTGTTTCAGCGAAAAACAATGCTAGAGAACTTCCTAACGCTGGTAGTGAGCAATCAAACAATATGGCTTTAGGTATGTTATCTGTATTAGGCGGGGTTTTATTAATAACACGAAATAAAATTAAAACGTTATTCTCAAAATAAAGCCATTATATCTATTTTAAAATAATCATAAAAAGGCCAACTACACATATATGTACGGTTGGCCTTTTTTCTTTATATTAACTGCCCATCTCTAAGCGTCAATATACGATCACATACATCAAGCATTCTTTCATCATGCGTAATCATAATTGCTGCTTTTTGACTCTCTTTCACTTCACGTTTCATCATTTCCACAACTTCACGTGCACGTTTTGAGTCTAAACTTGCCGTTGGTTCATCAGCTAATATTAAATCTGGGTTGTTCATGAACGCACGAGTGATTGCTACTCTTTGTTTTTCCCCGCCCGATAGTTGATTTGGATAATGAGTTTTTCTTTCAGATAATCCAAATGCTGCTAGCAAGTGATCCGCACGTTTTTCTGATTCTTGTTTGTTTTCTTTTTTTAGCTTTGCAATATAAAGTAATTGTTCTTTTACACTTAAATATGGAACAAGATTTGCGAACTGGAAAATGAAGCCGATTTTTTTCAAACGAATGTCTGTCATTTCCTTTTCTGATAACTTCGTAATATTTTGCTCACGAATGTAAATATCCCCTTTTGACGGTGATAGTAAAGCACCCGCGATTGATAATAACGTACTTTTCCCTGATCCAGAAGGACCGACGATTCCGATAAACTCTCCAGCTTTCACATCAAGCGACATCGGATGAAGGGCTGTTACTTCCGTATTCCCTTCTCCGTACACTTTACTTACTCTGTCTAATTTTAATAATGAAGTCATTACATCCCGCCTCCAATTGCTTCTAATGCATCAACTTTTAACACTTGATATAACGAAATAAGTGTTCCTAAAATACTAATTACAATAAAGATTGCTGCATATTGTGCAATCATCGGTGTTGTTAATAAGAACGGCATACCCGCTGGTAAAATTTGTTCTAATCCTTGTACAAGAACAATACTGATTATCATCGCAACGACTGATAAGAATAACGCCTGCACGACTAAGCTATTTGCTAAATAAGAATTTTTCGTACCGATTGCTTTTAGTACACCTAATTGCTGTGTTTTTTGCAACGTAATTACGTAGAAGAATACACCGATTAGTAACGCAGCGATAACAAGTAAGAACGCAATGATCATCGTTAATGTTCCTTGCTCTTCTTTAAATCCTGGAATACTTTGTAATACTTCTTTTTTGTCGATAACATGTGCATTTTTAATTTCTTTATCTGTATTAAGCGCAATTGCACTATAATCTTTTTGGTTTGGTTGTGAAATAGCGCCCCATACGTCTTCATTTACATAAACGACTGGTGTATGGCTAAACATTTGATCTTTCGTAAATCCAACGATTTTAAATTCTTTCTTTGAAACAGGATCAATAATTGTATCCCCAATATCGATACCTTTTTCTTTAATTGATTCATCGGCAACCATTTCGTTATTTGCTGTACCCAATTTCTCACCTTTTACAATTTTCGGTTCTAAAAATGAATCACGTTCACTTGAGAAAATAGCGACATCAACTTTTTTCGAACTATCTTTCTTTTCATAAGTTGAAACTTTCACACGAAACGGAACTGCCTCTTTCTCGCCTGCTTGATTTACTACGTTATCTACCTCTTCTTTCTTAATTTGTGAACGAAGTAATTTATTTTCCGCATCATCCGCTAGTACAAATTTATTTGCCTCCATATTTTGAATCGATGAAGCATTATCATATGATAATCCATTTGCTAATCCTGAAATTACAAGGACTAAAAATGATAATAACACCATAATAAGTCCGATTAATCCATATCTTAATTTTGATTGTTTTAATTCACGCAGAGCTAAAAACATTTCGCTCGCTCCTTCCTATTACTTTCTATGCACTTATCATAAAAAAGAAATATGAACGGAATATGAACAGAAGATTACAGAAGAAAGATTAAATTTTCAGAAAGTATTGAAAACAAATGAAATCCTTGATACAATTCAGTCAAATAATCTTGACCGAGTAATTTAATTTGAGGAGTTGATCATTTTGAAGCCCGTGTTAACACTAACTACTTATAGCCAACTAAAAGCAATAAGCGATCCACTACGTGCCGAAATGATGATGCGTCTATGCGAACGTCCTTATACAGGACAACTGCTATCTGAGAAATTCGGCATTTCAAGGGCGAAAATTCATTATCATTTAAAAGAATTAGAGAAGAATGGCCTTATAGAAATCGTATATACAGAAGAAAAGAATGGCATCGTTCAAAAGTTTTATCAATCTGTCGCTAAAGGATTTACCCCTGCCGCGGACCTATTACCTCATTTAGAAATATTAAGCGAATCAGGTCGCCAAATCTTTTTACAAATGACGGAAAGAACGAAAAGCCATATTCTCGCTGCACCAGAAGAATCTTTTACATTACGAAATGCAAGTGAAGACCCAGCTGAGTGGAATTACGTTTCATCCTGCTGGGAATTTGATGCTACGCCAGAACAATTTCAAGTGTGGGTGAAAAAGTTTCATGAATTAATGGCTGAATTAAACGAAATCACAAAAAGTGCGGATAAAGATCCAAATAGTAAAGCTTATTATATTTCTACTACTGCACTTCAAATCGTTGAGAGAACAATGCAGCAATTTGTAAAAAAAGAAGAAAAATCGTAATGCGATTTTTTTTACATAAACGGTCAAATTTATTTTACCGAATAAATTTTTTATAAAGGAGTAGATAAAGTGGACATATTAAAAAACCGGAATTTCCTCTTACTATTTTTAGGGAGAATTTTTACAAACATAGGAGATAGTTTGTATTATGTAGCAGCGATGTGGCTCGTATATGAGCTGAGTGGTAATCCTTTTTATTCTGGATTGGCTGGTTTCCTTACATTATTACCTTCTGCATTACAATTTCTTACCGGTCCATTCGTTGATAGATGGTCAATCAAAAACACCCTTGTAATCACACAAGTCCTGCAATGCATTCTTATATTAATCATTCCTATTACACACTACTTCGATCTATTAACAGTTCAGCTACTACTCATCATTATGCCCATCGTAGCCTTTATCGAACAATTCGCCTATCCCGCACAATCAAAAGCTTTACCACTTCTACTGCATAAAACACAATTATTAAAGGGAAACTCACTCTTTTCCTTTGCTTATCAAGGCATTGATTTAGTTTGTACAACTCTTTCCGGAATATTAGTAGCATTACTTGGCGCAATCACTTTATATATAATCGACTCTTTCACATTCGCGATTACTGCGATTTTGTTTATTTCATTAAAAATGCCGACACAAACCGAAACAGGCACATCACTTTCAACAAAGCAATATTTCTCTGATTTAAAAGAAGGCTTTTCAATCGTCTTTCGTTCATTAATGGGCATCTTCTTAATCGGTTCAGTTGTCGCTAATTTTTCAATCGGTATGACGATGGCAATACTCCCTTCTTTCGCCGATTCTTTAGGAGGGGTTAAATTATACGGTTTCTTTTTAGCCGCTATATCCGCCGGTAGTTTAATTGGAGCACTATTCAGTTCATGGGTTGGTAAACATAATATTAGCCATGTCTCCATTATTAGCTTTGCGACTAGCGCTTTCTTTTGGTTTCTCTCTACGTTTGTACCGTTTCAATGGTTATCAATTTTTTTATTCGGCCTAGCTTGGATACCAATTGGTGCGACCAACATATTATTTGCGACAATTAGTCAAACTTTAATTCCAAATCAATATCTTGGACGCATCAATTCAGTCACACGAAGCATGGGTACAATCGCTATGCCGTTCGGCTCTTTAATTGGCGGATACACCGCAAATGTATTTAGTAGCCAACTCATTTTCGCGCTCGCTAGCATCGGAATTTTATTCATTTCTCTCGTATGGCTACTTCATCCGAAATTACGTTCATTGCCGAAAGCTGATGAAATTACAGCGGATACTTTTGGGCTTCGGTTTAAGGAAGAGCGCGGGAAAGGTGCGGCTTTATAGCAGAAAGAAAATATTATCTAATCCGTAATGTGTAGTTATAATGAAATTATTTAATTTTATTATCTCAAACAAGCATAACCCCGTTCTAAATATAGGACGGGATTATGCTTGTTTAATTTTGTATGTAAGATACTTCACTTCACTAAAAAATATAACAATAAAGTTGTTTAAAAATCTAAGTTTTATTCAACAATAGCGCCCTTTAATGGAATAACTAAAACGTTCAGTTAACGATTTGATGGCCATGCCCTCTGTATCTTCCTTAATTGAATAATTCGGCCTGTACGATAAGCATCATGAAGCATGGTGTCCAGTAATTTACCCTCAAATGAATTTTGTTCAAGCTCTTTTTCGGAAAAGGTAAAGCCTGTATCGTTGATTACCAAGTAATCGTTGATACAGGCCTTTTTAATGTTTGTTCAACTAACGCATGCGTTAGTTCAATAAGATTTTATTAATCTCTGTCCTATATTCATCTTCATCAAATACAAATTGAGGTATTAAATTACATATCATAAGGTTCAAGCTTCAAAATAAATTCTTCAACATCCTTGCCTCTTGCGTTGGAAAAACCCTTATCTTCAGAGATGATTTTAAACCCGCATTTTTCCAATACCCTGATGGAGGCGAGGTTATCTTTAGCGGAACGAGCATAGAGTGGGCGTATCTTAATATACTCCAGAAACTCTGACAACGCTAAAGTTGCAATACCATGACCCCAATATTCCTTCCAAATCCAGTAGCTTACTTCGGGTTCGCCGAACTGTTCAAAGTTCGAGACGTGTCCAGTGACAATGCCATTGAATAATATAGTCTTAATTGTAATAGTCTCGTCAGCAATATTTTTTTTCCAATGGTCAAAAAATGCGTCCTTATCAGTGGGGTCTTTAGCTGTAAAAGCAGCCATATAGTTCGCCGTTGAATCTAGTTGTTGTTCGAAAAAGATAGGAAGATCTTC
This sequence comes from Bacillus sp. 05T21, assembly GCF_056396785.1. Taxonomy (NCBI): domain Bacteria; kingdom Bacillati; phylum Bacillota; class Bacilli; order Caryophanales; family Bacillaceae; genus Bacillus; species Bacillus sp. 05T21. The sequence continues at coordinate 78,724 of NZ_JBFTMD010000003.1, read as the reverse complement.
CTCTATGATATCTCGTAGCTTCACTTCGCTTTTGCTAATGGATTCCATATAATTGACAAGCTCCTTAACATATTTTTGAATATAAATTCTTCAAAGTTTAGAGAAATTCCTTCTTCAACTATGCCAGTTAGTTGAATTAAAAAGTTTATTTATTGGCCAATGGTATAAAGTCCAAGTTTTCATCCCTAAGATAGTACATTGTCCCATTATCTGTTTGTGCTTCTCTAATGGATACAACCTCATGCTATTTATCCTTTATTTTTTTGCTTAAGGGATATTGTCATTTAGCTACTAACTCCTTTAAATACTTAAAGTCAAGGTCCTCGCACCAAGGCTACGTCCTCCACCATAAAATAATATACCTAATATCATAGATTATCTATTATGACTATGTATTTTAAATTTATCTGTTTAGATAAAAAAAGATAGTAGGGGCATTCACCCCTTACTATCTTTACTATTGATATTTATGTGTCTTTAAATATATAAGTGATGTACTTTTTTGATATTATGTGTGACATTGAATACACGTTACTACAATGATAATCATGATGTACATTCACATGTCTTCTTTTTCATTTATTTAGGAAGCTCCACCCGAACAGTAGTCCCTTCCCCTTTCGTACTATATACCGAAACGGTTCCTTGATGCAGTTCCACAATTTTCTGTACAATCGATAACCCTAAACCGCTACCTTCTACGTTTCTCGCTCTTGCTGTATCTACTTTGTAAAAACGATCAAATATACGATCCATTTCTTCTCTTTCCATACCAATTCCGTTGTCTGATATAGAGATCATAACGCTCGACTCTAATTCTTCTACAACAAATTCAATCGTTCCGCCGTCGTTTGAAAACTTAATGCTATTCGTAAAAATATTACTCCATACTTGATGAAGTAAGTTTTCATCACCGTTTATGATGATGTCCGGCACATCAAATTCGACAGCTATATCTTTTTCACGCCATTTCCATTCGAGCATAAAAATGACGTCTTTAATTTGCTTTTGTAAGTGAAACTCTTTAATTTGTAGAACTTTCTCTTCCTTATCTAATGAAGCGAGCGTAAGTAACTGTTTACATAAACTAGACATCCGCTTACTTTCGCCCTCAATAATTTTCAAATAATGTTTTCTTTCCTCTTCACTCATATTCTCCGATTGTAATGTTTTCGAAAAACCTTGTATCGAAGAAAGCGGCGATTGAAATTCATGCGACACGTTAGAAACGAACTCTTGCCTCATTTGATCTAATTCTTTAATACTCTTCGTCATCTTTTGAAAATTAGTCGCTAGTGTACCAATTTCATCTTTTCGATTTTCATCTAATTCAATATCATATTCACCACTTGCAATCTTTTGAGTCGCTTTCGTAAATGTTCGAATAGGACGAACAATATACCCTGCTGCAATCGCTATAAAAATGATACTTAATACAACGATGAAGCCGAGTAATACCGCTAGAAAAATTCTCATTTCGCCGAATTGTTGCTGAATGTCAGGGCGAATGAATAAAGCGTACTGTTTATCATCGTGTTTTAGCGGTACACCGACACTATTAATTAATTCATTATCGAAAAATCCTGTAATAAAAAGGCGCGTTGGATATGTGGAAACGCCATTAAACGTTTCACCTTGCAATACTTTATGAACGGTATCATCACTAATTGTTATCTTACGAAACGCATTCCCAATACGCTTTCCATGATTTTCGTCATCTACAATATAAATTTCATACCCTAACTTCGCAATAGACTGTAAGTATGCCTCTTTATTCTCTTCACTTTGCTTTTCATATAATGATTTTACTTCTTTAGCATACATTAAAATCTTTTCACTATTGTACGGTTTTAACTTCACTTGATAATATACGTTCGTTAATAAAAAACCGATAATACTACTAAGAAGCATAATACCGACTGTCATAAAAACAAATCTAGAATATAGTGATTTCATTTTATTTCAACTCCAACTTATAACCGAGTCCGCGTACTGTCGTAATTTGAAAATCATCTGTTCGTTTTGAAAAACGATCTCTCAGTCGCTTCACATGAACGTCAACTGTTCGTTCATCTCCTTCAAAATCCATTCCCCATACTAATTCAATTAATTCTTCTCTTGAAAAGGTTCTTCCCGGATAACTAGCAAGTTGTGATAATAATTCAAATTCCTTTAATGGAAGCAAAATCGTCTGACCGTTACACTTCACTTCAAACCCTTTTCGATCAATAGTCGTTCCGTGTAATGTAATAATATCAGCACTAAGCATTTGATAACGGCGCAATAAAGCTTTCATACGGAAAATTACTTCAGCTGGTTCAAATGGTTTTACAATATAATCGTCCGTACCAGAAATGAATCCTTTTTCTTTATCGACTAGCTGATCTTTTGCAGTTAATAAAATAACAGGTATATCATGATACTTCCGGATTTCTTCGCATAACGTATAGCCATCAACAAACGGCATCATAATGTCTACTATCGCAAGATGAATATTTTCTTTCTCTAAAACGCCTTGCGCTACCTTTCCGTCTTCCGCTTCAAAAACTTTAAAGCCCTCTTTTTGTAAATGGTAATGCAATAACTCTCTAATATGTTTATCATCATCAGCTAATAAAATATGTATCATCTTCATTAAACCCTCTCTTGTTCATCCTTCTACATTCTTACATTAAGAAACAATTGTACTTTTTGCAAGAAAAAGAAAAACAAACTGCTATTAGTTTTTTTGAATAAGAGTTGATACATAATACGCTACAAGCCAACATTTTAAGATAAATAAAAAGAATCTATTTTGAAAAAAATTATTCAAAATAGATTCTTTCGTTTTAGTATTAAGATTATTTTAATAAAAACAATTTCTACTCTTACTAAGCTTTAGAAATATCAACAAATCCTTCTCCGAACACATCACGAACATCGTGTATAGCGATGAACGCAGCCGGATCCGTAGTTTGAACAATCCGTTTTAGCTTCACTACTTCTTGCTTATTAATAACAATATAAAGAATTTCCTTCGGCGTTTTCGTGTAATAGCCATGACCTGAGTACACAGTAACCCCTCTGCCCATTAAGGTAGTTACCTTCCCGGCAATTTCATTCGGGTTATCAGAAATAATCGTAATAGCCTTTTTCGGATTTAAACCTTCAATTACAAATTCCATCACTTTCGTTGCTACATATAGCATAATAATTGTTATCATCAGTTTTTCTGCACCAATGATGAAATAAGATGAAAACGCAACGATTAAATCGAAGAACAGTAGACCGTAGCTAATGCTCCACCCTAAATACTTATGCGTCATCCTTGCTAAGATGGTAGTACCTGCTGTTGTTCCGCCAACGCGAATAATAAGACCAATCCCGCACCCGATAAATATTCCTCCGAAAATGGCATTTACGAGCATTTCATCTGAAGCAATCGTCCAGCCTTCTGTCAAATGAAGAAATAGCGAGTTCGTAACTACAGCAATAATCGTATAAATTGTTGTGATCTTGTTTAAAAATTTATAACCAGCTATTAACAATATTGCATTTAAGATTAAGTTGACTAAGCCTGGTGACCACTCAAATAAATAGTACGTAATAATCGTGATACCTGTTACCCCGCCCTCACCAAACTCGTTCGGGATAACAAACAAATTGACACCTAACGCAAAAAGAAATGCACCAATAATAATAAAAATAATGTCTGTCGTTCTTTTTTTCATACAGTACCTCACTTCTTATGTAAATATTTATTCTGCCATAAACTCTCACCATTATATCGTGGAATATTCAAATCGAACAGTGGTTTATTTTTATTTTAATATAGGATGATAAAACAACTTTATCCTATATCCACATGTAATTTAAAAAGTAAAACAACTGTATTTATTATGTACTACAAGTAAAGTTTTGATTTCACATGCAATTCACGCTAAAAAATGAATATGAACACTTACTCGCACAAACTTCGAATAAAAAACAAATAGGCGAAGCTATAGAATAGACTTCGCATCAAGCGTGTGAGCACAGAGATTTATATAAATTTTTATATTCATACATTACAGAAATAAATTTACTTATCTTTCTCCATATATTCTTTAATCTTTCGTTCTTCCCACTCTTTTCCGAATATCCCAAATGGAAAAGTTGTCAAACCGTGTATAACGATACCGATCCCCCAACCTCCAAGTGGATATAAAAACCATAATTTGCTTGAATCAGAGCTTATATTTATAAAAAAAAGCATTAAGTTAACTAGTATATAGACCGTTAAATGAATGTAAAACGCTTTTAAATTCTCCATCCTTTTTTTAGCTCGTAAATAAACCTCATCTCGCTCCATCCTTAAACACCTCTTTCATTATTGTATTTTTTAAACTCGCTCCGATTTAAACATCATATTCTAATCGAAAATCCCTTATTCTCAAAAAAACACAAAATAAAAAATACCCATCAAATTGTCATACACATGATAATTTGATGGGTACTGCATGATACATTTAGTTTTTACATTTATTGTTTGGAGTAAATTGCAAATAACGACTTATACTCGCCTTATTAAGACCAGATCCATACATCCTCATTATTTTCAACGTTGCTCTTTACTTCATGAACTTTTTCGATATGATCCGTTGTGTTGTAGTTAATAGAAATTCCGCCCCAGCCTACATACTTCATATCAATTTTCACTTTCTCACCCATATTAAATACTTGTCCCTTCGTTAAGAAAACATCAATAATAGCTTTCTTTCCATTTACTGATGGATACTGAACAATGACATATTTAGTGGAATCGTCTCCCTCATCGTTCATCGTTCCTACTTTTGATACTTCCCCAATCACATAATCAGGAGAACCGTCTTCTTTCATGTGCATACCTAATTTATTTGACGTATTTTCAACTGTATTTGCAATCATATATTCCGTAAAATTACGTATCATAGATCCAGTAGCTTTTACTTCATCCCCTACTTTCACATTTGAAAATGAATCAATATACACACTAACAGGTTCCTCATATTGCTTAGATTTTACGACAATTACACCGTTATCCACTTCTACTACTCGCCCTTCTAACGTCGAGAAATTTGATTCAATAGAAGCGGCACTCGCTTTTGATAGTTCTAATCCTGGTAAATTCGTTCCTGATAATGCTGCGATCCCTAAAGCACCTGCTAAAATTATTTTTTTCATACCCATATGTAACCTCTCCATTCATGATGATTATATTTTTTTGATTGGATACGACCAACCTGTAACTATTATAGTTACAGGTTATAAAAAATAGCAACCACCTTTCGCATGCAATGTTGCATACTGTAATTTTTAAATATAAAGTTTGATAAAAAGATTTATTGTATCTCATTCATATATTCAACAATAGTGTTGGGTTCATAAATAACAGCAGGTGTATTTGTTAATGGTGGCGAAATTAAATGTCATGTACTATGTTCTTCAACTCTACGGTTTGTATAGTCGTAGTTAATTACATTATGTAGGAGCCGAATTAATATGTTAATGAAACCAAAAAGATTACAGCCAGGAGATATTGTGGCGACAGTAAGTTCTTCATGGGGAGGTGCTGGTGATTCTAAGCTAAGATGGCGATATGAGCAAGGAGTAAAAAGATTAGAAGACGTCTTCGGTCTTAAGGTTGTCCCAATGCCAAATAGTTTAAAAGGTAGCGAATACCTTTACAACAACCCTGAGGCTCGTGCAGAAGATTTAATGACAGCATTTAAAGATACTCGTATTAAAGGAATTATTACGAATATCGGTGGAGAAGATAGCATCCGTTTACTTCCTTATATAGATTTTAATGTTATACGCGAAAATCCGAAAATCTTTATGGGCTACTCTGACGATACCGTTTCACATTTGTTTTGTCATAAAGCAGGAATTCCCTCTTTTTACGGTCCAGCAATCTTAACTGATTTTGCCGAAAATGTGGAGATGGATCCATATACAATTGAAATGGTGAATCGAACTCTCTTTTCAAATGAGAATATTGGCGAGATTCAACCAGCTCATGAATGGACGAGTGAGCGTTTAGAATGGATAGAGGCGAATAAGGATCAACGGCGTACGATGCAGCAAAACAATGGATATGAGCTACTTCAAGGCTCTACTACTGTACAAGGGCGTTTAATTGGTGGTTGTATGGAAGTACTGGAATTTGCAAAAGGAACGGAACTTTGGCCTAAGAAAAAACATTGGGAGAATAGTATCCTTTTCTTTGAAACTTCTGAAGACCATCCAGAACCAAGTTATATAAAGTATTGGTTACGAAATTATGCAGCGCAAGGCATTCTACAAAAAGCAAAAGGCATCATTTTTGGTAAACCAAAAGACGAAAAGTATTATGAAGAATATAAACACGAAATACTGAAAGTTATGAAAGAACATAACTTAGAAGATTTGCCGATTCTTTATAATTTAAATTTTGGCCATACCGAACCGAAGTTTATTTTGCCTTACGGCGCGATGGCAGAAATTGATTGTGAAAATGAGTCTTTCTCTATTTTAGAAAGTGGTGTGGAATAAAGTGAAAATTTAAATAAGCGTGGGGTTCCCTCCCCCATCTCAATCAAGCTTAGAGTGTTAAGAAATTATAAATGTTAGGTGTTCTAGAACATGAGGACACCTATGTCTTTGTAATTATTGAATAATCAGTTGCAGTTCGTTACGAATCACCAAAAAAAATAAATTATCCTTTCCTAATAATTCTACAGAAAGGATAGCTTATTTTTTTGCTTTATAGGTTGTATAAAACCTTAGCTTGATATCGATGTAGCGTGACCCAAAATAGCCGATAACCTACACTAAACAAAATACCAAAATATCCCTTTAAACTGATATAATGAAATGTAGAATACTATATAAAACTACAGGAGGCTATTAATGGATAAACTTTTTGATCATATGAAAACAAGGTTCATTTTAATGTGGGCTATTATCTCGTTTGTAATAATGATGTTTATTTTACCTTTATTATTCAAAGAAATTCCTAAAGATGTAAACTTAAATATCGCTCTTATTATTTCAATTTATGCTATCCCTATGTTTTGGATTGGTTTTAAGTTTAAAAGATATAATATCTCGTTTAAAACTTACTTGTCAAAACCATCTTCCTTTTCTTTTAGAACAGTTTTTGCATCAGCAATTATGACTATGCTTTTTGGATTAGGTATGTTATTGCTAATCGTGATGGTATTTTCATTACTACCAACGGACACTTCGTTAGAGGATACAAACGAAATAGCTAAAACAAAAAGCATGTGGTTTGTTTTAATGAAAGCCATAACTCTTTCTTTCATCGCTCCTATCTGTGAAGAAATTTTGTTCAGAGGCTTTATTCTTAGTCGTTTTACGTATAAATTTGGAATAAAAAAGGCAGTTATATTCTCTTCCGTCTGCTTCGGTATTTTACATTTAAATAATGTATTTGGAACCACACTATTTGGGATTATTTCTTGTTTAATGTACTTGAAAACTAAAAGTTTATTCCCTTCTATAATAGCTCACATGGTTAATAATATAATTGTAGCTTCGAGAGATATCTTTTCTGCTTTACAGTCTACAAGCACACCTTCAGCACAACCTGATTTAACTATCATTCTTTTAATATCTATTGTGCTAATAACAATTGGATTAATGTGGATTATCCCTTTTATTAAAAGACATTCAGAACTATTAAGATATAATAGTTTACCACCATTGAAGCACACCACAACTTAATTAAAATTGTTACTATGTGAAGGATTTTTCATTTTGGGTTAATCTGTTTTCTTAGGTTGATGGACAAGGGACCATCAACCACTTTATATCCTTTTCATTCACCCCCTCTGCCTAACCATTAAAGAATTATCCCAGAAAAACTCCCCTTCATAACTTCCTTTTCAAGTTGATTCCTACATGTAAACATCGCAATAATTTTTGTGCGATGTTTTTCATCAGGTTCAAATTTTTCAATGGTTACGTCACAACGAATCGTATCACCGCTAAAAACAGGACGTAAAAATTCAAAATCCATTTTGCGCGCTAGTACGTTATAATCACCGCCAATTTTTGTAGGCAACGTTGATGTTAAAAGTCCTTGTACAACAAATTTCCCTTGTTCATCTGGTGTAACATGGTGGATCCCCTCATCCTTAGATACTTCTGTAAATAAAACAACATCTTCTTTTGTAAAAGTTCGTTCGAAGGTGATTTTTTCGCCTACTTGTAATTTCATCGATACCCCTCCTCAAAAACACTTTTAAAATAAGAAAAACCGAAATTAAAAATCATTTCGGTTTTCAAAACTGTAGAAGTCTATATTTACTTTAGCGAATGAACAAACAACCCACTGCGCAGTTTCGGTTCAAACCACGTTGATTTTGGCGGCATAACTTCCCCTGCGTCTGCGATTGATAATAAAGCTTCCATTGATGTCGGATATAACGCGAATGCTGCTTTGTATTCACCGCTATTCACAAGACGTTCTAGTTCTTCTAATCCGCGGATTCCGCCGACGAAATCAATGCGTGAATCTGAGCGTGGATCATGTATTTCAAGCACCTGACTTACTAAATGATCTTGTAAAATAGATACATCTAAACGTCTGACAAGATCGTTCGCATCAAACGTTTCCTCTTTCACAGTGAGCTTATACCACTTCTCGTTTACATACATTCCAAATGATTTTGGCTCATTTGGTTTATACGGTGAAACCCCTGCTTCTTCCACATAAAAATATTGCGCAACTTGCTTTAAAAATTGCTCTACTGATAAGCCATTTAAATCTTTCACAACCCGGTTATAGTCCCAAATTGATAATTCATCATGAGGGAATAAGACAGATAAAAAGAAATTAAATTCCTCTTCTCCTGTGTAATTCGGATATTGTTCTCTTCGCATTAGCCCTACTTTTGCAGCTGATGCAGAGCGGTGATGTCCATCTGCAATGTAAAGACTAGGAATATCTTCAAATGCGTTTACTAAATTTGCAATTACTTCTTCATCTGCAATCTTCCACGCAACATGCTCCACACCATCTTCTGCTGTAAATTTATAGATTGGCGCATGTTCTTCTTTCCAGCTTGCAATGAAACGTTTCACTTCTTCTTTTGTACGATACGTTAAAAAGATTGGCCCCGTATTTGCGTCACACACATCTACGTGGCGAATACGATCAAGTTCTTTTTCATGACGCGTTCTTTCATGTTTTTTAATTGTATCATCTTCATACTCGTCAATCGATGTACAAACGACAAGGCCTGACTGCGTTCTTCCTTGCATCGTCAGTTCATAAATGTAAAGTGCTGGCTCCTCATCTTGAACGAACACTTCTTCTTGTATAAATTGCTTTAAATTTTCACCCGCTTTTTCATATACGCGATCATCGTACGGTGAAAGTGCCGGGTCTAAATCAATTTCTGCTTTATCAACGTGTAAGAAAGAATATGGATTCCCTTTTACAACTTCTCTTGCCTCTTCACTATTTAATACGTCATACGGTAAAGCTGCTACTTGTGCTGCTTTACCTTCTACTGGACGAATAGCACGAAACGGTCGGATTTTTGCCAAGTTTCTCTCTCCTTTACACAATCATTCGAACGGCTACAACACCTGTGATTTTACTTATATTTTCCACAATATTCTCTTTCATTATATCATCAATTCCGTTATCAATATCAATCATTGTGTACGCCCAAGAATGTTTACTACGATTAATCATATCCGCAATATTAATATGATGTTCTGCTAAGCATCCTGTAATTTGTCCTACCATGTTCGGAACGTTTTGATGCATAATTGTAATTCGTTTTTTTCCAATGTACGGAAGCTCTACGTTTGGATAGTTTACTGAATTACGAATATTACCTGTCTCTAAATATTCACGTAATTGACGTGCAGCCATTACTGCACAATTTTCTTCAGATTCAGACGTAGATGCACCGAGGTGAGGCGTTGCTGTTACATTTTTCATCTTTATAACATTTTCATTCGGGAAATCTGTTACGTAATGTGTAATAATATCTTCTTCTAACGCTTTTTGAAGAGCATTTTCATCTACAAGTTCTCCTCTTGAGAAATTGAATAGACGCATTCCTTTTTTCATCGTCTCTATAGCGTGTTCACCAACAATCCCCTTCGTTTGATTCGTAAGTGGAATATGCAGTGTAATATAATCACAAGTTGCAAAAATTTCATCTAAGCTAAACGCTCTTTGTACTTGCGTAGAAAGACGCCATGCTGTTTCAACAGATATATACGGATCGTATCCGACAACGTCCATCCCTAAAGCTAACGCATCGTTCGCAACTAAAGCACCGATTGCGCCAAGACCGATAACACCTAAACGTTTCCCTGCAATTTCTGACCCAACGAATTGCTTCTTCCCAGTTTCAACAAGCTGTGGTACTTCTTCTCCATCCAACTCTTTCGTCCAGCTCACTCCGTTTATAATATTACGGGAAGACATAATAAGGCTTGCGATAATAAGTTCCTTCACTGCATTCGCATTAGCCCCTGGCGTATTAAATACTACAATCCCTTTTTCCGTACAACGCTCAACAGGAATATTATTTACACCGGCACCGGCTCTTGCAATTGCCTTTAAATCTTCTGAAAACTCTTCTTGATGTAAAGAATAGCTGCGAAGTAAAATACCATCTGGATGACCTACTTTGTCTCCAATTTCATAGCGATTCCCATCAAAAATTTGCAAACCCTTTTCGGCAATTTGATTTAACGTCTGAACACGAAACATATCCCCATCTCCCTATCTATTTTCAAGCTCAAATTCCTTCATATAGTCTACTAATTCTTGTACACCTTGGGTTGGCATCGCATTGTAAACACTAGCGCGCATACCGCCGACTGAACGATGTCCCTTTAGCATAACGAAACCGCGCTCTTTCGATTTTTGTAAAAACTGATTGTTAAGCTCCTCTGACGGTGTTGTAAACGGAATATTCATAAGTGACCGATACGTGGGATCAACTGGTGAAGTAAACAATTTAGATTCATCTAAAAAATTGTAAAGAAGTGAAGATTTCATTCTATTTTGTTCTTCAATCGCAGATACCCCGCCTTGTTCTTTCAACCACTCTAGTACAAGTTTTGCTACATAAATACTAAAGGTTGGCGGTGTATTATATAGGGAGTTATTTTTACTGTAAGTTTCATAGTTTAACATCGTAGGACAAGCACTATTTGCACTGCCAATTAAATCTCTTTTTATAATTACAATCGTTAAACCCGCTGGCCCTAAATTCTTTTGCGCACCCGCATATATGAGACCAAACTTCGTAACATCATATTGTTCTGATAAAATATTTGAGGACATATCCGCAACGAGCGGCACTCTTTCTAAATGTGGAATATCCACATATTTTGTCCCCTCAATTGTATTGTTCGTTGTAATATGTACATAATCTAGTTCTTCATCATTTGGTAAATCATCCATTTTAGGAATCGTAGTAAACTTCTCTTTTTCAGAAGAAGCAATCACTTGTACTTCTCCTACTTTTCCGGCTTCTTGCAGCGCCTTTTTAGACCATGAACCTGTCAGTACGTACCCAGCTTTTTTATACGTACTCATTAAATTTAACGGTATCATAGAAAATTGTAATGACGCACCGCCCTGTAAAAATAAAACTTCATACTCATCAGGAATGTTCATTAATTCACGAAGTAAGCTACTTGCTTCATCAATAATACTTTGGAAATAAGAAGATCTATGGCTCATTTCCATAACAGACATGCCTGTCCCGTTATAATTTACAAGCTCCTTTTGCACTTTCTCTAAAACTGGCAAAGGGAGTATAGATGGTCCTGCTGAAAAATTATACACTCTCTCCATCACCCAGATAACCTCCCTATTTCTCTTTTTTATTATTTTTTAAACTTTCTGAATTATAACCTATATACTATACACGGTCAATTTGTTTTCCGTTATTACGGTGCAAGACGCAATGGAATCGCTTGCATGTGCACCCTGCTTTTTATAAACATACAAAAAAGTGTTAAGTACATAATCGTACTTAACACTCTAGTAATTAAGTATAATAGCTACTTACTCGTAAAGAACCGATCGAAAATTTGATAAATAGCTGAAAGACCAAAGAGCCAATAAATAGTATCCACAAGCGCCGGCATAGAACCAAACCATTTCTCAACTACATTATAATCTAACGCCACAAACAACCAATTCAAACCGCCAAGAATCACCAAAATTACTGTAAGGTATGACAAAAATTTCATTATGATTGCCCCCTAGGTGATAAGATGGTGAAAGGCCTTTCACTAAAATATATGTAATGGATTCTAAAACTTACCTATTTTATAAAATTTATTTTCGATACCAGCCATTAATAACTGTCTCTGCTTCTTTACTATGTATTTGATATGAATGATTACTATCATTAGATCCGATAAACCAAATTGAAAAACCTTTAAAATATGGCTTCGCTTCTAATACATCTCGGTAAGCACGCCACCCGTTAAGTTGTACATCTTTTGAAAACACATTCGTAACATCTGGGTTCCACGGGCTTTGTAATCCAAGTTCGCGTGCTGGAACGTTAAATCCACCAAAATAAACTGGCTTTCCTGTTGTTTTATGTAATGTCTCAAGTTGCTGAACGACATTTTGGCCACGATTGTATACTGTCGTCGCAAATAAGCTTTGTTTTACTTCTTCGTATGATGGATTTCTTTTTCCTGAAACTTCAAACCAACTATCAATACTTACAATGTCCACCTTTTTTAAATACGGACGATTTATTTTCTCTTCAAATTTCGCCTCAAAAGAAGGATCCCAACTTGCAGTTAACCACCAATTCATTTGATACAAAACATTTCCTTTATACTGCTGGCGAACAAAATTAATCGTATCATTCCAATATCCTTCTGCGTATTCCATATTAACGAAATTAGAAGCGATTTTCAGCCCATAAATATTGTACTTACTTGTAATAGAATTAAAAATATCTTGTAAAACAACCGTTTTCCAATTCCAGAAGAAATCGTTAATATTACTAGGGTTCCACTCTGTTTCTCCAATATTTCCTTGCTGAATAAACGGAAACGGCTCCAATATAACTTGTATATTACGCTTTAATAATTCTTGAATTAAAATAATAGCTTGTTTCTTTTGCGCCTGATTAATTACCATATTAGCCGAATTTACATCCGAAATATCTACTTGAATAGGTACATTCACCGTGTTTAAATTCAAGCGCTCTACATCTGCTAACACTTTCGCTACATTGCCTACTTCCCATACCGTTACGTTTCCTGATTTTATTTTTCCAGATTGAACAGTATTTACATCCGCCTGTATATTTCCCTGGAAACAAAAAGAAAACAACATGATACACACTCCTAAAATACTTACTAAACTCTTACTTTTCTTCACAAGTTTCCTCCTATAATTTTTGACATACTTGCTTATTCTATACAATGTTTCACATATATTCCACAAGAATATTAATGAAATTTCATCAATAAAAATGCTATTCACCCTTTATCCATACCTTATTCATACTAACCTCCTAAAAATAGTAAGGTAAATAAAAAAGGAGCGTATTTCCGCTCCTTTTTTATCTTTTCACGATTGAAGTTATTGAATTTTTTCTGATAATCTAACCACATCTATCTTTTCGTATAAATAAATTTTTATACTCATAAATGTATCAAAAAATTTTTATCTATATTCGCTTTTTGTTTGTATTACTTTTACATTTACTTCATTCGTATTACTTTCATATCTTTGAATATTCATGATTACACCTCCATTATATTTGTATATAACATCCGCCTAATTATGATATTTGGTAAAATTCACTATTCGAGACGTAATTATTGCAGTAATTAAGATAATAATAGCGGTTATCAAGCCAGATTCTCCAATCCAAATCTCAGTTTGATATCCTGTACTTGCACGTGTGAAAGGTCCTTGAATAATGGCATTCCAAGTAGCATGGATGATAACCGAAGGCCAAATGCTACCTGTGATAAGTCGTAAATAAGCTGTAATATAACCGAATGGCACAATACAAAGATAGATACCAAGTACTGAAAGAACGACAGATGGTCCCGCTACATATAGGCCAGCAATAACAATTGGAACATGCCACGTTGCCCAAATCAATCCACTAATAAGGATGGGCCGTGAAAACTCTGCATCGACTAGCCTTGTGAGCATATAACCTCGCCAACCCATTTCTTCTCCCAAAGCTGGGATTAAGCCAAGCAAACTTCCGAAAATGCCGCTCAATACTACTAGATAAATGAAACTGAATGGTGCCGTTACATACTGAAGCCCAAGTATATTGTAGATTGGTTCTAACATACCACCTTCGGGATGCTGAAACCCCGCAATTCCGCTCAACCAGGCGATAGAATAAGTAATTCCACAAATAATCATAGGTATTAGCAGAGCAAAACCAATCCCCTTCCATTTCTTTAAGTTACCGAGACTAAAAGATACATCTTTAAACCCTTCTTTCAGTATTATGCGAGTCAAAATAGAAGAAAATGCTGGGGTAAACATATATACCACAATAAGCGGCATACTTTTCGTAATTATTACTACTACATTTAGGATAATAGAAGTAATGATTAAGATACTCAGAAAGAGTTGAAGTCCTATTTTAGCACGTTGGATTTTATCTTTATTGTGGAACGATTTTGCGTGTAATATCATTGTAATCCGCCCTTCCCCTTTAATTCACTTGTTTATCGAATTTACTTCTTTTCATTTCCACAGACACAACTTAGAATAAAAATATTTTGGCACACAGATTAATTCATCTTTAAAATCCCTCCCAAATTTATAATCTAGTCTTACTTGCGACTCATCAATGTAATTATTATTTATAAGTTGTCATAGCCGATAGTACAAAAGTGTAATGATTAGTCTATGACCTGTGTCAATTAACCTTATGACAATATGTAACTAGAAAATATGATATGGGATAGATAACAATTGAATTAAGGCAATTGATTCGTGCAAGTACATGAATCAATCTCGCTTTTAAAAATAATTCAATTGAGGTGGAAAAAAATGAATAAGAAAAGAATAATTGCAATGGTTAGTACAGCTTTATTAGTCACAGGATGTGTAGAAGTAGGAAAGGCTCAAACAGTAGCAGTCGAAAATTCAGGCCAATCAATCCAAAAAAATATAGTTAAATCAATACAATCACAGGCTTATCCATTAAAAACGATAGAGCCGTCAAAATCATTTGAGGATTTAAAACCACTTAAGAAAATGATTGGGAGCGCACAATATATAGGATTAGGAGAGAATACTCATGGAAGCTCTGAAATTTTCACTATGAAGTTTCGCCTTGTGAAATATTTGGTTACTGAGATGGGTTTTACAAATTTCACAATGGAAGAAGATTGGGGAAACGGCTTAAAGCTAAATGAATATATCCAAACAGGAAAAGGAAACCCTAGGGAATTTTTAAATTATTTATATCCTACTGATGAAATTTTAGCCATGATTGAGTGGATGAAAGATTATAATGCTGATCCATCCAATAAAAAAAAGATCCAATTTATTGGGCTCGACTTAAAGGAGTTGGACCAAGGTTGCTTTAATAAAGTAATTGATTATGTAAGGCTGCATCGACCAGATTTGCTGGCAGAAGTAGAAGAAAATTATAAAGAATTGTCGGCTTTTAATGGAAGTACACAGGAATATATGGACCTTGCTCCTGAAATAAAAGAAAAGTTCAAAGCAAACGCTGAGAGAGTAGCTCGATTACTAAAAGATGAGAATAAGCAATCCAACACTGAAATAGCTTCACCCGAGTACATCTGGGCGAAAGCAACGGCAAGTGCAATAGAGAAATTTACCACAATGCTAATTCCTAACGACTATCCAAGTATGTTAAGGCTACATGAGCAATACTTGGCCGATCATGCAATGTGGGCACAAGAGACATTGGGTGGTAAAACAATGGTATGGGGACACAATATTCATATAGCTAAAGGAATTATCGATGAGAAATTATACCCTTATGTTGCGGGGCAGTATTTGAAGGAACGTTTAGACAATAATTATGTCACAATTGGCAGTACAACTACGGAGGGGAATTTCACCTTATACAACGACACAGGAGATAAGATTATAACGGATCCGATTCCACAAGATGTAAATAGTTTCAATTATACTCTCGGAAAAGTACCATATAAAATGTTTTTATTGGATAATCGTCACCTTAAAGGACCAGCAGAGAAATGGGTTAAAGCAAAAAGACCATTACTAAGTATAGGGGCACGACTCTTACCGAACGAATCGGCATACTTTGATAAGTCATTGCTTGAGCAATTTGATATTATTTTTCATATTCGAAAAACAAGTCCATCTCATATTAAATAAAAGTACAAAACAATCCCTTCTCGCATCTGCAAGAACGGGATTGTTTTATGGAGATTAATATAAGCATCTTTTTTAACCAGAAGTAGGTTACTCTCCCCTTTTTAGCATCATTTAGAAATGTCATATGACACTTTTACACTAGTGAGAATGACAAAAAAAGCAGTACAATTCGGTTATTACATAGATAGGAGCGATGAACTTTATGAAATCAAGATTCATCCAGAATGGTTATTTTTTATTGCTAACTTTCGTTACAGGATTGTTTTATTTTTGTTTTTATCTAATAGCTCTGCTATTCAGCTTCACCCTTTCATTTACGGTAATTGGGATTCCACTAGTTATACGCGTACTACAGACTACTACACCTTTTATCCAATTCGAGCGCATACAGACGAAAATTTATACAGATATTTCAACAGACTCTTATGATAGAAGTATAACAATAGATACATCGAACTGGACTCAGGTGAAATTAGTGCTTACAGATCGTCGTACTTGGTCTGCTGTCTTTTGGTTAATGCAGAAATTAGTGATTGGCATTTTCAGTCTCATTAGTGCAATCATTTTTTATGTAATGCCACTTATGTTGCTGTTGGCACCACTACTGTATCAATACATCGAAATGAATATTATATTCATACAGATAGATACTTTTGCCAAGTCCCTCTTTGTAATGTTTATGGGTATAGTATTTACCGCCATAAGTATTAGAATAGTAGATGGTTTGACAAAGAAACTTGGGGGCTATACACGTAGCATGATTCGGCAACTAAATCGATAGAAGTTTGCAATCTGTGCGTAGTATCGCAGTTTTAAATTTAAAAGTATAATAGGCATGAAGGATTAAATTATAATATATGAAGTAAAAAGGTAGGCTACTTAGGGGGTAAATGACTTGTTAGATATGGTTAAGTATTGGTTTTGGTACGATTGGATTATGTTAGGGATACGTCTACTTACTAGTGTGTCTATCATCCTAGCTACATTAAGTTTTCAGGATGGGTTAACATTGCCACTTTGGATTATTATTCTTTGGGAGGTTGTTGCCTTCTCAATTCCATGGGTAGCCTTACTGTTCAATTACAAATATTACTTGTTCACAGAAATACTGCTATATGGTGGACAATGTATATATTTAACCTCATTATTTCCGGAAGCTTACAACATATTTCTTATATCAGTGTTTCTAATTGCTGTAAATAGTAAGCATTTGTCCTATTATTGGACAGCTCCAACAACAGTTTTTATAACAACTGGAATTTTCTATGCTGTTGCGCCAAGTAATAGCTATTGGACTATGGTCACCTACTATGGATTCGCTTATGTAATGGGATTCGCTTTTCATTTATTAATCGCCAATCATAAGCAAAATGAAGTAATTCGTAAACAAAACGCGGTACTTGAGCAATATATGTCTCAGATTGAACGCATTACACTGGCAGAAGAACGGAACAGGCTGTCGAGCGAGCTTCATGATACAGTTGGTCACGCTTACACTTCTATTATTATGGGGATGGAAACGTTGCGTACCGAACTTGCTACTGAGATGGGTATACAGAGGCTAGATTCTCTGCTTGAAATGGGACGTAAAAGTATTGAGGACGTGAGAGGTTACCTACATCAAATGGATTCTCCGTGTCAATCCCCTTCCTTGATTCAATCTCTACAAAATCTTGGAGCCGAATTTCAGGAGCACGCTCAGGTAAATGTAAGTTTTAGGACATTCGGAGCGGAATATCAACTATCTCGGCAAGCGAAGATCGCATTCATTCGTTGCTTACAAGAGTCCCTTACGAATGCAGTACGTCATGGCCAGGGGACTGAAATTATAGGTTCATTGCAGTTTGAACAACAATATACGAGGTTAGAAGTTCAAGATAATGGAAAAGGAAATGTAGAATGGCAGGAAGGCTTCGGTATGAATGCGATGAAAGAACGGGCAATGAATTTGCAAGGTCAATTGTCTGTATATACAAAGCCAGAGGAAGGAATGCTTGTTACATGTACCATACCGCGACAAACTGAAATAAAAGATGGACTTATTCGTTTGTTAATTGTAGATGATCAGCCATTTGTTCGGGAAAGTTTGAGGACACTACTCGATAGATATGAAGATTTAAATGTAGTCGGTTTGGCTGAGGATGGCAATCAAGCCATCGATTTGTGTGGGCGCCTTCAACCCCATGTTATACTTATGGATTTAGATATGCAGCACATGGATGGAGTCGAAGCAACAAAAAAGATTAAGCAACAATGGCCACATATCCGCGTATTGATTTTTACAACTTTTCAAGATACCGAACAGGCGTTGGAATCGCTTCGCAACGGTGCGGATGGTTTTTTACTCAAATCTATTGAAACGTTGGAGCTAGCTAATACGATCCGACTTATTCACAAAGGTGGGACACTGATTGATCAGGGAATGTCTCACAAAATATTTGAGAAGTTTGATGAGCAAAAAGAGACACCTCAATCAAAAGCAACCGCCTATGAGCTAACAGCTAGGGAGATAGAAATATTGCAGCTAGTAGCAAAAGGACTTCGATACACTACCATAGCATCAAGGTTATATTTATCGAATGGTACGGTCAGAAACTATGCTTCCACAGCTTATACAAAGTTAGGAGTCCGTAACAAAGAAGAAGCTGTTCAAAAGGCTCTAGAAATTGGAATTATTGAATAACAAAATGTTATGCGGTGTATAAAAATAAGCAACAAAGAAAAAGAACGCTTTGTGTGGTTTCTTTTGTAACAGAGTAAATAAGGCCCGTTATCGTATAAGTAAATGTTAAAACACTTACTGTTTTGTCATAATAAAATCATTGAATCTTATTCTCTAAAATACAAAAGCCTACTATCAATTTAACTGATAGTAGGCTTTTAAAATGATTTAAGAACTGGGTTATGTTCTAATTTAACAGTTTTCATCAGTGGAAATATTATCACTTCGGCTGTAAAGTTAATACTTCCCCTTCAATTCCATCTGTATTTAAAGTAGTCGTATGATACTCACCATTCACCCAATCATCTATTTGATCATGATACCAATCGCTTCTAAAATGTCCTGACTGTCCCGGCCCCACTATATGATAACCGTTTGACATATCTTTCGTATCAATGACAAATCGCCAAGAAGCTCCATGATTTACAATACCGTTATCTCCGTAATTCGCTGCTTGAACGGTAACTTGACTTCCTCCAATTGGAACTGGTTTCTCACGATTAAATGCGAGTAGTGCCAATATACTAGATGATCTCGAAATTGGATGTGTAAAAGCAAGTTGATGGTAATCGCCCCACTTCCACTCTGCAACATTCGGTCCATATTCCTTCTGTAATTTTTTCATTACATTCTCGTACGATGTATGCACAACTTTCGTGAACCCTCCGTACTTCGTAAACCAAGCGCTATTTTCTCCTGCTACTTCTTTTCGAATCAATTCATCAACTACTTGTGACTTCCCTTCAAATAACTCCATCACATCTTTCGGTATTTCTTTTGAAAATAGCGTATTCGAAATCTCTTTCATTAACAAATGGAATATTAATGGTGCAGCTTCATCTTTACTATCGTAAAAATTCCACTTTGTTAATTGTTTTACGCCTTCTTTCTCTACTTCATTTAAAGATGCTTTATTTAACTCTTTTAAAAATATAGGAGCAAATTCTTTCCCGTATAAATTTTTTTGATCCATCTGTAACTCTTCTAAATCTTTTACCGTATACTTATCCTTCTCTTGCAAAAACTCTTGAATACGCATTTGCCTGTAGGGTTGCGCCCACGTATTACTGATATGGTACGGATAATTATCATCAACAATTTTATTATTTGCAGTTGAAATAAACCCTTGTTTTGGATTTATTACTTTCGGTAGCTGATCAAACGGAATATACCCTTCCCATTCATATTCATCTGTCCATCCTGGCACTGGCAAACTACCATCACCTTTTTTACGTATCGGTATATTTCCATTCGCTTTGTAAGCAATGGTTCCATCATTTGATGCAAACACAAAGTTTTGAGTTGGTGTATGAAAATCTTGAAGAGCCGTTTCAAACTCATTCCAATCTTTCGCCTTATTCATATTTAATACAGCCTTTAATTCAGCGGAAGGCTCCAAAGCAGTCCATTTCAAAGCGAATACTGTTTTTGTTTTCTCTTTTCCTTTATCCGCAAACTCTGAAATAACTGGACCATGCCTCGTAACCGTAACGTTATACGGAATTGTTTTCCCGCCTTTTACTTTAATAGATTCATCAACAACCGTAGCCTTTTCCCATTTATCGTTATACAAAAATTCATTTTCATTATTAGGATTTCGCTTCTCAATATATAAATCTTGCACATCAGGACCTGTATTCGTAACGCCCCATGCTATTTTGTCATTGTGTCCTAATATAACGCCTGGTACTCCTGCGAAAATAACGCCACTCACATGTAAATCTTTCATTTCAAGTTGCGATTGATACCAAATAGAAGGTGTCGCAAGAGATAAATGAGGATCATCCGCTAAAATTGGCTTACCAGATACACTCTTTTCACCACTCACAACCCAGTTATTACTACCGTTAAACTCTGGTGGAATAACTGTCTTTGAAAAAATTTGTGCTACATCCACATTTGTATTTTTCAATTCAGCTAGCAATCTAGGCGCATCTTTCGGATATGTAGGAAATAGCTCATTTGCTTGCTCTTCCGGAAGATTTTTCAACGCCCAATATCGAAATGCTTGTCCGTGCCAATGTCCTCCTAAATCAAACGCCATATACTTTCCAATCGTTAAAGAGTCCACAATTGACCATTCAGCAGGTTCATAACCTAATAGAGTAAACTCCACTGGCAATTTCTTTTCGGCCTTCGCTTCACGTATAAAAGTATTCACCCCATCCGCGAATGATTGCAGGGCATATTTCGCTTCTCCATCATATTGACTAACAGATGCTTCTGCCGCTCGCCGTAAACCGAGCGTTCGAAACAATTTATCTCGATCAACAGCTGCTTCCCCTACAACTTCACTTAACATACCAGAAGCTTGTCTTCTACTTAAATCCATTTGAAACAAACGATCTTGCGCTTGTACATACCCTTGCGAGAAATATAAATCATGCGCATTTTCCGCTTTAATATGTGGTACACCTTTACTATCTCGTTTCACCGCAACAGCATGTTGTAAATCCTCAAGTTTTATCGTTCCATCTATCTTTGGCATAGATCTCAACGTATATATGTTCAAAAAAATCATAGCGCAAATAAACAAAAAAAGAACGATACTACTAGACCAAATAAAAATTCTTTTTCCCCTATTTCGTTTCTTTTTTATGACGACTTCCATACAATCCCTCCTCTCTCAATCTATTCGCTTCTATTGTGAAAGAACCTTTTAGAAAAATTGAAAAACCCCCTTCATTTCCCTATCAATGAAGGGGGTTTTTCTTATCGTCCGCTACGCCAACTTTCATTATGACCAAGATTTGACTCGGTCGCTAATTGCACATCATATAACATTTCACTAAAGAAGCGCTTATCTACTTGTTTTGGTACAATGCGTCTCTCTTCATCAATTTCGTCGTATTCATATGAACCACGGTTCACTGTACCCGCTTTATAAAATTGAATTTCAAATACACATACATCTTCTTCACCTTCATATCCAATCGGCGCTCCGCTAAATGAAAGTTCCGCTCCTACTCCAGTTCGAGTGTCTTCTTTATAAAACGTATAATACACGCCGCCATCTTGAACAGCTCCGCGAGTCCATCCAAGTTTCGTCATCTTACCGAATAATGAGCGACCATTTAGTAAAATACCGCCAAATCTCTCAGCAGCAACCTCATCACTTTCCTCTACTACAAACACTGGACGTTCAATTTGTAGGAACGGCTGAACAATTCCCGAATTGGTCAGTTGCTCTTTCCACAACTCCTTTTCCGCCCCGGATAATTCTAACGGATGAATTAAACCGATAACAGTTCCAGATGAAAGCTCATGGTTCTCTCCTATCATTGAATAAAACGCATCATCCTCCGCACAACGGAACATTTTCAGCAACTTCCCTTCCGTATATTCACCCCAAATAAGTGAAATGGCAAATTGCTTCATAATTGGATTTTCCAAAAATACCGACTTCCACGTATCGTATGACCAGTATCGCTTTAGTGATAGCGCGGCTTCCAAACGTTGTTTCTGCATGGAAAGAGTACTTCGAAGATCCTTCTTTAAAGAGGTTAACTCTTTCTTAGCTTCTTCAGCCTTTTCTACATCATCTGTTGCATTCGGCTTTGGAAGTGACTTAATTCGTTTTCCTTCTTCTGTCTCTAATTCAATTTTTGACTCTGAAGTTAAAATAGCAGTAAAGCATCTATTTCCAAAATCAATCTTCTTTTCACCACGTATATTGAAACCAAGGTTTGGTACCAATTGATCTTCTAGTTCTTCTTCCGTTATACCACGTGTTTTCGCAGCAAGGCTTAGCGCTTCTTTTGCCGTATTACGCACTAGCTTATGTTTATATTTAAATGCCATTGCATGAATAGACATAAGTGCAAGCTTAGATGATGACAAGCCCAAAGCTCGAACAGCATCCGCTGCAATCTTTCCTCTCATATGAAGCACCCATTCATCAATTTGCTTTTTAAGTATGCCAACCATTTTATCATCACTAAATATTCCATATAATGAAAGGATTCCACGTTTCTTCACATCTGCATCTTGAGAAATCCATATTTGATATATTGTTTGCACATAATCTTTCAAGTCTTCTTCATTCAAAGTATTACCAATTACTTCAGCCGCCTCTTTCTTCTCAATGACAGAATCTGAAATATACTGCTGTATATAAGCTAACGGAATTGTTGCGTCTGCTATTTCCTTTGAATCGCGAAGACGGATCGTTGGTTCAAACCCAATCCACTGTACAAGTGCATTTCTTTTTTGTTCCGTTACTATACGACTACAAAGTTCTTCGATATTTCTTGAATCTCCTCCTACCTTTCCTATTTCAAGTAATGGAGCAAACTTCTCAATAAAAGGGGCATTCTTCTTTTCTTGTAAAGCTTCCTGTACAAGTTGCATATATTTTTCAATCTTATAATCTATAAGTATTTCCATCACATGTTCACGAACAATTTTCTTTTTATTATTAAGTTCGACCGCTACATCTTCTGCCGATTCTACATCTTTTGAAAGCAGTTTAGCTACAGACTCACGGATTTTTTTAGATGAAGCGCCTAAGCTTTTAATTAAAATCGGACGCATTTCAACCATGTTATCCCTTGCTAATTCATCCAAAATATATGCTTTTGCCTGATCAGAATACTCATCAAATCGTTCAATTATGTACGCTTGTTCTTTTACAATGACATGAACAAGCGCTTCCTTCGCCTTATTTCTCTCTTCCCCGTAGCATGAAGCTTGTTCAACTGAATAATTGATAAGCTTATCTTTACTTACTCCGTAAGAAAGCAGATCTTCTATTATTTGTTCAGGTTCTATTCCTCTGACCGAACACTCGTAAAGAAGTTCATATAAATTAACACTATATCCATCTCCAAATTGCAGGGTGAGTGCAGCTTCTCTCTTCGCCACATCATCTATATCCCAAAGGATTGCGACCTCTAAAACTGGCATATCCCAATACATATTTCTATATTTCGGATTTTCAAGTATTTGCTTCATATCCTCAAATGGCAATTTCCCTAGTAAATAATTACGATATGTGTCCCGCACTGTAGACAACTTAATTTGCAAAGCAGCTACAAAAAATTCTTCTCGCATTTTCCCTCTATTTAGCTCATGTCCTTTTTCAGCTAACATTCTTGCGATGATAAGATAATTAATTTTACTTAAATAATGCAAAGTACGTTGAACAAATCCAGGATTTTCTTCCACCATGAAGCATAGCAATTCATATTCATACGTCTTACAGAAATCTTCACTATTCAAATCATGTTGCCTCAGCCGGTGTGCAAAGAATCTTTCCTCAGAAACCCAAAACTGTTTACAAAACATTTGAATCTCTTCATATGTTTTCTTATTTACACTACCTGTTCTTTTGTAGTTTTGAGGCTGGCCGAGAGTGTGACACATATAACGTGTTGCATAGTTTATAAAACTCCACACATTTTTCTTCGCTAATATCTCAACATATCGCCTCGCAACATTTGAATACTTATGAACACTAAATAATAATCGCCAAATATGTTCTGATAAATTCCCACCTATAAATACTTCACTATCATCTTTACCTTTCATATATTGTTTAACCGCTTCAACCTTTTCCTTTTCTCTTGGTAGTCTCAATATAAATTCTGCATGCTCTTCTAATCTCTCATTCAATAAAGAACTATATGTACGAAACTTTTCATAATCTACATGGAACATTACAAGAAGTAATGTTAATTGTTGCTGAGTTGGTAAAGCGTGTAATTGTTCATCTATATAGTTCGGGTTCTCTTTTGTTAATTCTCTAAGAAAAACAACTGCTTCATTCACATAACTTGAAATACTGGATAAATATTTACATGCAATTGCTACAAGTTTGTCTAAAGGAAGTGCACTTTTTTCTAAATAAACCTTCATTTCAGGAAAACTTACATGTACAAAACGTACTACAAGAACATTTAATAATTGTCCCTCGAGTATATGGTAAAATAACCGAAAGAAATCCGGATCTTGTTTATATACTTTTCTAAAATCATTTATAAATTGCTCGGCAAAATCGCCTCTTTTTTGATCTCTAATTGTCGTTAGTTGAATATTATTTAAAATCTCTTCTTCTCTCGTTTCTAAATAACGTGATGATAATTGTTCCTGTTCTTCTGTCATATGAATATATTGAAACAACTGAGATGTATTAGTAGTCAAACTTTGTTCCCCCGCATCTTTTTATCTATTATAAAAATACCCTTATTTAATTGTAGTATAGCATACAGCCCACCGTATACGAACGTATATTCTGTATTAAATTTATGTAAATTAAAAAACACTACTCAAAACACTTCTCCTTCTCTCTAAACTTCCCATTACACACTTCTCTTCACCATATTCGCTACACCAATTCCTCAAAATTCCCTTCACATAAGCGAGCGTTCGCTTATTATGTTCAAACGCAATTTTAAGTGCATCTAGTACTGTCTCTCCTGAAACTTTTTGTATCCACTCCTTCAATTCCTTTACGATATACGGAGATAGACTACTTATATTTTGCTCATAAAACTTATAAACTTCACTATGCGAAGTATCCTCTTCTATATCTTCCTCCTCAGCAACTTCTTGTAAACTACTATTATCCTCTTCTTTTGGCATACCAAAATACTGAAGTAATAACGGAATCTTGCATTCTTCTTCAAGACATTTACGCAAAAACTTATGTAGGAACTCTTTACTTTTCACCATTTTCAGCTCACGTAATACACATTTCTCTATGTTCGTATTAAAAATAGGATTATAGTGTAGCCAATTTATAATGAATAACTCTTTCGTTTCCGCATCATATAAAATCTTCCCGTATTCCACAAACCGGTTCAATAACTTCTCAACAGTCACCATACTGTAACCAGTTTCAAGCTCTGCCAAACGTTTTGGCAATATGTAAATACCACATTGCTTCGTTTTCGTACCAGTTAACAAATATATATAAAAATAACGCTCTTCTGGCGTTAAATCTAATATGAATTCATCTTGCCAAAAGTTCACCTGCACATTACGGTACACCGCCATCAGTTTTCCTCCCGCTCCTTACTAGTAAAAAGGAAAATTCTAATCCTTCAATATAAATATAGGAATGAGGTAACGGTTTTGGCATTCGAGTTCCAAATTTTTTTACTACTACTACGCCGGTTTTATTTTTTCGCGCTTGTTTTGTTCTTGTAGTTGTTTTTGTTTTGTTTTTTCATTTCTTAGTGATTTATTACTTGGTAGGTGCTTATAATGGGCTTCGAAGGGGCTTATATAGTGTTTTCATTCCCCTCTTATCTGATGTCTAATTACAAATGTCTCCAACAATCTTCATATATTGCAGACAACCATTATGATTCACCTGCTCATATTTACACGAAAATAAAAAGTACTTGTTGCCTTCGTAGACAATTCAGTGCTTAAAGTTAAAAGTTTATAAATAAAAGTGTCTATAATCGACATAGTTGATTGATATACAATTCTGTTACATTTATTTTAGTAACGATAATATGATACATACCGAATTATCTATAACTGAACGTTCTGGGCGAGATTTCATTAACACCGTTAATCCAATTAATGAAGTGACTAGCGTTTGTGCCAATGCTTTAGCATTTACATCACTTTGCAGTTCTCCAGACTGAATACCTTTGGCGATTAACTCTTGAAATATAACTGAAAGATACATCTGATGTTCTCTAGTCAGCACTTCAAATTTTTCATTATGGGGAGCAATTTCCACCATTGTATTAATACAAAAACAGCCTTTATTTGATTCTTTTTTATATTCCTCTTCCACCATATTTTCAAAAAATATACGAATGGCCTCTTTTACAGATTGTTCTTTTTGAAGTTTCGTTCGAATGCTAGCTGCGTGTAAATTCGTGTATCTCCGTAATGCAGCTTCAAATAGCCCTTCTTTATCACCAAATGCCGCATATAAACTCGGTCTTTGTATTTCCATTTTAGCAGTTAGATCACTTAATGAAGTAGCAGCGTATCCTTTCTCCCAAAAAAGTTGCATAGCAGCATCCAAAGCTTTTTCTTTATCAAATTCACGTAGTCGAGCCATTTAATCCCTCTTCTTTTTTCACCTGTTTTCTAAATTACAAATCACGTTTTTATGTACTAATCAGTATATTATATATCGTATTAAATTATAAATGACATGTCAAAAGAAACTGAATTTAATTTACAATTCACTTGACATAGTAACTTATCCCTGATTATATTTGACTTACGAAATAACATACCGTTCGGTACATTACTTTAAAAACAAAAGGAGATGATATTATGGATGCTAAAGAAAAAATGACAACTGCTCTTACACAGAATAATGATCAGTTCCAATCACCTATCAATACAATCATGCCCCGCTATATAACTCTATTATTTTCAATAGCTTGCGGGATGGCTGTGGCGAATATATACTTCGCTCATCCTCTACTTGATTCTTTATCAAATGCGTTTAAGATCAACTATTCAACTATTGGTGTCGTTATTACTATTACTCAAGTTTGTTATGCACTCGGATTACTTTTATTAGTTCCACTTGGTGATTTGTTAAACCAAAAAAAACTTATCATTGTTCAAATGCTTTTATCCGTTTTCGCTTTAATTGTGGTCGGATTCGCTCCTTCCAGTACCGTACTTTTTATAGGTATGGCCTTAGTCGGAATTCTTGCGACTGTTACGCAAACACTCGTCGCATACGCATCCATTTTAGCTAACCCAAAAGACCGTGGGCGAATAGTAGGTTTCGTCACGAGTGGTGTCGTAATAGGAATTCTACTTGCACGTACATTTGCTGGAACATTAACAGATTTAGCGGGATGGCGTTCCGTTTATCTTACCTCTGCTGTACTTATGCTCTTCGTAATTGGTTTGTTATATCGTAATTTACCTAATCTTAAACCTAAAAAAACAGCTATGACCTATCCTAAATTATTACATTCCGTTCTCTTATTATTTGTAGAAGAGCGCCTCTTACGCATTCGCGGAATATTAGCATTGCTCATTTTCACTTCATTCAGTATTTTATGGACTTCATTAGTTTTACCTCTAAGTGCTGCACCATATAATCTATCACATACAGCTATCGGAGCATTTGGTCTTGCTGGAGTTGCTGGTGCATTAGCTGCCACTAAAGCCGGACAACTTGCTGATCGCGGATTCGGAGAGAGAACTACTGGCATAGCCTTATCCTTATTATTACTTTCATGGCTCCTAATTAAATTAATGAACCATTCTCTATTCCTACTAGTTATCGGTGTTATCCTTTTAGATTTAGCTGTGCAAGCTGTACATGTCACCAATCAAAGTATGCTTTTCACAGTGCGTCCAGAAGCGAGAAGTCGCCTCACTGCCAGTTACATGATTTTTTATTCTATCGGCAGTGCAACAGGTGCAATTCTTTCAACAAACATTTATGCAAGCTACGGATGGAACGGAGTTTGTATATTAGGTGCATCCGTTAGTGCTTGTGCTCTTTTATTTTGGGCAATGACCTTACGGCGATCATCACAACTAAAAGAAGAATAATTCATTTATATATTTTTTAATACGTATTTTTCTACAAGATTATAGAATACCATTTACTTTTTAAAATAAATCAACGGCATTTTCATATTAAAAATGCCGTTGATTTCAAATTTTATGTATGCGATTCGCCATGTCATGATAATAGATCATATACTAGCAAAATACATCTATTACAAATTACCTTTAACTTTTCCAACAATCTCGTTTATCGTATTTCGATCAAACTTGTCACTAATTTCGTGTGGCTCACGATCTCCTACTAATTGTACGCCTACGATGTCGTTGCGGTCCTTACCGTATTGCACTTCAATAATAGATCCGCGCTCTATTTGTTTCCAAATGTAACCTGCTTCATCTTTATTATCTAAAATAATACAGTCCTCAATATTTTCATCGATCCCAATTAACTTGTTATCATCCATATACCCTATCTCGTATTGTTGACGTTCTTTCGCTTTGCCGCTTACTAATATACCTTTGCTACCATATGAGTAATCCGTATAATCCTTTTTCTCCGCTTGTACCGCTTTCGGCTCTTGTACTTCAGTTTTTTCAGTAGTCCCACAACCGGTAATAAGACCGATTGGCATAACTGCAGTTAATACTACTCTAGTAAATTTCTTTATCATTTATAACTAACCTCACGTGATTAAGTTTTAGTTTCATTTATCGCTTTATTAAAGGATAACATGGCAACGCGAAGAAAAAGCCAAACAAAAAATATTATTTACATTTCCTACTTATATAAGGGACTAGGCCGTTTAAACCTAGTCCCTACATAACTTTAACTTTTCTTTACATGCTTAATGATGCTTCATCCTTATTTCTTTACTATACCCTGTACAACTTATGTGTTAGAAACTTCTTCTTTCATTTTATCCCGCTATTTGTGGGCAGTAAGACTCCCACCTCAAAATTTGGCTGGAGCAAAGAAGTTAGGTGGGAGAATAACTGCCCGTAAACGCCCGATTGGTGTAGGCTAATAATCAGTGGGGGATGCCCCCCACTGATTAAAGTTTCACTTTATATACCCTATCTCTTTTCTCATCACTTTTGACAAAAACCAGCTTTCCTTCTTTAACAAAACCTTCTAATAGTAAGCATACTTGTCCATATGCTTTCGGCTTATTCGTAGTGAATCTTTCATCGGGTATTTTACCAGCTCGTACTAATTGTTCACATAGCTCAAGTGCACTTATTTCTTCAGAATTAAATAATCCCAATATATCTTGTTGCAATGGCGATAAAGGTACTGGTATCTCAGCTACCTCCACCGTTTCTTTTTCCTCTTCAAATAAATCTTCAAATGAAATTTGATTCATTACATCTTTTCCTTTCTGATAATGAATTTGCTTAACATGAACTGAATCTTATATGTACTAGAACTTTTAAATTTAGTTATTGTTATGTAGTCCTTACCTCTTTACATAAATTTTATAACTCATGTGCATCATTTTAAGTAGTATGTTTCAATTATACCAAATATACGTTCTATCATCTATTGAATTCGTTATTGCAGAAATGAAAGCAATGGTGAACATCATCTGATTTGTTAGTTGCACAAAACATGTAACAAATCTATACTCATCTTTTAGTTTGTCAGCCACTTCTATAAAAGTAAGACTAGAGCCACCTAACCCATGTAAACAAAAGATAACCGGATTTTTCTTATTACCCCATTCTGTGATGTGTACTTTCTTATGTCGATTATTAACAAAATATCTCTTCACCCTATTCAGCTCCTAAAATATTTTCCCTACACCAACTATTTCATCTTAACAAAATTTGTAAGATGCTAACAAATAAAAAACACTACCAATCGCAGTGTTTGGGCTACCTCCACATGTCTATCAAGCTAAGAAAAGCTAACATCCAAAACAAAAAAGATGGCGAGGTTAATATTGTAGCATCTGGAAAGTAGGCAGTCTCTAAAGCCTAGTTAAGCAGATACAGTAAGCAAGTATTCTATGTTACGAATGAAAAAGAATCTGATATGAATATCAGATCCTTTTTCACTGCCTCTTTTATAAATTTAATTTCTTGATACATATATCTTTTCACACGATAACTGGTTCATACGTGCTCAAATTATCATACACCGTTTTCGCAATACTAGGAGGAAGGTTAATACTTCCACCAGATATGGCTTTTTAATAGAATCCAAGTGTATTTTTATTTGCTAGACTTAATTTTTTCGCAATACTCTTCTAAAGTTAACCCTTTTTCTTTTAGATAAACAGCAACTTCTTTTCCTACATAACGATAGTGCCATGGCTCATACTTAATGCCAGTAATATTCTCTTTATCTTTTGGATAGCGGAGAATAAACCCATACTCTGCAGCATTCTTATCTAACCATTTGAATGCATCGGTAGTTTCAAATTTTGCATTTAAATCTTCTACAGTATTCTGCCATTCAACTGAAATAATGTCTAATGCTAATCCAGTATGATGTTCACTTGCGCCAGGATACTGAAGATATTCCAATGCCTTAGCACTAGCCTCTTTATCCGACAAACCTTGAGATTTATAGCTTTTAACTGAAGCATCATAATACGTTTGTTGTAATTTTATAGCTCGATAACTTGATCTTAAATAAAGATTGATCCCCTCTTTTTTTGCAGCTGTTACCATATCCTGATAGGAAGTTGCAATTCTGCTATCGATTTTCATATTTGGCTTAGCATTTTGGGTAATACTTGTTAATTCAATTCCTAGTTCCTTTGGTAACATATGCTCTCTATTTACAAGGATAATTCTCCAATCATTAAGATCAGAGATAGGTAARACATCTTTTTTATTCGCATTTATCTCATTTTTATTTTTATCGTTATTATTAGTAGTTTCCTGAGATGTTTGCTTTCCACTACAAGCAGCAAGGCTCCATCCMAATGTCAATACCAATGCTAAAATTATAAATTTTTTAATTGTATCTCATTCCCTTTTTGTTTATTAGTCTTTATACCAATTTCCCAACACATCTCTAGGGATATCCTTGAAATCCTTCAAAGAAACGGGACCTACAAATTTTTTAATCCCATGATTTTTAGAATTTTCATCCGAATAATCTTTTAAAAATTGAATTTTAAATTGTTTCTTACCATCAGCATAGTCGGTTACTGTCGGTACGAGTGCCGCTTGTCGTATACCAAAAGTTTTATCTTCATACTTAACAAATTGTATATAGGATAATCCTCCAACCAATGTTTCTAATTTTTCTTGAGCAGAAATAAGATTTCCAAGAGAATAATAGATTAGCGTTTGATGTCCATCTTTATTTTGTTTCCACTCAATTGGTTGAATTACATGTGGATGATTTCCAATTACTACATCTACACCTAAATCTGTTAAATATTGAGCAACTTCTTTTTGTTGTTTTGAAGGTGTAGTGGTATATTCAACTCCCCAATGCACCATAACAATCACCATATCAGAACTACTCTTTGCCTTTTCCACATCATTTTGTATCGCTTTTTTATCAATTAAATTTAATGCCCAAGACTTATCAGCTGGAATTTTAATTCCATTCGTACCATATGTATAATTAAGTAATGCAAAACTAATCCCATTTTTTGTAATCGTTTTTATTTCATTGCGCTCGTTTTGACTCTCATTAATGCCTACCGGGATAACATCCGGATATTTCTTCCAGTATTCTCTTGTATTCGCAACACCTTTAATACCCATATCCATGGCGTGATTTGTCGCTTGAGTCACTATATTGAATCCAGTATCCACTAAAGATTGACCCACTTCTTCAGGTGTATTGAAAGTAGGATATCCCTGTACTTTTAAATTATTTCCTGCAATCGGGGTCTCCTGGTTCACTATAGCAAGATCACTTGATTTAACAGCTTTTTTGATATTTTCATAAATATAGTTATAATCATATGAACCGTCTTTTTGTTTGCCATCTTTAATTACTGCGTCATGGTATAAATTATCACCCGTTGCTATTAAATTCACAACCGATTTTACTTTTTTATCTTCCGTAAAATTAGGAGACTGTTGGATAGGACTTTTATCTACCCAATTTGGTGCTTTTAATGATGTATCTATATTGGATTGAGCCGGTGGTAATGAAGCTTTAGATGTCTTAACATCTGTATTACCACAAGCGGTTAAAAGCACTAAAAAAATAAGACATAATAAAAAAAACTTTTTACTTCTCTGTAAAGTATCTAACATGTGATCCTCTTTTCTGTTTTATTACTTATAACCAGTTCTAACAAATCATTCTTTAAAACAACGTATTTTGGTTTTACCCTTAATTATGGAAGGACACTTTGTTACAACTGCTTCGGAATATACGGATAATCATTTTCCATTCTCTAGCAATCTATCAATTCAATCAGAATTGATAGATTGCTAGAAAAACATGATCCATCAGGATGTCGACTAGATTCTAATCAATCCTCCAGATATTGAGTTTCATATACCTGTTCCAATTGCAGTAACTGATTTAATCTAAACAAGATAGGAGAATAGTTCATATAGCCTCTTCTCTTGCTTTACGTTCGTGAGTGGCTCCAAAAAGAGGGGATCATTGCTGTAACCCCCTTTAAATATTATGGAAGCTTTGTAACTAATTTCTTTACGTTAAGCGACAAATATTATACCGATAAAAACAAGTAAGACCCAAGAACTTATTTTACCAATATACAAAAAAAGTAGCAATCTTTTCTACGCCCTATATAAAGAAGCCAATTAGGAGAAATGCAAAAGGAAATGGCATTTTATATGTATCCTACTCTGAATTGCACATAATTTTTAGCAAAAACAATAAATACATAATTCCCCGTTTGTCTTCTATGAATTTCCGCAAAAAAAATAGAGGTAGTACCGACATTGGTACCAACCCCTCATCCAATCATTTCAATATAATTTCACGCTTTCTTCAGCGAAAATAGAATATAGATTTTTTCAATTTCATGCGATTCTTCTAATACCCACGAAGTTTGATTTAAAATCTTCTGTAACCCTTCCAATCCAAGATACCTAATTTGCACACCAATAAACTCCGTAAATCCAAGGTATCCCGGATTTACATGCGCTCGGTCGAAAATTAATGAACCCGTGACACGGGCATCCGCTGGGGAATTTTCAAAGAAACGGTTTAAATTCTCAATGATATCTGAATCCGAACCATACTCGAAAAGCCCCCCTTCCGATGAACAGAGCTGAATCCAACCTGAATGTTCCAAGCTCATTTTTAATAATGAATCCGGTTGGCTCCAGTTATAATGAGTTGTATTAAGAGCTATATCAAGACCATGGAATCGTTCCCCCTGCTGCTTCAAGACACCCATACACCTTTTTGCGAAATTAGGGCCGTAAGTATCAATATCTAAAATATTAATCTCAATCTTTCGTCCCTTAAGTAATTCCGGGTCTG
Organism: Bacillus sp. 05T21; assembly: GCF_056396785.1. NCBI lineage: Bacteria > Bacillati > Bacillota > Bacilli > Caryophanales > Bacillaceae > Bacillus > Bacillus sp. 05T21. The sequence goes on along the minus strand of NZ_JBFTMD010000003.1, from coordinate 44,743 downwards.
ATTCCTGTATTAAAATCAAAGTATTGATACTGTCCGTAGCAGCACCACCAGCTATATTAAAAAACAAAGACCCCGTTCAGGGAATTGCTTAAGCTGAGGCAACAAAATTTCCGACTGGTGTCTGCAAAGATCCCTCAGCCTAATCCGAAGTCCCATAAAAGAAGTTTGCTTCACCGCCCACTTGTCCCGAAAGCCTAATTTTATCCCCTTACTTAAACCAGGGCCTAGTTTGTACAGTAAAGTACGCATACCGCTAAGATAGGAATCATCAACATTCGACATTTTCACAAAGATATTTTGAATAAAGCTAGGCATCTTTTTTAACGATTCAATGCTCCGGGCTGATTTGAGGCAATTCAAATGATACGCCTGTTCATCAATACTTTCATTAAAAAGGGGATGAGTGATATCCAGCACCGGCAATTGAATTTCATCCTCAAAAACCGCATAGAGGATTGGCTGATTTTGATTTACTTCCATATTTTGAACTCCACCTCGCTTAAGCGATCAATTTCGAACTAACTAAAATACAAAGCTAGTATAATTCTGCTCTTCCAGAAAGATTTAAAGTTGCGGTTGTATTTACTTGCCATTCCGCACCGAACACAAAAAATGATACGTATTTATAGTATGCTTTTTGATATTACACTTTTCTTCTAGACGACAAAATTGATGGAATACAGATTAACGAGCACTCGGCTAATTCACCTATTTTCCCCTGCAAATTTTTAGTTTTAATTTATTATATTCGCTCTCCAATCCATGTCCGGCCAACTAGTTTCTTTTCGTTCTTCCTAGAAAATATCCATTCATTCTATTCAATTCCTCATCTTCCTATTCCTTCATTGGTCAATAAAAAAACAAGCCATCCAACTCACAAAGACTGAATTGGATGGCTCTATACGATAAAGAGAATTTATTATTTGTATTACTTCAATTTACCCTCAAAAACAATTTTTCTACCACACGGTTCAACTTCTGTTTTTCCGTCTTTCTTTACTTCATGAAAGATTGGCTCTTCCATGCGACGAGACGGTGCATATCCTTCTTGTTCCATACGCGCTAAGCAGTCTGTAATCGTTTCGTTTTCTAGTACTTCAAATTTTTTCTTATTAGGTTGTTTTGTCATGCCCTAACCTACTTTCTATTTTTCTTGATGCGAATTGATTCTTCATGTAGACCATATATACCATTGCGAGAATTCCCATTATAATCATAACCGCAATAAAAAAGCTTGTATACTGTATTTTTTCTATAAATACGCCTCCTAATACAGGTCCCATAATACTTCCTATACTAAAGGCGATTCCGGATAATATATTACCTGCTGGTAGTAAGTGTCTCGGTAATAAATCTGTCATAAATCCAAGCCCTAGTGAGAAGCATGAGCCAATGACCATACCTGCTATAAGCATACATGCAAAGACAATCCAGTAATATTGATCAAATACTGCTGCGAGTAGGAAAATTCCCGTACTTACGCTGAACGTCCACGTTAAAATACGATCTCTTCCGTATTTATCACTTAATATACCGAGTGGAATTTGTGTAATAATGCCCCCAACTGCGAATGCTGGTAATAAGAAGGAAACTTCCGATACAGACCATCCTTTGCGAAGTGCGTATACTGGTAAGTTACTATTTAACATCGCTTCAAGTACGCCATATGCGAGCGGACCAATTAGCGCAATCCAAGCTAATCCAACGACTTGTTTATAACGAGAAAAGGATGATTTACTTTCAGTTTTTGCCTCATCTTGTGCTGGAAATGCATTTTTCGTTGGTAGCAGTAAAAGCCATCCTATTAAGCAAAGTATAGTAGATACGATAAATGGTGTTGCAAGACCGTACTGAACAGTGCTTGCTAAATACGGGCCAACTGCGAAACCAATTCCGAAGAATACACCGTATATCGATACTTGTCTACCTATTTTACTAGGATCTGACGTTGTCGTAATCCACGTTTGCGTTCCGACATGGAGCATATGATCTCCAACACCAACTAGGAACCTAAGAATAAACCATATCCAAAATGAAAATGTTTGTGTAAAAAAGAATAATGAAATAATAACGAGAAACCCACCAATTACGATAATTGGTTTCATTCCAAACTTTTGCATCGGTTTTTCAAGAAACGGTGAAATAAATAATATCCCGATGTATAATGCCGTCGCATGAATACCGTTAATACTTGAACTAACCCCTTCTTGTTCAAAAATCATTGCGATGGCAGGTAAGAGCATCCCTTGTGATAAACCTGAGATTGCCACAATCCCAACCATAATCCAAAAAGTAAAACGCATTGACATCCCTAATCTCTCCCTTTTGTAATTCACCACACTCATTATATATTGTTTACTGTGGAATAAGAAAGAACTAGTGGCTGAAATAATTTTGGTTTTCCCACAAAAAAGAAGCTAGATACATTTCATCTAACTTCTTCCTCAACCTACTTATCTTCTAACCAATCCTCAACATGTTTTATAAATACATCTAAACAATCTATAAACGGTGAATGCCCGCAATCTTCTAATATCGTCAACTCCGCATTTGGCAAATGTTTCGCTAATTCCTCGCCAACTACTTGTGGTACCACATAATCTCTGTCACCTTGTATGACGAGTGTCGGAGCTTTAATACGATGAATTTGCTTATTTCCCTCTACAACCCCGTTATGTTCATCCGAAATATTAAATGTAATGAGCGCATAATTCACATCTACGAAATTACGTTGCGTTAACATATCATCTAAATACTTTTCATAACGATCCGGTTCAGGTTGATTATGTGTATATATTAATAGATTCCATACTGTACGGTAATATAATTTATTCATATTTTTTATCGCATCTAGCACTGGAGCAATTTGTACGGGATCTTGCGCGATTTCTTCTTTCGTCTTTACTAAACTTGATACGATCGGTTGCCCGTTAATATCTTTTTTAAAAATTGGATATCCCTTCATTCCCACTGATTCTACTAAAATCAACTTTTCGACAAATGTTGGATGATTCGCTGTAAATTGCATCGCAACACCACCGCCCATTGACCATCCCATTAATGAAAATTTCTTCAAATTTAATTTATCTATAAAAAGTTTCACATCTTCTGCAAAGTCTTGTAAAGAATCTATCGGCTTATTATACGTTGATTGTCCAAATCCTCTTAAATCAATTGCGTAAATATGATATTGATTTTGTAGTTTCTCAAGAACTAAATCAAAGTGTTGTGACGATGTCATATTCCCATGAATGAGTACGAGCATTTCTTCATTTTGCCTTCCAACTTCTTGATACGCGATCGTTTCTCCGTTCGATAGTGAAACAAACTCCATTGTTGCAGGCTTAATCATCACAAGTTCCCCCATTCTTTTAATAGAAAGAAAATTCTTTACTTAATTAAAGAATACCATGTAGAATGTACGTTCTCAATACAAAATCTATACGAAATTTCCACATAAAACAACATGTCTATTACTAGACAAGTAAAATAAAAAGGTATATAGTTAGCTAGGTAACTAATTTGAAAGGATCAAAATACATGGACGAAAAACAACATTTTTTTCACATTGTCAGTCAAACTTCTCGTAAGTTTACGAAGAAATTTAATGAACGTGTATCTCCAACAGGATTATTTAGTGCGCAATGGGCTGTTATTTTCCGCATTAATCAAACTGGATCTTGTACTCAAACAGAATTATGTCAATATTTAAATGTTGAATCACCAACGATGACTCGCACGTTAACACGTATGGAAACGATGGGCTGGATTATTCGTACGGAAGGAAAAGATCGCCGTGAGAAGCTCATTTCCTTATCGGAAACAGCAATAGAAATGATTCCAGTATGGCAAGAAGAAGTTGATTCTTTTGAAGAAAAGACGCTAGAAGGTATTAAAGAAGAAGACTTACATGAAGCTTTTCAATTGTTACAACAAATTATCAAAAATTTAGATCATTAATTTGGAGGGATGACGATGCAAAGTGAAAAACTTTGGACGAAGGATTTCCTCGGAACTTGTTTTAGTAGTCTGTTTCTCTTTTTAACATTTTACATGCTTATGACTACTCTGCCTGTCTATGTTATAGACAGCCTAAAAGGAAAACCTGAGGAAATTGGTTTAGTTGCAACTGTTTTTCTTATTTCATCTGTTTTATGTAGACCATTCACAGGAAAATGGCTCGATGATTTAGGAAGAAAGAAAATATTATTTATTTCACTTTCACTATTTTTAGCCGCTACTGTTATGTATTTCGGTACGCAAAGTTTATTTTTATTACTTGCCCTTCGCTTCTTACATGGTATTGGATTCGGAATGGCAACAACAGCAACTGGAACAATTGTAACTGATGTAGCACCAGCTCATAGACGCGGTGAAGCACTTGCTTATTACGGCGTATTTATGAGTCTACCGATGGTAATTGGTCCTTTTTTAGGTTTAACAATTATTTCTCATTTTTCATTTACTGTACTATTTATCGTGTGTTCAGTATTTTCATTACTCGCATTTTTATTAGGATTACTTGTCAATATTCCGCATGAAAAACCAGTAAGTAAACAAACACGTGAAAAAATGAAATGGAAAGACTTAATTGAACCATCTTCTATTCCGATCGCTCTGACAGGATTTGTTTTAGCCTTTTCTTATAGTGGCATTTTATCCTTTATTCCTATTTATGCGAAAGAACTCGGTTTAAGCGAAATTGCAAGTTACTTCTTTATTCTATACGCACTTGTTGTTGTAATCTCTCGTCCATTTACAGGAAAAATATTTGATCGTTTCGGTGAAAATGTACTTATTTATCCAGCTATCATTATTTTCACAATTGGGATGTTCATTTTAAGCCAAGCGCAAACTTCATTTTGGTTCCTTGGCGCAGGTATGTTAATCGGTTTAGGATACGGAACATTAATTCCAAGTTTCCAAACGATTGCGATTTCTGCCGCTCCAAACCATCGACGTGGTTCTGCGACAGCTACTTACTTCTCGTTCTTTGATAGCGGCATTGGCTTTGGTTCTTTCATTTTAGGTATAGTCGCTGCCAAATCAAGTTATCATAATATGTATTTTATCGCAGCTATTATCGTTGCGTTCACTTTACTTCTATATTATGGATTACACGGACGAAAACAAAAATTCAAGAAACAAAGTACAGACGGACAAATATCTGCTTAACGTTCATAAGGAAAGTAAACTTACCCGTTTACTTTCCTTATTTTGTATTTATTTTAAAACGAGCGTATACTTATAATAGAAACTAAAGGAGGTACATGCATGAATGTAAAGAAATCTCCCCTGCTATTACTGTTACTAGTATTACTATTCGTAGTTACAGGGCTTGGGTTTACTTTTTTTAAAAATAATAAAACGACCCCCACTAAAGCAAATGTCACAAAAGAAAACTGGTTAGACGATCCTTACTTACGCTGGTCGTATACACATATGAAAGAATTCACTTTAATAAATGAAGTAAAAAACAACCCTGACCAAGTTGCTCCCTTCCCTACCGCGTTACAAAACTTAGACGATTTTGCTGTGGAGCGCAGATTTGGAAATACGACTCCTCTAAAAAAACTTTTAGACGAAAACAAAACAGATGCTTTTGTCGTTGTACAGAATGGTCAACTTGTTTATGAACGATATTTCAATGGATATAACGAGAGTGAACCTCATGGAATGGCATCGTTAGCAAAGGTGTTTACTGGTGCAATTATACAATCGCTCGCTGAAGAAAATCGAATTGATGTAGAAAAAACAGCTGACACTTACATAAAAGAATTAAAAAATACACCGTTTGGTAAAGCAACACTTCAACAATTAATGGACATGCAAGTTTCCGCTGAATACCCTACTCACGGATATATGCAGCTAGGACTAGAAAATCAAGATGCACAACTATATTTAGCTAGTAATATTTTACCCCGAGGTAAAAATTACGAGGGGCCTATGAAAATTTATGATATGTTACTAGAAGCAGAAGAAACTGCACCACCCGGTTCCTCTTTTTCTTACAATAACGGATCAACAGAAACACTCGCTTGGATTATCCGAACAATCACAGGAAAATCATTAGCTGAAAATGTAAGCGAGCGAATTTGGTCTCAAATTGGTATGGAAGAAGACGCTTATTACGTTACAGATGAAACAAAAGTAGAACAAGCAAGCGCTGGTTTAAATGCAACTGCTAGAGATATGGCGAGGTTCGGGCAATTACTTTTAAATAATGGTCAATATAATGGAAAACAAATCGTCCCTTCTTCTATTACAGAAGGTGTGAAAAATGTACAAGAAGGTGAGCTCGCAATTGGTCGTGGTGCTTCCATTTCTTATCATAATCAATGGTGGATTCCGCACAATGAACAAGGTGCTTTCGAAGTGTTAGGCAGTTACGGACAAACTCTTTACATCGATCCGAAAGCAAGTATGGTAATCGTCCACTTCTCTTCTAACGCTGCGCCTAGTAATGAAATCCATTCGGTTTATTCCGATATGTATATTGATATTGCACATCATTTGGAGAAGCTTCCACAGTAGTAGAGGCTTTTTTTATTTACCCAAATCCTATTCCAGTTAGTACTTGGTTAGTAGGAGTTGCCGAAAGAATTACTATTTAAGCCACGCGTAAACCCCATTTATATTGATAATATTTTAGTAATTTGAAAACACTAGTGCTTAGGAAAGGAGGGATTACGAATGTCTGTGAAAAAGCTATTAACTGGATTAATCATTTCACTTGCGATGATTGTAGTTATGACTACTTTAGGTTCGCTCCGCGTATTTGCCGAATCCGACGTTGTGAGACAGCCTATTGAGGTTGAATTGAATGATGATTACTTTAATCCGAGTATCATCACTGTTCCGGTTGGGAAAACGACGACGTTGCTATTGAAAAACAAAGGAAATAGAGAACATACCTTTACGGTGAAAAAACTCGGAATTGACGCCGAAGTCCCGTCAGGAAAAGAAATAACAATTACCGTAAAACCTGAAACTCCCGGTACATATGAACTAATATGTCGGTTCCACTACTTGAAAGGAATGGATGGAAAAGTAATAGTCAAATAACGAGCGGTACCGGTCGATCCTTACTTTTTGATAAAGTGAAACTTAAATTCGTGGGGGTATCCATCCCCCACAGATTATGAGCTCTCACTAATTAGTTTTTTACTGGTAGCATAAAATCGTTACATTTTCATAGCGTATGAAATTTGTGTTTTGATGGTGCTATCCCATCGCCATCAAGTTAAGCTTATATAAGTTTAACTTTACGTAGAATTTTTTCTTTTTTCTAAAGGTCCAGTGTAAGTTCTTTAAAGATTTGCATACTAAATAAACCCTATTGGGTTTCAATTTTTTTGATTATGCTACATGATTGTGAGACATAGTAAAGTCATATACGACGCCTAAGATATCAAAGGCTGTTTTCTTCTTGTACCGGTGAGATTTTCTCCCGTGTAAAAGATCATGAGAATAACACTCAAAAATCAATTCTTGGATTCAGCACTCAATCATTAGAAGAGGCTATTTTATAATAATCATCCCCAAAAAAAAGAAACGAACAAAAATGTTCGTTTCTTTTTTTTGTGTTTAATGCTCAAGAAAACTTATAACCGCATAAGTATATAGAACGACTAGAGCAAAGGCACATATTCCCATAATTATAATCGCTAGTGCGCTTTTCTCTTGTCTAAACCCTATAATTCCAAGAATAAATGCACTCCACATTGTTACCTTAAGCATTGTAGAAAGGTTGGGAATTGAATATCCACTCAACCAGGTAGAGAAACTTACAATTACGGAAAAAGAGAACAAAGTTAGAACAATAGATAATATATTAATGTGCTTCCCATACTTCAGTTGCATTTCGCTACCCCCTTTTCTTTTCATTAGTGAATAATAGGTAGATGGATATATTTTTATTCTATTCTAAATTTTCTTAAAAATCCACAACGAAAAGAAGAGGTTGTCCCAAAAGTCGCTGAATAGTTACTTTTAGGCAACCTCTTTTCTTTATTTTTTACTTTCCTGTAGTTTAGAGATACTTGCTTCTTTTTCAGGTAACGTATCAATAAAATCTTTTTGAGATTTTAATAAGTCAGATTGTTGTATCCAAGCCATAAGATCATCTAAAGATTGACGGGCTTCTTTTACATCGCCAGTAATACCATTCATGTTCAACTTATTAAATGTAGCTAAAAATTCTTGTTGAATCTCACCTTGCAATGCATTGGCTTGCTTTGTTAATTCTTTATTTTCATCACTTTTTGCCTTTTGAACATTATTCATAGCTTTCCCGATTTCATGTTTATCAAAAGCATCTTGCGCTTTCTTTAAATTTTCGGTTTGTTCTAACTTACTTTTTCTTATCATCCTTCAACTTCAAAGCCTCTTGACAATTCTTTATAGCTTCGCTATATTTTTTATCCTTAATGTTCTTATCAGCTTTTGATGTATAATCTTCAAAGGAATTACTACTACAAGCTGCCAGTAGCAAGATGAATGCTAGAATTAACCCATAAAACTTAACATTTTTCATAGAACCTATGCCTCCCCTTCTATATACATATACTTATATCATTACAATTTCTGTAAAAACCGAAAGGGATACATATGTTATCAATTTGATAAATATTCTGTTGGAGGCATTATGTATCATTTATTATTTTTTTCGGTAGACTGAATATATTCAAAGAAATCCGGTGGTTCTTCCATTGCTTCTTTTTTAAATTTTTCAAGTTCTTCACGTTCACGCAGAGACAATTTTTCTAGTTGGAGTACCACCCCATCACCATCAAGCTAAGAAATGCAAATACCCCCAAAACGAAAATTTTATTATTTTACAGTTATTTACGGGAATTCAGATCATTCAACTTAAAATAACTGTTAGTTTCCCAAATAATCAATATCTGATTTTATCTAATTGGTTTACAGAGGGTTATGTAAGGACACTATGCGTTAATATAATACTTCGCGACTTCTTTTATCGTAGTTTACCTGGAAAAGCTCTTCTCTACTTGGCGGTGGTGGGGGCTTTTTCTTATACACTTTTACTTTTTTAATTCTTTAGCGTTACATCCCTAAAGAACTTTGAATAAGGTTTGTCGCTATCGTTTATCTATGGGATACTATTTAATCTTTTAATAAATCTTCGTCTAAAAAGAGTTCGATGTCATCTAAATTTACACTTTCTTTTCTTTCATGAATTGAAAATTTTAAAATAAATTCTTCAAATGAGTTTGCTATAAGATAATAATATTATTTTCCATCTTCGTTTATTGTTTCACCTTCATGATACCAATAATAAATTTTACCCCTGTATTTATTTTTTAAGCCTATACATATTAAATCTCCCCCGTCTGCATCTGCAATAGGCATTACACTACTTCCTAAAATATCCTTATAAGTTTGAATGATTGATTCAATTTCATAGGCATCACTAGTAATACCATAAAAGCCACCTATCGAGTCAAAACCATCCTTGGGAGTTACAGGGGTAACTTCAATTGGCTGGTACATTCTATTATCCTTAATAAAACACCCTCCATATTCAAGCAAAAACTCTTTGTAGTCTAATGGTAAATCTACACCATATATTCGTTTAATTGTTTCGATTGACTTATATGCATCTTCTTTTTTTGATACTACCATTTCCGAATCAATTATTTCATTTAATACTTGCTTTATTATTTTTTCCATTTTATTTTCCGCCTCTTAAATCTGATGCTGAACCTATATGTGGTATATTAGCATGTAAATCTGTTGGAATTAACTCAATTTCAGTAGAACTTTTATGGTGAGGTGTTAACCTTTTTTCTTTTAACCAGGTCTTTCCTTGATTCTTTGATTTAAAGTATACGCATAGGTAAATAGAGAAGAATGGAGGATTCTTACCTAACATCCTATATTTATATTTGAGTAGTATTTGGAAGATGTGAGTAAATACCATCAATATGAGCTTGTAGCTGATTTCTCGAATATAAAAACCTATATTGATAATTGTAGTGACCCTACACTAAAAGCACAGGTAGATGCTAGTACTATTGTGGTGATTATAGCAAATTAAAAGCACAAATTGGAGAGATAGCTCCAGGTTTTGGGACAATAAAAGGGGGCACACAAATACAACTTCCTTTAACAGTCGAACAATTAGAAGGATTGAAACTAATAAAATAAGGAGGATAATTTTAATATGACAAGAGATGAGGCAAAACGAATCCTATCAGAAGAAGGATTAAAATATTATAACTGGTTTCATGAAAAAGATGTGGATCCGGATGAGGTTCTAATTTATAAAGAGGATAATAAGTGGGTTGTTTGTGCAACTGATGAGAGAGCGAGTATTGTAGAAACCTCAATTGCTCATTATGGTAATGAAGAAGAGGCATTAGATGATTTTATTAAACGAGTAAGATTGGAAAAAATATTAAAGCCATGAAGATAAAAGGTTGAGTTAATTTTTTTTGAATATAGTTAAAAAGCAGTAACCCGAAATTAATTTCAGGCTACTGCTTTTTAAGTTAGTCCTGGGGTCTCGCCACATTGCTAGCAAGCTAACAAAAAGAAATCCCCTCAAAGTGAAAAAAATACGTTATTCTTTCTGTAGAATCATAGGAAAGGATGGCGTTTTTTGCTTTATGGGTAGTGCAAAAACTTAGCTTTATAGCGATGGGACGGAATCCCTATAAAGATTTTTAATGTAATAAAATACGTTTATGTTACTATTGAATATTTCATCTCCTATTCCTTTGCTAAATGCCATTTAATGATATGTCCAGCGTGTGTAAGACCTCCTCCAAACCCATAGAGTAAGAGAGTGTCCCCGTTTTTCACCTTTCCTTCGTTCATACCTATGTCTAATGCCAATGGAATGGAGACGGAAGAAGTATTCCCCATGTATGTTACACTCGTTAATGTTTTATCCAGTGGGACACCTGATTTTTCACATATAGATTCAATCATTCGCAAATTAGCACTATGTGGAACAAACCAGTTCACCTCATCCAGTTGTAACTCTGCTTGACATAACAATTCTTTATTACCAATTGGTAGTGTCCGTGCTGCCCACTTATATACTTCTCTTCCATTTTGAACTATCTTCCCATGTGTTTTTAAAGGATTTCCAAACATGGTAGTAGATAAATTTTTACGATATACATGCATACCTCCTTCCCCATTTGTCCCAATATGGGTAGCTATAAAGCTAGACACTTCTTCATCTTTCTCTACTAAAACAGCTGCGGCTCCATCTCCAAATAAGATACATGTAGTTCGATCTGTATAGTCTGTAATCTTAGATAAGGTTTCTGTCGTTACAATTAAAATCTTGCGATGAAGACCAGATGTAATTAAACCATTCGCCAGATGTAATCCATATGTAAAACCAGCACAAGTAGCATTGAAATCAACAGCGCCTGTATGCTGAATATTAAAATGCTCTTGTATTTGGCAGGCTACACTTGGAAAAGTGTAGTCAGGCGTAGTTGTTGAAACGAGAATACAATCCACGTCGACAAGACTTTTATGATAACGTTCCACTAAGTTTTCAATAGCTTTAAAAGCTAATGTAGAGGCATATTCGTTATCACCAGCAATTCTTCTTTCCTTCATCCCAGTTCTTTGTACAATCCATGCATCATTTGTATCTACTATTTTTTCTAAATCATCATTGGTCAGCTTTTTTTCAGGTACATAGGTACCAATAGCTGTAATTCTTGCTTTTGATTGCATACATTTATCCTCCTTTACTATTTTTACACTTAATTATATAATCAAATAATAGTACCAGGTGCTAATTATTGTCAATATTCGAACATGCTATTTTAGGGAATTAAACTAACTACAATATCTAGCTATGGTATAAAGGAGAGAAATTCATGTTCAATATTCAACAAATTAAAGAAATTATTCCCCATCGTTACCCCCTATCGGATCATTGAAGTAGAAGAAGGAAAGCCTGCAGTTTGGCTCAAAAATGTTGTGACTAATCAAGGGTTTTTTACCAGTTGTTTTTCTGACTATTCAGTCATTAACAGCATCCTTATTGTAGATGCCCTTTTAACATGAATAAAAAAAGTAGAAGTTTATTAAAAAATTTTCTGGAGAAGAACAATGCTAAAACCCTGTATTAATGGAGAAATAAAAGAAATTTAGAATAATTTAAAGGGAGAAGAGTGATGATTGATATTTTAAAGATTTTTGCGGCCTTAGTTTTGGGCTACCTTTTAGGCAGCCTTAATACAGCGGTGATTGTAGGGAGAATATACGGAAAGGACATAAGAAGCCATGGAAGCAAAAGCGCCGGGCTTACCAATACTCTGAGAGTACTTGGGAAATCTGCTGCGGTGTTTGTTCTTGCGGGAGATATATTAAAAGGGATAATTGCCTGTTATATAGGCTTGTTCCTTAGCGTTTACTTTTATTCGGGAGAGGCTAAAGATTGCGTAAGCCTTTTAGCGGCAGGCGCAGGGGCGGTTATAGGGCATAACTGGCCGGTATATTTTGGGTTTAAAGGGGGCAAGGGAGCACTTACAGCAGTGGCTGTGCTGTTTATGGTTGACTGGGTTATGGCCCTTTTATGCCTTGGCTTTTTTGTGATAATAGTAGCTTTAACCCATTATGTCTCTTTAGGTACAATATGTGCTACATTGCTTATTGCGGTCATTTCATTTATTCCTGTTTTTGGGAATACCGTATATTTTTATATATTTGCATTCCTAATGGCGTTTATGGTTATTTTCAGGCATATGGAAAATATAAAAAGGCTGCTTTCAGGAACAGAAAATAAACTTATTTTTCTGCGGCGTTGAGCATGTCGTCAAAATAGAAAAAAATTGGGGTTAGTTAACCATTTAAGGGGTACGGCAACGATTCTTTACTTTTGGAGCCACTCAGGAAAAATGTACTTTATGGCGTACCGCCACATGCCTATCAACCTAACAGAACAGGTTGCCCCAAAAACGATAAAAATGAACCTCGGTGCTATAACAACACAAAATTTTCGTTTAGGGGGTACTTTTAAATCTTAGCTTGATAGCGATGTGGTGCTACCCCACCACCATCAACTTAATATTTTGAAGTATCCCCAAAATGATAAAAATAAACTTCTTTCTATAAATGACACAAATTTTTCATTTTGGGGGCATTATAAAATTTAAACTTGATAGCGATGTGGTAATACCCGTTTAGAACGATATCTTTGCCCTAAAAAAAATCGAACCATAAATTTGCCGGCAAGCTTATGGTTCGATTTAAATTATTTACTTTTAGTAACTACTCAGCCCCTCTATGAAAAAAAGCCAGAAAAGCATCTTTTTAAATGGGCGAGAGGGACTGGCCATGCATAGAAGCGGTCAGGGCCTTTTCCTGCCACGCGTAAAGCTTTAAAACAAAGAAAGGCAGCGAGGTGTAGGTCCATTTTTATCTTCATGGCTGGAATTATACTCCTTACCAAACTTCTAAATGAAATGTATAGCTGATTAGTTACCTTATTTTTCAAAAAAACATTCTGACTATTTCTTTTTCACTTCTTCTACAAATTCCCATGTCTCTCCGTTATCTTTTGATTGATAAAGTACACTACTATCGCCATTGTAGTCTCCATCTGCCCCTTGTCCAACTAACATATTAAAAACCCCATCTTTCTCATATGGCATACTAGGAGAATCAAAAGGACTTATTGTGGACTGTGTATGATCTAATTTGACTTCATGCGGCGGATATTCTACCTTTTTGAAAGATACCCCCCCATCATCTGTGCGATATAACTCTCCCTCATTACCAGAAGGTCTAACTGCTCCTAAAAACCCAAGTTTATCATTTATAAAAGTGATTCCTGATACACTACCAATCCCCCTATTAAATGGGTCTGGATTGATAACCTCCCATGTTTCCCCTTCATCACTAGTCTTGCTTAATGAATAAAAGGCGCTCCCTAATGCTTTATCTGTCATATTTAGTTTATAACCAACTTCTTTTGATAGGAAAAACTGTTCTTTTTCATTCTTTAAATCTTGTTGTTTCTTCTCTTTAAGCCTATCTTCATTTGGAGGCGTCTTTGATTTACTCCAACTTGCGTCACATATTAAGTTATATCTAGCAGGTACTAGCTCTTTCTCTTTTCCAGGGACAAATATAGATACAGTATATCCAATGATTTCAGAAGCTGCTTCTTTAAGACTCTGCCCCTTACCATCCTCAGTAATATTAATAATTCCCTCTGTATTGGATCCCCAATTTCTTTTTCCATAATAAATCAACCCATACTTACTTTCATTCCACTTTCTAACCGTTTGCTTAACTGGAATCGCCTTAACCGTTTTAATTAAAGGTTCTACTAATTTATCATCATCATAATCAGGCTTTGCATACCCGTCTCGTATTATAGTAATATCTTCTGATTTCTTCTTATTATAAGAGATTAAATAAGTTTCTTCTTTCCCATCAACATTTTTCCCATAAACAAATGTATCAAACGCTGTGATTGTTCCATCTGAATGAAATGTAAGATCAAAATCAGTTGCCATATACAATTTCTTTGGCAAAGGATGTTTTTTATTTATATCTTCAAAAATACCTTCTACTCCAGATTCATATATATTATTATGTTTAAGTTTAACTGACCTTTCATGTTTTAACCTTTCTATAAACCATGCCAATTTGCCATTGTAATTTATTGCACTTTTATAAATCTGCATCCCATAAAATGATGTAATTGCAACAATAATGATAATAGAAATGGATCTCCATGCTATTGAATTAGTTAATTTTTTAGATTCATATTCTCTATTTTTTATCACCCGCATTGTAGTAAATGTAGTCATGGATATAAAAAGTACTATACATAATAACAAAATATAAATATTATAATTCATCCTTCCGTACTTACAGTATAAGGCTAACTCATAACAAAAAATGCCGTATACAATTATTAGTATTGGATTTGTTACTAATGACAGAAGTAACCTTTTTGCATTTCCCCTAAATATAGAAATCACTCCTAATTACATGAATTACTGATATTAAGTATACTTTATTGTAAAGTAACAAAAAAGCTATTTAATCTTGCCGCCAAAAATACAATAGACATCTGTCTATGTAAATGGCAGTTGTCTATTAAAGCCGTTTAAAAATCTAATTGTTTCATAGACAATGGATTTTTGAGTGAATACTAAAGTTGCTTCATTTGGGAGCCAAATAATGAAAATGAACCCTCATAATAAACATAACAAATAGAGTATTTGCATTTACACTCTATAAAACTCAAATGTATTTTTTTCTAGACATATTGCTTCATCGGAATTTTTGATAATAATATCAAAACATTGACTGTATGGATGCATAAACACTTCGTACTGAATCCGACGTTCTGCATGAGACCGCCTTAAATAATTGATATCGGCTCTCCTTTCAGCAATATCGCGGCTAGACCTTCTCATTAATTCTGTTTCACCATCTGCATAGAAGTAAATTTTTTAATCAAATAAATCGGGATTAATAAATGCGACACTCATTCCTTCTACAATCATTAGTTGAATAACCTAAGGCTGCTTCGGTAGCCATTTTTTGTACCAACTGGCAGTTTAGTTTTCAATATGTGAAAAGGGATTTCCAAGTAATTAATTGAATATACATTTATTGTTCACTAATTTTTAGGAGGTCCCTTTATGGGAGATAAGCTTTACTGTATTGCTGCATATCAAGTTCTTAATGAAGAAAGACTAGGAGTTTCGCACGGTTCTATAATAATTTATAGTGATGCTGTGACGGGATCTCCTGTTAGTGAGATAGGGTGTTTTTTAATTTATTTATCATAATAACGTACCACGAAATTGCAACTCTCGTCCTCAAGAATTATTTCTTTTGGGTGAAAGTTTTTTTATTATATAAGTTTCATTCTGTCATAATTTAAAGTTTTCGAGAGGAGAAATGATATGAATTCTATTTTATTAGATGTTCCGTTACAAATAGAAACAGACAGACTAATTCTTCGAGCACCACTTCAAGCTGGTGACGGGAATGTCGTACACCAAGCTATTAAGGATTCAATTAATGAGTTAAAACAATGGTTGCTTTTATTCCAGTCAATCCCTACTGTTGAAGAAACGGAAATTATCCTGAGAAATGCCCATATAGATTTTTTAAAAAGAGAAAGCTTTCGCTATCTTATCTATCATAAGGATACTAATGATTTTATTGGAACTGCTAGCCTTCACGGAATTAATTGGAAGATTTCTAAATGTGAAATTGGATACTGGATTAACACGCAATTTAGTGGCAATGGATATATGACAGAGGTAGTAAGTGAGTTAACAAACCTTGGATTTCAGTTACTCAAATTTAGAAGGATTGAAATAAGATGTGAATCTACTAACACTAAAAGTCGTACGATCCCTGAAAAACTAGGTTTTGAGCTTGAAGGGATATTACGTAATGAAGATCTTTCAGCTGACGGTAAAAAACTAACTGATACCTGCATCTATGCAAAGGTAAATTAGATTGAAATTTTAATACTCAATTGCGTCTGTGTACATAGTTTATTCCCCTTCTAATCCGTTATTGTGATTTGTTTAGAACTATAGTACATCAATATGTTTAAAATGAAATGTACTGAAATGGTATATTCTATTAAAACAAGAAGATTTACTTCTCATAGTAATAATATCAGTATTATATACAAATGTTACAATCATTTTATAAATAAATTACTTCATGAAGTTATGAAATTAGGACCGTACATATTAGAAATATGTACGGTCCTTTTGTTTACTAGTACTTATCTAACCTAAAGATAAGTATGTGCTCCTTTTACAATTTGAATTTCTTTGTAAGCTTCTTATATTTTCTATATGAACGTCTAACAATGTTTAACATGAAATACGGTATTTTAACAGGGAAAGGCAATTTATAAATGAAAGGCAAGTAAAAGGTGAAGTATGCCTTTTCTAAGTCTCTCCACTTACTATCTTCTTTTGTTTTTAAGAAATCAGATACATCGACTACATATCCCCTTCCGTTTTCCATCATCACATTTTTTCCGTGAACATCACAAGGAGTTAATCCTTGCTCCCTTGCATACTCTATAGCTTCATTGATATCAAGGATTACCTGCTTAGGAATTTTAATCCCCTTATGAATAGCATCGTATAAGGTAATTTCTTTTAAACGTTTCAATACTATGAAATTTTCTCCTTTATACATAAGCTCCGAATAAGAAGGATGATTTCCGATTCTTCGGTATACTTCTGACTCTTTTTCAATTCCTTCTCCTTCTCGCGCGTAAACTTTCACTACCCAATCTTTGTATTCTTTGTGCATAAATACTGCGGCATAATTACCTGTCCCTAAACACTTCCAAAGTCTAGGAATATCTTTAACTACTATAGGCTCGAATTCATCCTCACTTCTTATGCTTACCTCTTTTAATAATTCGTCCTTTATCAATCTCACAAAACTATTTATACTCATCATTTCCACTCCGGTTTTGCTACAAGGGGTACTACCCCATACCCACCAAGTTAAAAAGTACCTTCTTTCCTAATACGAAAAAAATGAGCAGACTTCACTAAGTAACTAACTTTAGCGAAATAAAATTTTCATTTAGGGGGGGTACTTCAAAACCTTAAAATGGATATTCTACGCAAATATATATTATTGATACAATAAGTTATGTTAACTTCACATGATTATATTATACAAAAACTCAGCAAATACCGTTACAAAAAGTGTACAAGCCATATCTACTCTCTCTAAATAGTTTATTGCGAATCTATTTTAAGGAGAATTCTTACATCACAATTTCATAAATCTAAGGTTTCAAACTATTCATTACGAAAAAAAGACCGTATCACTACGGTCCTTTTCTCGCTCTTATGCAAACACTATGACTGTGTAACTTTATTAGAAACAAGTAGTTTTTCAATACATATAGGTAACATATCTAATAACGTTTCAAATGCGTAATTTACATCCAGACGCTCCGTCCATTGATGTGCATCTTTTCCTACTGGTCCCATATTTAATACTGGAACGTCAAACTCTTCTAATTCCTCTAGTGGAATCAAATAACCTTTATCCCATAATGGCATATTGTCTACAAGAGAACCCATTGAATCCAATGGGTTTTGTAAGCCCACATAGCTTAAATCTGAAATTCCTCCAAAATAATTTTGGTTTTCAAATGTAATGCTATGATTATAGTGGGCATACTTTTCCATTTCTACAACTACCTCTTTAATTAAAGGATTGTTGCGTGAACTCACAGCTGGATAGTATGGCGGTGCAAAGAAAAGTACAATCATTGGAGCCTTTTCTTTACATAAGATAGCTAATTTGTCTACTAAATCAATAGTTACCGCACGATCATCTTTATCTTCTCTATTTTTTATAATATCGGATTGAATTTCATCTATTTTTCCTTGCCCATGTTGTTCAATTGCATAAGCAATAAGCTCTTCATACGTTAATACATTTACTTTAAGATTAGGCGGTATGAACGGATTATGCTTAGAAAAATGATACGCTCGCTCCTCATACGATTCTTCAATTTTCTCTGCTACTTTCGTTACTTTTTGGCGTAACAATGAAACTACATCTGTCATCGTTTTTTCTAGTAAAAACAAATTAAATAATGTGACTGCACGATGAGGAATTTGTACAGAATAATCCTCCTTTAAGTCTCTTTAAAGCAAGTTAGTTGGTGGAGGACTCGCTTCACCATCTACAATATCGCAAAGGTCAGTATTCAACTCTAATTCAGCTGTTAATAATGCAGCCATATAACTCCCATTTAATCCTGCAAAAGGTTCGCCTACATGTGTCTCTTTTCCATAGCAAAGGAAACCAGGTAACACCTTACCAATAGAACCAGTATAAATGTACTTATTTTGGTCACCAGGATGCCTTGAAAACATAGGCTCTGAATTTAGGACCGTTTTATACTCTAAGTCATGTTCTCTTGCTAAGTCTAATAATCTTGGAACAGCGGCTCTCATCCCTACAGAGTTCACTTCTTCATCTGGAACAGCCAATAAAAGAACATTCCCATCAAATCTTCCTTCACAAGCTTGCTCAACCATCACCATTTGTAAGGCTAGACCACATTTCATGTCCATCGTTCCTCTACCAAAGAGCCAATCTCCTTGTTCAATATCTTCACGTACATGATCTGGTAGCTCATCTTTATGAGAATAAAACATAGATGTTAATTTTTTAGGGTTAAATGCATCTTCTTTCCACACTCCGTAATCTTGTACATCTACAACATCAAAGTGACTAACAAGAATTACAGTATTTTTTGTACTATCACTTTTCTTTACTAAAGCTGTAACAAAATATCGTCCATCCCCCGTCAGATTTTTTTGCAAATGATGCGGATTTTGTTTGAAATACTGTAAGTCAGATAGTTGTTCTACAACAAAGTCTGGCAATATAACTTCAGCTTCTGAACCTGTAATACTAGGAATTTCAACAAGATTGCTTAATAATTGAACCAATTGTTCTTTAGATTGCCACTTTGACATATAAATCCCCCTATTTTTCCGCATTATGAAATTCATTTCCAATATATGAATAAAAAATGACGACAGCTATCAAAATTATAATTTTGCCGTTTGGCAAGCTTATGGTTCTTTTTGTTTGCGGCAAACATATGCTTCCAGGATTTGAAGAATATTTTTAATATCGCTTTTAAATAAAATCACTGTTTTTATTTAAAAGCGCGATGTTTTGCCCCTTTGGATCTGTTTATCTAAAGAGATGTTTTTATAGTGAAAAGAAGATCTGAACTGAAAGGCGGATTAAGAAACTGCTGAGTAGCAATAAAGTTACTCCACTAAAGGGCCAGATTGTTGAGGAACGTTTTCAGGAAATTAGATTATTCGAGTTTGAATATATCATTGAGATTATGAAGGTTTTTTACTTAAACTGACGGGGCAGTAATACTCAATTAAAAATAATGGTAAAGTTAGCGAAAAGAAGAAGGATTGAAAATCGTATAGATTCATTCATTGTAATACATTTTAAGTTTTTGTGTGGCGAGGTATTTGAGAAGTAAGAATGATTTCATCAAAAAAACATTGAAGCTCCAACGGGTTTTTATATGACTATTTTTCCAGACCCAATTTAACATCACAAATTACAAATAAACATTCTATACTTTTGGTTAGATTTTTTATATAGTTTGATTGACAGCAAAACCTAAGAAAAGGGGTGTTATTCATTGAGAATCACTTGTCACCTTGATCAATCTGATTTACAGGAGTATATGCAAAAAGTCTTTGGTACCAGTTATTTGGTTTCTAGTGTAACGAAAATGCATGGCGGTGCACAAAAGGTAGTCTATAAGATTGATTGCAGCAATGGATTTTCCTGCGTTCTGTATGTTTGGGATCTTACCATGAATTATTTTCAAGAAGAAATAGCAAACCGAGATATACATGAGCACTCCTATAGTAGTGATTTATTTGAATTAAATAACAAGTATTTAATTCAACAAGGAATTCAAACTCCCCTTCTATATGATCTGAATAAGGAAAGAAACCGTCATCCTTATGATTATGCTCTCGTTGAATATGTAAATGGACAAAAGGCAGAAGTTTATTTTCAACATTCCGATTCATATGTTAAAGATAAAGTGTTTCAGCGGATAGGAGATATGCTGGCAGACATGCATGCCAACGAGAGACTTACTCATGGGAAAGTGAATCAAAGTGGGATCAACACGGAAAAATGTCATCACTTGCAAATGAAGAATGCAAAAAGAGATTTAGATTACGCATGCCAACATATTGACAGCATCAGGGCTAGTCATAGCAATCTACTCGATACATTGTACGTGCTTGAATCAAAAATTGAAACAAGAAGTCGTTATGGATTTATACATGGGGAACTCGGCCCCGATCATGTATTAATTAATGACAAACTAGAACCTTATTTGATTGATATCGAAGGAGCCGAGTTCTTTGATATTGAGTATGAGCACAGTTTTTTGCAGTTTCGATTTGGGGATTATTATCGATATTTAAAGAATGATACTCTCGACCCCAACAGGATGTTATTCTATCGATTCCATCATCATATATCCTTAACTTCAGGCGGGTTGAGATTGCTTCACAGAGGATTTCCGAATCAACAATTTGCAAAAGATCTAACCGATTACCATTCCCGTTGTGCACTGCGTTTTATTGAAGGTTGAACTTATATCATTAAAAATTTAAAGATAGACAGGAATTAAATACAATGATAAAAGGTTTCGGAGGAATATTTTGGAGAACTAAAAATCTTGATATTATAAAAAAATGGTACAGTGGAGTGTTGAAAATTGAAATAGAAAATTGGAACGGGACTGTGATTAAACCCGAATTAGGAACTGAGACTATCTTTTCTTTCTTCACTGAAAATGACAATTATTTCCCAACAGAACAACAAGTGATGTTGAATTTCCAAGTACATAATCTAAACGAGACTATTCAGCATCTTGAACATATTGGTGTACCTCTTGAAAAGAAAGAAGAGATTAATGAATTTGGAAAGTTTATTTGGATTAAAGATCCTGAAGGGCGATTGATCGAACTTTGGGAGAAATAGCCGGTTGTAATCATTTGCTATTATGCTAACAGATGCTTTAGTTCAATAAGGTAAATAAAAAAAGTGCATCTCCATTCATTAGACACAGTCTAACAATCGGAGGTGCACTTTTTCACTCTAAATTAATACTTTTAATAAAATAAAAATGATTTTCATCAGCTAATTTATCGATATAACCAGTTATATACAGATTTGCTTTAGATACTTCTGTATTCTTAAATTCAGAATAAAAATCAGGAGAAAATGATACTTCTAAAACAATACTATCCCCAGGTTTAATATTTAACTTATTACCTTTAGCTAACACTCTAAATGGATTTGTTGTTTGGCCAGAAACAGTAGGTGATTTAGGAAATGAAAACATAACATTATTTTGTACAATAATATAATCGGTATTATTAGTCATTTTTATTTTATAAGATATTTCAGTGTTCATATTAATATTTTTAGAAATTAATTCATACACTATTCCATTTTCAACATCTGCTTGTTTAAAAGTAATATTATTTTTACTAGAACAAGCACTCAAAACAAAAAACAAAACCAATATGATTACATTCTTTTTTCATTGATCTATTACCACCTATCAGTAAACACTATATTCTCTTTGGATTGTCATAACATTTGAAACGTACGTAACACTAGTAATACTCTAAAAGCTAGAATTAGAACCGATTATGACAGTAGCGTCCAGTTCCTTGTTTTTAGCAACTTTTGTGCTAAGCCCAGCACCAGCAAAGATTTCAAAGGCCTGGGGTGCCTGAACTTCGCTCGTCTCTATCAAAAGATGTCCATCCAAAGCTAACCAGAGTAAAGCTTCTTCTGCTACTCTTCGCAGAATGTTAAGACCATCTTCTCCTCCCTCAAGCGTTACATGTGGTTCATATAGGCGTGCCTCCCGGGGGAGAAACTTTATTATTTCAGTAGGAACGTAAGGTACGTTCGCAACTAGGATATTTACATGGCCCTTAAGTGAGTCTGGTAGAGCTTTATACAAGTCACCTTCAAAAGCATGACCGCCAAAATTCGTTACATTGCGGCTAGCGCATTGTACTGCGATAGGGTCAATGTCAACAGAATACAATTCAACTCGTCCCAAAGCTGCTGCCAGTGCTGCGCCCACCGCACCTGATCCACAACATAGGTCAACAATGATATCGCTAGAACGTGACAGAGCCTCTGTTTGATGAACAAGGAACTCGGTACGTTTACGCGGTACAAAAACGCCTCGATCCACTTCTATTCGTAGACCACAAAACTCCGTGTATCCAACAACGTATTCCAGAGGTAAACCGTTGACTCGCATTTCTACCATTTTCATAAGGTCCTCTGGAGTTAGTGCCTCTGACATAAGTAACCGGGTCTCATCTTCTGCAAAAACACAACCGGCACTTCGAAGCTTGCTAACTATATATTTTTCCATTTTCATATCCAAAAATAAATTTGTTTTATTCTCTATATTATCTCACCACTTTTGATAAATTTTGTTTGTAATTCAGAATTCGTTAAAAATAGCTAATATCCTTTTTTAATAATCTGATTATTACATAAACTGTCATTTGATGGACATATTCGTCTATGACCATCTCTTTCCCTTGTATATAGAGCATTCTTTTCAATTTCTGTTTTCGTCAAATCTAATTAACAGAGATATAAACGAAAACACATATTTTTACACTATTTCGATTTATATATACAAACTATAATTTTAACGTTTTGGGCTATTTGCTTTGCTTAAGTTGATTTGCATAGATACTACCCCTCTTTGAAATATTTCAGTTCAAAATGAAATAACATTTCAACATAGACTATCAATCTACCTAGACATTATGACAACCACCTTAGATATCTGAATTTTCTATACATTAAAGGTTATCACCTAAACAACCTCGAATATTGTAATAAACATACATAACATAAGGAGGTTGAGCTATTTTGTTTCGTTCATTTACAAATGGATGTGTTGCCCTTGTGCAGCGTTTCTTACCAGAACCGTTTATTTTATCATGTTTATTAACTGTTTTCGTTATCTTCTTCGGCATGTTTGCAACGAGCCAAACACCTGTAGAAATGATTAATCACTGGGGTAATGGAATTTGGGGACTTCTCGCCTTTTCTATGCAAATGGCTCTTGTACTCGTGACAGGATCTGCATTAGCAAACGCTCCTCTTATTAAAAAAGGATTAACGAAAGCAGCGAAACTACCGAAAACAAATGGACAAGGTATTATTGCTATTTCAATCGTAAGTTTACTAGGAGCATACATAAACTGGGGATTTGGTATTGTTGTATCGGTTTTATATGCAAAAGAAGTGGCCAGACAGTTAGAAGGATTAGATTATAGGTTAGCAATTGCTTCTTCCTACTCTGGATTTCTCATTTGGCATGCAGGCCTTTCTGCTTCTATCCCTCTTACGTTAGCAACAGGCGGCGAAACGTTAATCAAAACGACCGCTGGGAGTATTAACGAAGCGATTCCAATAACAGAAACGTTATTCTCGCCATACGCTCTCGTTCCGGTTATTATCTTTCTCGTTACGATGCCTCTTATTAACCGAGCAATGCATCCAGATGAAAAGCATACAATTACTGTAGACCCTATCGTGTTCCATGAAGAGGCTGCCGCTCAAGAAGTAGAGCAAAAAACATTCGCTGAAAAAATGGAAAATAGTATGATTATTACACTTTGCATCGGATTATTAGGTCTTATTTATATTTTTAACTATTTTAGTACGAAAGGCTTTAACCTTACACTTGATATCGTTATTTTTATGTTATTAATTGCCGGTCTTATTTTCCACCGTACTCCGATTCAATATATTCGCGCTTTCTCTGACTCAACTAAGAGTGCTTCAGGCATTTTACTTCAGTTTCCGTTCTATGCTGGAATTATGGGGATGATGATTGGAGTAAATAGTGAAGGGCTTTCGCTTGGAGGAGCTATTTCTACTTTCTTTATTAGTATTTCAAATGAAACCACATTTCCGCTCTTTACATTTTTAAGTGCTGGCATTGTAAATATTTTCGTTCCATCTGGAGGCGGTCAATGGGCAGTGCAAGCACCAATTATGATTCCAGCTGGCGCTGAACTTGGTGTACCTGCCGCGAAAACAGCGATGGCAATTGCATGGGGGGATGCTTGGACAAATTTAATTCAACCTTTCTGGGCATTACCGGCATTAGCGATAGCTGGTTTAGGCGCGCGTGATATTATGGGATTTTGTGTTGTTAACTTACTATATGCAGGATTTATCATTAGTCTATGTTTCTTATTTATTTAAACGAAAAGCTAGTTTTATACTAGCTTTTTTATATAATAAATCATTCGTTATCTATACAGCTTATTACCTTCCTCCACTCTACCTCTGCATGATTTAATGCTTCATATGTAAACAAATCTTCACATACTTTTTCAATCATATGAGGATTGTTCTTAAGGAAATTCCACTGCAATACTTTAGGAAGAAAATATGTTTCATATTCTTTACTTCCCTTTATTACCTCATCAACTTCTCTTTCACAAATCCCTCTTATTAAATAATCATTTCTTAATTGTATCTGAATTTGTTTTAACGTTTCACTACACTTCTTCAATTGGACTAAACACTTAATATACGTACGAAAAAGTTCGTCATCATACTTACAGCACTTTATAATACGATCGATTTCATTCATAATGTACGAGCCGCTTCTTCTATTTGTAACAGCCATTTTTCACGCTTCGTTACTTTACTCGTTTTCACAGATTGAAAAGCAGAACGTTTTATATTGCGAATACCACAAAAACGCAAAACCCCTCTTTTCATCATAATCCAATCCGCTGATCGATATAATAGTGCTACGTACCATAACGGTGAGTCTAACGTATTAATAACCCACGCCTTCTTACCTTTAAATAAGCCTTTCGGTAATGCCCCCTCATATTTATAAGCAAATCCAGCTACAAAAATACGATCGATAAATCCTTTTAAAATAGCAGGCATGCCCCACCACCATATCGGATATATGAAAAGAAGAATATCCGCTTTCTGCACTAATTCTCTATATCGCTTCGTCTCTTCTTCATTTAGTAAATCACGTCTTTTCTTCTCTTCATTAAATACAAGCACTGGATCAAATTGTTCTTTATATAAATCAAGTAGCGTAACAGAATGATTTGTTTCCTCAAGTCCTTTTTGCACATGCTCTAAAATTGCCCCATTAAAGCTTGAAGGATTAGGATGAGCATATATAATTAGTACGTTCACTACAAAACAACTCCCTCTTTAGTTAAGGTTTCCCCTTCTTTAACATTTTCTCTACAATTTGCACATTTTTCGAACTTTGTAACAAACGATTTAATACTGTTAGTAACTCTTCTTTTTCTAAACCTTTCAATTGCTCTTTAACTGTACTCTCACCAGCACCTTGAATTTCATACACAACTGCCGCCATATGTTTACAATAATTTTCATAAGGACACTCGCAGCTACTTTCTGCAAAATCTTCAAGATCAATAATCACTTCATAATTCCCTGCATTTCCAGTAACGAAAGCAAATACTTTCTTGTCGTGTATTTCAACATCTTCTACATGTCCCTCTTCATAATATTCATATCCTCTATCTATAATGTACTTTGGAATCCATTTCATTATATCTTTTAATAAGTATGCATACATCACAACACCTCTTCCTTTAATTCCCTTTTGACTTCCAAAATCCTGCATGTTATTCTAATAACTGTCAAGTAGCGAGTCTACGTGACAAACGACTGACACCTATTCGGCGAAGGTGTCTCTTTTCATTTGCAGCCGATATGAAGTGCCTTTTTCAGGCACATTCAATCTTTGACACTACACACTCAACACCATTCCCTTGTATCAGGCTGCTTTAGCAGTCTTTTACGCTACATACTTCGTTATTTCAAGAAAAAAAGAGAGCCTAGCTCCCTTTTCCCGCTTTATAAAATACCCCTTTTTCAGCATAGCGATATTCATCATCAGCTAAAGTAATTTTCCCATCCAGTTTGAGTTCATCTAATAGTCTTGATAAATAAAATTGATGTAACATTTTTTTAGTGAATTTTCCTTCATGATGCGAAACGATATGTTCTTGAATATCTAACAATGATATTGGCTTATCTTGCTCTATCATATATTCATAAACTGTACTACGCAGTTTTACGTATTTTTCGAGTGTCACAGTACTTCGCAACCCCTTTCTTCTTATTATATGTTTTCGTAATCGGTTTTTTTGCAACAAAAAAACCTCTCCGATAAGAAGAAGTTACGTATATCTTCGTCTTATCTCCCAGAACAAATATGTTCTGCTGGAATTAGCACCTGCATCGCGGTTGCTGGGTTTCATCGGGCCAGTCCCTCCACCTCTCTGGATAAGAAAATATTCACTTTAAATTTAACTATACGTAATTTTATTATAATTGTCAAATAAATATAATAATTATATTTTCTTCTTTATTGTTCATACTACAAAAAGATGTACAAAAGGAGGCTACTACTTTGAAAAAGAATGCTCGTGGATACGTACAAGATTCTTTTCATTCCTTACAAGAAGCAAAACATTGTTTAGAAGATGCATTACAAACTGTTGAAGAAGATTTTAATCGCGCACGTATTGAACAATCCCTTTACGCTGTAGAGCAAGCATTACAAAGATGTGATTATACCGTTCACATTTTAGAACAAGAATGAAAACTTCCCATCAAAAGATGGGAAGTTTTTTCAAATGGCATACTTCATCATTATTGCCGTTATGATTAAAAAATATACAGAATTAACAATTTCTAAAATCCCTACTTTTAATATAGAAATCTTTTTACCATACAACATAATGGCCCGAATTAAACTTGGTACAAATATGAGTGAACACCATGGATTTATAGTAAATACGATTACTGTTAATACAATATGATACCCCCAAGATATAAAACGATACTTCGGATTATTTTTTTCACGAATCATCGTTTTCACATAAAACGTACTTCCTAAAAAATATAGAAATGAAATAAGCGCAATGAATAATGCTGTTTTATCTATTAATTTCATGGAGAAATAATAACTGATTAAACCACCTATACAAAACACTATAATCGCACAAACATCATTTAGTAATGCTCGTTCATTTTTTTGACGAGCGTAATACATATTTATAATAAACAATGGAATCATTAATACTGCGAATAAAAGAATTCGCCATTCATATAATAAAGAAATCATCCCAAATACAAATGCAATGATAAAATAAACAATTGCAGCGTGTAGAAATTCTTTTTTTCGTTTTTGCTTTATGTACACGAGAAATGGATACGTAGCTAAATAGATAAAGAACCAAGCTAAAAACAATGGAATATGATAAAAAGTAGGTTTCCCAAGTATAACACTTAATAGAAAAGGTATAACAAGCATTGCCCACGCACCATGTTGCTTCGGAATAACTAACTTCATTAACTATACACCCCCCTCTTGAAAATAGTTCTCACCTACTATTATACAAATAATTTCATATAATAACGGATATATATTAGATCTATTTTTTGACAATAAAAAATGCTCCTTACAATATGTAAGAAGCATGAAAGAGGCAAACGAATATGTAAGTCGCGACCCTACCTTATATGAGTATGCTTTTCTATGTCACGTTATGCTCATCTAATATACCGTATTTCTTTTTAAATCTTGTGAGGATCGTAATCCATGACGTACTAAATAACAGAAGGAAAATAACATTCGATATCGCGTGACTCAGATCAAAGTAAAAACTTGCGACATAGTAAGCAATAACTGTTTCCCACGTTGCTTCTTGTATAAAACCAAGAAGACCCCAAAAATTCATAATCCAGCCAAATAGAAATCCAACGGCAAATCCGTACAACAGTCTTCCCCACAGTTTTTTCATTAAAAATGTATTACGTAATAGTCCAGCTATAAACCCGATCATGCCCCAAGAGAACATTTGCCACGGCGTCCACGGACCTTGTCCTAAAAAAATATTAGATACAATAGCCGCCGTTGCCCCAATCATAAAGCCAGTTTCACTCCCAAAAACAATTGCAGAAACGATAATGACAAAAGAAGTCGGTTGTACACTTGGTAAAATAGAAAATGGTACCCGGCTAACCGCTGCAATCGCCGCTAACACAGCAACGATAACAATTTCACGTGAAACAAACGCCTTCCTTTCAAAACGAACATAGAAAGGTAACATAATGACAGCTAATAAAAACAAACTACTTACCATGTAATACCCGTCCATAATAAAAGTCGTAAAGAGTAGTGTACATATTACAACAGCAAAAATAAATATTATGAATGCAACATATCGTTTGGACACGCTTCGTACACATCCTCCCACGTTAATGCAAACGGCAACTCTCTACGGATGAATCGATTAATAGATGTTGTATAAAAGAAGTTACCACTAAAGAACTCTTTCGGTGCATCATTCATAATGACTTTCCCGTCAAATAACATCATGCACTGATCAACGTATTTCGCTGCAAACTCAATATCATGCGTTGCCATTACAATTGTTGTACCTTCTTTTTGCAACTGTTTAAATAGTTCTCCAACTCTTTCCTTTTTCCATGGATCTAGTCCCTTTGTCGGCTCATCCAGTAATAATAAAGTTGGCTTTGACAATAAAGTTGTACATAATGCGAGTAGTTGTTGCTCTCCCCCGCTACAATCATGTGGATGGCGCTCTTTAAGTGAATCTAACCAGAACTTTTTCAACATTTCTTCTGCTATTACTTTTCCCTCTTCTCCATATAATTCACGCGCGCGCTCATAAACCTCTTCCCACACTGTATCAAATGTAAAATGATAATACGGGTGTTGTGATACGTACCCTATACTTTTAAATCGTTCTTTCGAATCAATTTTATGTATCATTTTTCCATTCCACTTTACCTTACCTCTTCTAGCTTTTTGTAATCCTGCTAAAATCGTTAACAGCGTAGACTTCCCGGTTCCGTTTTTCCCAACTAGAGCTGTCCATTTTCCCTTTTCGATGTTTACTGTTAAATCGCGTAAAATAAGTGGACTACTTTTTTCATATTGAAAAGATATATGTTCTGCACTTAAAATTACTTCTTGCTTTTCACATTGTTCTACTTGCCCATTCCTATATGATATCGCTGAAAAATCATTCATTTTCATTTGTGCTTCTCGCACTGTAAATGGAATCTCTTTCACATTCCACTCTAAAAACAATCTTGGAATTTGCGGAATGAATGGACGAAACTTTTCTACTTCCCACATGTTCGCTATCACACTTTTAGAAGTACCATCATAAATGATTCTGCCATTATCCATACAAACAACGCGTGTTGCGAGCGGTATAACTTCATCTAAACGATGTTCACTTAAAATAATCGTAATTCCAAGTTCTTCATTAATACGTTTTAATAATCCTAAAAACTCTTTTGCAGCAATCGGATCTAGCTGCGCTGTCGGTTCATCCAGTAATAGTAGCTTCGGCTGCATGACTAATACTGCTGCTAAATTTACTAGTTGTTTTTGACCACCAGATAAAGTATGGACAGATTGATGTAACAAATCTTGAAATCCTAAAAAGCTAATGAGTTCCGCTATTCTTTTTTGAATAATATGTGATGGTAACCCAATATTTTCTAAAGAGAATGCTAATTCTTGAATAACTGTATCCATTACGAGCTGATTTTCTGGGTTTTGAAATACCATACCAATTTCTTGTGCAGATAATAAATCTGGTACTTCTTCTAATAAAGCACCATCATAATATGTATGTCCAGAACGCGTGCCAATTGGAAGTAACTCCTTTTTAAAATGTTTTAATAAAGTTGTCTTCCCAGAACCTGAACCGCCAGCAAGTACGATAAATTCTCCTTTTTGAACAGAAAGAGAAATATGCTGTAACGCTTCTTCATTTTCATCAGTATATATAAATGATAAATTCTTCATTTCTGCATGTGCCACCACATCCATTCCCTTCCTTCCATCATAATTGGTAAACTAACAAACATCATAAATAATATAAACATAATTCCATCGTATTGCTGGAATAGTATTGATTCCACTTTCGGATAAATGATCAATTTCCCTCCGCCATAATAACTAAATATGAATGAGGCTATAAATAGAATACTTAAATAACTTAGCGTGTACCAATCGCGTCTTTCCATTCTATACCGAATATAAGTCGTACGTTTCGTTACACCAAATCCACGAGCTTGCATAGAATCTGCTGTTTGTAGTGCATCTTCTAACGAACAAACTAATAACACTTGCAGTAATTTCATTCCATTTTTTATACGCTCAATGAGTGAACCTGAATCTAATTGTACACCTTTCGTTTTTTGGACGAGTGTAATTTTCTTTAACCGCCTAATAAACAAAGGAACAAATCGCACTGTAATCATCGTTAACAATGCAACTTTCGGTGAAATTCTTGAAAACAAATATAAAAATTTATGACTCGAAATAATATCGTTATAAGAAGCAAACGTAAACATAATCGCAACTAATAATAAACCCATAACAAGTCCGTACATACAGGCCTCAAGCTTAATCCGGCTATCTCCTAAATGAAATAACGTAGTCGCTCCTCTATGTGTTAATAAAGAATTAAATAAAATAACCATCAAAAAGAATACGATAGTACTAGGTAGCATCTTTCTTATTTTCTCACCATTTCCCTGTACTATATTTAAGATTACTATTAGTATAATCGCTCCAATTAAAAAAAGAGGATGAAGACACATCATACATAGTATCATCACCCCAATATAATAGAAAAAATTCACAAAAGGATGTAAAGAAGAAAAGCTTATTTTCATAGTCCTTTACCGAATATCCCTTCTTAATTTAGTATACATACACCCATTCAACTGTATCTCCTGGTTTAACTGTAACTACACCAGCACTACGGTTCGGAAATGCACCGTTCACACGATATTTCCATCCACTATTATCATTTACGTCTTTTTCATATAAATTTTCAATACCTTTTACGTAAACATCACCTTTAGATCCACTCGCATCAACATCTAATCCTGTACTCTTTAGTACACTGTAAACTGTATCGCCTTCTTGTACATCAACCTTTTTTGCACCTAATAAGTATCCTTCATGTCCTTTTACGGAGATAGTAACTTGTTTTGGTTTTGGTATTACCGGATCTGGTGGTGGTACCGGTGGTGGCGGAGCTGGTAGATTATTGTTCTCTTCTGGATTTTTCTTTTGCTCCTGCTTTGGTGTTTCTTTTGGCTGATTAACAACCTTTGCTTCTTCTTTTACTTCTGGCGCTTTCGGCTGCTGGGGTTTCTCTTCTTGTACTTTTTGTTGCTCTGGTTGTTTATTTGCAGCAGGCTGTTCCTTTGGTTTCTCTTCTTTCTTTACTTCAGGTTGTTCCTGCGCTTTTTCTTCTTTCGGTTTCTCTTCTACTTTTTGTTCTTGTTTATCTTTCTGCTCTTCTTGTTGTTTCTGTTCCGGTTCAGCTTGCTTCTCTTCCGGTTTCGGTACATCTTTTTGTTCTTCCTGTTTCGCTACTTCTTTTTGCTCTTCTTGCTTCGGTTCTACCTTCTTCTCAGGCTTTACAGCCGTTTCTTCACATCCGGCTAATAATCCCAATGAAAGAACTAAAGAAATGAACCATTTCATCTTACTCATGCTGCCTCTCACCTTTCATAATAAAGTGAAACTTTAATGAGTGGAGATTTTGTTCATCTCCACTCATTATTAGCCCTCACCTTTTATAATAAAATTAGGAGCAAATGATTGCTCCTAATTTTTGTTAAGCTGCTTTACGTCTCCATAATACATATGCAGAAGCGATACATAATACACCCATACCTACTTGTGTAGCTGCACTATGAGAAGATGCTCCTGTTTGTGGTAATTGATTCTTATTCTTATTTGTTTCTTTATTAACTCGTTCGTTATTTACAACAACTTTCAGATTTTCATCTTTTGGTTGTTTTTGTAACTCTTCTTGTTGTTTCGGTTGTTCTACAACTTCTTTTTCTTCTACAGTTGGTTCTGGTTCTACAATTGGCTCTGGTTCTACAATTGGTTTCGTATCGATTTCATTCTCTACTACATTTGACCAATCATAAATCGATTTTCCAAGATCTTTAAACTGAAGTAAAGCTAAAAATGCTTGCTCTGTAGCCATTCCGCTACCTTTTTGATCACTTGGTAACCATTTAAACTCACCATTTGGAAGATGATATGACATTAAATTTTGTACTGCTTTATTAAGACGATCGTGATCTACATCTTTAACTAGCGATAGTCCAATAATTGCTTGTGC
Organism: Bacillus sp. 05T21; assembly: GCF_056396785.1. Lineage (NCBI taxonomy): Bacteria > Bacillati > Bacillota > Bacilli > Caryophanales > Bacillaceae > Bacillus > Bacillus sp. 05T21. The sequence continues at coordinate 11,870 of NZ_JBFTMD010000003.1, read as the reverse complement.
AGTACTATTAGAATTCTCTTGTCCATCAGCGGCAAAACCACCATCACCTAGCTGCTGCTTGTATAAATAATCAACAGCTTTTTGAATAGCTGGCTTTACATCTGCTTGATCTTGATAAGGAGCTAATGCTGCTAATACCATACTTGTTACATCAACGTTACTAGCACTTTCTTTACTACTTGAACTATCATACGTCCAGCCACCGTCTGTATGCTGCGCTTGTAAAAGTGCTTGTACTAAAGCAGCTCGATTCCATTTTGCTTCGGCCGGAATCTCATATTTCTTTGTATCTAATGCAAGTAATGTAAATGCGTATCCTGTAACGGAATTCACTTTATCTGATTCAAATAAATTTTGTACTAAATTTTGTCCCTCTACCTTTGTAGGATCAACATTCATTGCATTCATCATAATAATCGTTCTAGCTAAATCTGTTGCTGAAAAACGATTTAAACGCTTCTTAACCTTTTCAGCTACTGGCTTAACATAGTTTATTTTCGTTTCAAGCGGAACATTTACACCTGAACGAGCAAGTCCAATCGCAACCCAATCACTACCAATTCCATCTTGTAACATCTTTTCTGACGTTTTAGAAATCGCTTCGTTTAATTGTGCTGCTGGAATTTCGACTTTCTCTTGCTTTGATTGTTCTGTTACTTTATCTTCTGGTTTTTCTGTTTTCGGTTCTTCTGGTTTTGGCTCTTCTACAGTTTTACAAGTGCCAAATTTATCTAACGTTTGTTGCAACGTTTGTTGACTCATATTGCTCCAGTCTGCAACGTAACGAAATGCAACAACATCCCCAGACTCTAATTTATAACTATCCGCACCAACTTCTGCAGATTTATCATTTACATCATACAACCAACCGCTCGTTGCTCCGGCCATTAATCCATCGATGCCCTTTATATACGTTCCAAATGACATACTTTCAGATGTTACTTTGTCACCCATAACTTTTTGTAGCAAACTAAAAGCTGTTTCTCCATCTTCAATGGAAACTTCTTTCGGACATAACATAATTCCTTTTTGTGATTCACCAATAATTGCAAGTTTCGCTGTCTTTCCTTCAGCAAACGTAATATGTACTGTATTCGCAAAAGAAACAAATACAAGTGCCACTGCCATTAATGATGTAAGCAGCCATTTCTTTAACATTGCCATCCCAAAATTCCCTCCCTTTACTAACATTCACACAAAAAAAGACCCTTTAAGGGTATGCGGTTGACACTCTCTTTTTGTAAGTGTCGAACAAAAATGTACAACACCTCCTACCCACATTATTCGCGGCTATATTTGTATAGGAAAAATAATTTCGTTTATGAACGCACCATTGTGATAACATTCACTTTTCTAGGCAAAATTTACTCCCTTTTCAAGTTATCCCGCTATTCACCGAGCAGTAAGACCCCCACCTCAAATTCAGCGAAAGCAAAGAAGTTAAGTGGGGATCAACTGCCCGTAAATGCCCGATTGGTGAAGGCTAATAATCAGTGGGGATGAACAAAATCCCCACTGATTAAAGTTTCACTTTATCGTAAATCGATAAACCTATACATTCTGTAATTTTTAAATTCTGTATTATTTTACTATTGACAAAGAATTTTGTCCATGCTTTATCGGATTTATTTTCTAAGAATAATAGCTTAATAGCCTTCCATTAATAGAAGTCATCCCTCACTATGTAAGCTTTTATCACTAACAATAATTCCATCTTCATCTACATAAACATATTCATTCGGTTTCCATTCAACTTCACCAAATTGCACCGGAATATTTCTTTCTCCTTTTCCTTCTTTTACACTTCTATTTGGCATCGTCCCTAACGCTACAATACCAATATTAATATTTTTTAATTCACTAGAATCACGAACATACCCATTTACAATAATTCCTGCTAAGTTTCTCTCTTCCGCAATAGCTGCCAAATTATCACCGAGTAACGCACAATTTTTAGAAGCTCCGCCATCAACAACTAATACTGTACCTTCCGGCAGTGTTTGTAACCCCTCTTTTACTAGTACATTATCATCCTTCACTTTTACCGTTGCGATTTTCCCATAGAATTGTTTTTTCTTCCCGAAAGACCGAAAAGACTGGCGACATATTTGTAATTCCTTTTCAAATTCATCACATAGATCCGTAGTTTTCCACATCTCTTTCCCTCTTTTCTTTTCCTTTTATATTACATATTCTTGGATTTTTTTCGTTTCCCTGTCTAATATTGCAACAATTTGTATGTGTAAGAAAAGGACAGAAAAACTATTGCCTTAAGAAGCCACCTTTATTATAATCTATTCCACAGATAAATTTCGGAATATTAAAAATTAACCAAGTGAAAAAGGAGGGGTTTTATGCAATTACAGACCGAGGCAAAAAAACAGCCAAGTAAACGAAAGTTTAAAATGCCTGACGCGTACGTACTACTATTTTTTATTGCTTTACTTTGTGCAATAGCTACATATTTCGTTCCTGCTGGAGAATTTAAAAGAGTCACAAACGGTACTGTTACAACGACAATACCAGGAAGTTATCATTCTGTTCCACAATCGCCGGTAGGGTTTGTTTCTTTTTTTACCGCTATTGAAAAAGGAATGACACTTGCTGCTCCTATCATCTTCTTAATTTTATTTACAGGTGGAGCCATTGCAATTCTTGAAAAAACAGGTGCTCTTGACGGTTTAATCTATCATGTAATTAACAAATTTCGGAATCAGCAATTACTTTTCATTTGTATTGTCGCCGCACTCTTTTCTATTCTCGGAACGACTGGTATTATCGTGAACTCAGTTATCGGCTTTATCCCCATCGGCATCATCGTTGCACGCACATTAAAATGGGACGCTATCGTCGGCGTAGCAATTATTTATTTAGGCACTTATGCTGGTTTTAATGCTACTATTTTATCTCCCTCACCTTTAGGCATTTCACAAAAAATCGCAGAACTCCCGATGTTTTCAGGAATTGGTTTACGTACGACAATTTATATCTCTTTTTTAATTGCTACCATTTTGTATATTAATTGGTATGTAAAACGCTTAAAAAAATCGAATAAAGGAAGCATACTCGGAGATAACTGGTTTCCAAGTAATGCTCTTTCAAGTGAGAAAGAAACAGAGAAAACAGAAGTTCCTTGGACAATACGTCATAAATTAATTTTACTCGTTTCAGCTTTATCATTAATTGCATTTTTAATAGGCGCTTCTCGTCTACATTGGACGGACGCAGAAATGACCGCTACTTTTATATTCATAGCAATTACAGCGGGAATAATAGGTGGTATGAAAGCAAACGATATCGCTTCTACTTTTCTAGCAGGCTGCCAAAATCTCATATACGGTGCTTTGATCGTCGGAATGGCTCGTTGTATTTCAGTCATTTTAGAACAAGGCAAATTACTTGATACAATCGTTAATCAACTCGCACAGTCTCTCGAAGGACATAGCCCTGTATTTGGCGTTCTCGGCATGTATGTAAGTAGTGCCGCATTACATTTCCTCATTTCATCCGGGACAGGAGAATCTGTTATTTTCATTCCGATATTAGCTCCATTAGCCGATTTCATGCATATTACACGCCAAGTTACAGTACAGGCTGTTATGCTTGGAGAAGGTGTAGTGAACTGCCTCAATCCAACTTCCGGTGTTTTAATGGGCGTTCTCACAGCGAGCGGCATTTCTTATGGAAAATGGATTCGCTTCATGGCTCCACTTGCATTCATTTGGTTTATCATTGGACTTATTTTTCTTATTGTTGGCGTGAATATTGAGTGGGGACCGTATTAAAAGACTCATATTATACTTAACTTAATAAAATATCTATTCTATTCTCCAATCCTATAAAAATCACTTATTCTAGTATAGATATAAACAGGGATTGATCATAGTGATCAATCCCTTCTCTCAAAGTAAAATACCTTTAAATATTTTAATTCCAAATTTTATTTACCCATTCTGGATGATCAATAAAAGGATTACGATTATGTTGATATTTCGTAAAAATCACTTCATTACGCTTTCGCTCTAAATCATCTACCGGGTCTTGTTCATTCCATTTTAGTAAAACGGATAGTTTACCCATGTACGGATCTTTATTGTTATTCACCTTTTCATTTAATTCTAAGTCTATTTCGCCGTTGTCTCCTTCATAACGAACAGCCATGTAAAATAGCATTCTAGCGATATCTCCTTTTACACTATCACGAGGTTCCCAAGAATCACTATCGTACTTACATTCTGTCGCTTCTGAATGATTCACACCACCATTATCAAAATCCAGATTTCCACGTGAGCTATTTACAGATACATCCGTCGCTCTTAAATGATGCAAATCTGTTCCAGCTCCTGCAGTCGTTCCAAAATCACCGTGAGATTTTGCCCAAACATGCTCTCGGTTCCAATTATCAACTCCTGAACCATTCGTAAGTTTCCCTTGCGAACGCCCAGTATATAAGAGTAGCACATTGTTTTTATTATTTGGATCTTCATCAGTATCTCTTAGTGCTTCCCAAACCGCACTGTATGATAACTTTGTATGATCATCAATAACATTATGAAGTTCCTTCTTTAATTCTAAACCCGTTTTTCCTATAGCGTTATTATAATATGTATCGTCATAGTTTTTTACAGTAATCTCTTGTGCTGAAAACGTATCTACTTGTGGAGATGCAGAAACTACTTCACCATGTATGATATCTGTGAATGATAGAGATGCAGAACCTAAAATAAAAAATGAAGATAGTGTAACCATAGCAAGTTTTGTGTTTCGGAACTTCATATACCCATTTCCCCTTTAACATATAATTTGAATTGATTAATCAAAAAAGCCTATGTACATAGTTTCTTTTTCATACTGTTCTCCTAAATTTCAGTTTCTTCAATTACATAAACAATTTTTATTTTCACAAAGAATATTCTTCTCTAGTAAAGACTATTAAAATATTCTCTTACAGTAAAAAGTAGTTTAATGATAACTTATAAACTTCAATTTTTTTATGCAATTATACATATTTATTGAATAGTTCATAAAAAAAATTTACATAAAAAAGCTTGTTTCTTATCTTTTTTAAATAAGAAACAAGCTTTTCTTTTCCAACTACTAATCCTAATATAGGTCTATCTGTCTCGGAAACTTTTGGAGTTACTTGACGTTTATGGTAAGAATAGTACTACTTTTATTTATTTGGTATCGAATCTATATACTTTTTAACTACTTCATATACATATTCTTGATTTGCCGCCGCTGTATTTGGATTGTATTTTCCGCCGTTTGTTTTATTGTTAGATAATACTCGAATCCCTAAAAATGGTACGTCATAAGCTTTTGCAATTTGCGCTGCGGCAGCGCCTTCCATTTCTTCTACAGATGTACCGTATTTTGTATGGAACCACTTAATTCTATCAACTTCATTATTCCAAACGTCTGCTGAACCTATAGTACCTTCCACCACTTTACCTTTTGTATACTTGTCTTTTACTGCATTAGCTGCTGCAAGTAAATCCTTATCTCCCTCGTAGTATCGGATTTTCTCAGCATTTGGATCTTCTCCTGCACTTCCTTCAGAAGCCATCAGGTCCATAGATATCCATTTTGCCGGCTCAATCCCTTGGTTCTCATTCATATTTGTTGTTTTTAACGAACCTATATTCGCCACTTGTTTTCCTAAAACAATATCAAATACGTTTAAATTAGGATCATGTCCACCTGATGTTCCTTGGTTAATAATCGCTATAGGCTTATATTTTTCAATAGCCACTGCTGTAGCGGCTGCTGTATTTTCCATTCCTTTACCTGTTTTCGCAACGATTACAGGATAATTGTCTACAGTTCCTTTATAAAATACAAAACTCCCAGATTTTTCTTCTTTCACATTTTTTAACCTTTTTGCAAATTTTTCAGCTTCTATTGGCATTGGGCCTTGAATTAAGATAGGGTCTTGATTACTTTTTGCCTCTGCTACTTGTTTTGGACTAGCATTACATCCTGCAAGTATTGCGAATGACAATGCGATAGTAGTTGCTAGGGCACCATATTTTTTCAACAGATTTTTCTTCATAAATAATCTCTCCTCTTTCTCTTGTTGTTTTCTATACTCGAGGTTTTGGTCCAAAGAAAAAAGCTCTAGAAATTGTAGAAGAATCTCTACTTTCTAGAACTACGGTAGTCAAAGTTAATTAAGCAAAAGATGAGGCCATTGCTAAATTATAGATCGGTAGCGGCTCAATACACCGAACGACCGAATACTTTAACCCGTAGTCCAGTTCTTTCATTGGGAACTAGGTAGAAACGCTCGGACCATATTACCGAGTATATACGAGTGATGTTATTTAAAATTATTATATTGGTAATATAACAAACTATTAGTGTATACGCAATCTAAAAGTTAACATTTTTAATAAAAATAATAAGAATGTTCGTTTTTACAACTTAAATAGTTAGGATTTATCATTACCAAATGGAAAACGACGATAAAAAACTTATTACCCATATACTAAACTAGATTAACCTACAACAACCGATCTTTTACGGACAATTACTCTCCCTTCCAACTTCCTCACCTTCGCCTAATATTGAGCTGAGAGTCTTACTGCCCGCATATTGCGAAGTAAAATTCGTATCCATCCAATTCACAATAATTTCTTCCAGCTTCGGATGAAGCGGCTTATCTGCACCTTCCGCATAAATCTTTTTAAATTCTAACGCTTTAAAATCACCTTCAAAATATTTTAACGTATGATCCATATTTTTTATTACATATACTTCAGAATCACCCTTAACATAATTACCAATTCGCTTCGCTTTTTCAGGATTTGTCTGAAAGTCTTTATCACCAGCAATTGCTAGTACTGGACATTTTACTTTCATTAAATCTTTATAAATGTCATGCTGAAAATGCTCTCTAAGCCATTTTGCATTCATTGGCTTAAAACCAATTTTAACAATATCTTTTTTGGAGTTTATCATTTTCTCTGTTGCTTTTTGCGCCTGCTTTTCTCCCCGTTTCTCAATATTGAGAAGACGCATTAACTTTCCTTTTATTCCTTTTTGCTCTTTTAACTCTTTATAAATAATCTCTCTTTGTCTTTTAGTAGCTTCTTTTAACGATTCCGCAGCTCCTGTAAGAAGTATGAGTCCATTAACTGGTGTTCTTGCGTTTACTACAGTCGCTAACATACACCCTTCACTATGACCAGCTAAAATGATATTTTCCGGATCAACAAATGGTTGCTCTTTCAAATACGCAATAACAGCTTCTATATCGGATACTAAATCCCACATCCCAGCTTTCATAAATTCACCCCTACTTGCTCCAACACCACGTTTATCAAAACGTAATGTAACTACTCCGAGGTTTGTAATCAGATGTGCCAAGTCTTTATACATATTCCCTTTCATATTCAGTGGCACTATCGTTCCATCACGATCAACTTCTCCAGATCCAGCAATAATGACAACAGCAGCATACTTCCCGTCAGCTTTTGGCTTTGTAATCGTACCGCGCAAAGTAAATTCACTATTTATCGCTACTTCATATTCATCAAAGGTCATTATATTTATCCTCCCTCTATTCTTTTATATCCAATTTAAATTTCAAACTCGCTATTATATTTTTGTACTCTCTTACATCTTTCATCGATGCGAAAATCGGGTTCTCTGCAATACCTTGTAGCATGCTTCGCTTTATAATATCCTCATTTCTAACCGTTTTAGCGCCAAGCGGAAATTCTGCAAACCATCCATCAATCGCATCAAAATATGAATCGCCGTGTAAATGCAGGCTATTTACTGTAAAGCTATCCGCACAAACTGCTGCATATTTCCGTAGCATTTCTAATGAACCTTCAAAATTGTCTTGCATGCAATATACTTGTGCAGCAGCATAGTATACTTTTAAAGTCATATTAGGATGTAGTTTTTCTATTTCATACATGTCTATTAACATGAATGCTCTATTTAAAATTACCTCTACCTTTTCAGCGTTTGAGGCATTTACTACTACATAATTCGGTATTGTCGCAACGAGTTGTATTAAATGTTGATACATACTAATTTGCATCATTTCATTCGCCTTTTCAGCATTTCCAAGCATTTGATACGCCTGCGCAATTAGATCTTCCTCTGGAAAGTTAGGACGTATCGTTTCGCCAAGTAATTGAAGCACCTCATTTGGTCTATTGAGTATAAGATAGCAAGTTGCTTGAAACGATACCGCCTCTTTCACAAGAGAAACATCATCACTTTCTTCCTGCACTCGGCTAAAGAGATACATTGCCTCTTCTAAAATTTCAATTCTTTTATCCGTATTCTCTGTTAACATATGGTGGTTAATAAAAAGTAGTCCCATTTGAAGTAATAATGGAAAACAAGAATAATATTTTTTGATTATTTCCCTGCACTCCATCATTACTTCATCAAACGGTTCCTCACTAAAAGCTTCCGCTAGTCTATGATATAAATTTTTAATATCTTCCTGTTTCATTTGCGGTGTATAACAGATTAGTTCATCTATACTTATGTTAAAGTACGATGCTAACAGTGGTAAAAATGTAATATCCGGATAACTCTGCCCCGTCTCCCATTTGGAAACAGATGCCTTTGTAATACCGATATACGCCGCTAACTCTTCTTGTGTAATTCCCTTTTCTTTTCTCTTATCCGCAATGATTTTATGAATATTAATCTCTCTCACTGTATCACCTCATACTTTTATTATATGTACTTTATTCTATACAAAATATGGATTTAAAGTCGACTTTCGTTAACAAAATCAACTGTTAGGAAACATCTCTCTAAAATCAAAGGCAGGAACATATTTGATATGTTCCTGCCTTTTTATTGTGGGTACCGATACATAGCCATCTAGCTAAAATTTTGAAGTGCTTCAAAATCAAAACTTGCATCTCACCACAGTTTTCTATGAGAATCCAATGAACAGCTTATTTACATAATTTTCGATTATCGGAATTCAATGTATCTAAAAATTTATAAAAATGCTTTCCAGATCGCTTAGCTGGAGGGCATTCTTTGTTCACATGATTCTCGATATAAGAAATGAATAAATAGGATCTACTTAACATTAGCTCCCGTTATCAGTAATTGGATAACTACTTAAAACCGAAAAGGAATTTGCCAATTTTTTCGCAAAACTTAATGGTGGTTCAACAGATTGGATATGAATATACATAATCAATGGTTTCATATATAACCAATGATTATGTAAGGCGCTAACAATAATCCCTTGTTGAACAATTGATTGTATAAATAAAGGAATTTCTTCTTGTAAAATAGCGATTTCTCCAAAGTTCAACGCATTGCCACTTTGATCTAACGATTCAAAAGATAGCCCAACCGGTATCACTGAGGTGCTTGGTCGTCCTTGAACAAACACTTTAATATTACGACGCAAGGAGACAGAACAAACACCCTGATTTATGTTGCTTTTTCCATTAAGAATTTTAGCAAATTGCTCACAAAGGAAATTAAGGTTGTTCATAAATCTGATGCCCCTTTCTTATCAGATAAAAGTTACTTCATAAGTATTAATACTTATGAAGTAACTTTTATATAAGTAATTCAAGAAATTCCCATAAAGAAAAGACACCCTAAGGTGCCTTCCTCCGACTTGAACCACTTTACTTTTAATAATATGTATTAGACATTAAGTAAACACGTCCTATAAAACAGAATTATTTATTTTTACCAGATTGTTAGTGTACAAATACAAGAAAATCGAGATCGTTTGTTTGGCTAGATTAAAGCAACGCCACATCTATATGGTTGAGATGTGTTACGCCTTCTAATCGGAGAATCTGCTTTATAGAACGTGTCCACAAGTTATACTTTACTACATGTAATATTTATTTGGTGTAATTTTACCGAATATGTATAATTGCATTAAGCTTACGAAAAAAAGAAAGTATACTTTGGTATTGTGTAATAAAGATAAAGCCCACCTACGGAAATAGGTAGGCTTTTTAACGCATAAAGAAAAAACAGCCTAGGGTGCCTTCCTCCAACTTGAACCACTTTAATTTTAATAAGGGGTACCGCCACATGCCCATCAAGCTAAGATTTTAAAGTACCCCCTAAATGGAATTTTTTTTATAGCACCGAAGTTCATTTTTATGATTTTTGGGGAAGAATGTGCTTCTTAACTTGATACCGCAAAAAAACAAACAGGAATGACTATTAAGTCATTCCTGTTCCTTAAAGAAACATTCTATGGTACTAGCAACTGCCTTGAATGCTTCACCTTGGACACTAGAAATTGATAATCCTCCAATTATATTTTTCTACTGTGAATTTACACTATCCCAGTTATCATCCCAATTTTCAGTAATATGCTTATAAGCTTTAAAAGGTTTATCACGACTTGGTGAAACATATTTTAAAGCATCTATCAACTCTACAAACTCCAAAATACTTCAGGCTCTTCTTTTAGAACTGGAGTTACCTCTTCGTTGCGAGATAAAACTTCCATTTAGGTGGTGCTATTAAATTTTAAAAGCTAAAACAAGCATAACCCCGTTCTAAATTTAGGACGGGGTTAAAATATAGTTGTTTAATTTCCAATATAAGATACTTCACTGTACTCAAAAATATAACAATAAAGTCGATTAAAAATCTAAGGTTTATTCAGGCGCCCGATTGCGGAAAATCAAGAAAATGATTATGATTGCTGCTTATAGCTTGTTGAACTAACGCACCCTTTACTTTAAGTGAATTGATTCACAATCTCACCGATGATTTACTTAAAAAATCTGAATTAACTTAATAAAAAAAGGACTCCCTTTTTGGGAATCCAATTCATTCAGTGTCACTTTGATTAAAGTCTAATCTTCTCGGTTCGCAACACTGTCATTAGCCTCATCGGCACCTTCGCCGACTTTGTTACCCATCGCTCCTCCTGCAACAGCTCCTGCAACGGTACCAAGTGGACCAAGAACAGAACCCAAAGCAGCTCCAGCAACAGCACCGACACCAGTTCCTACCGCTTCGCCAGCATCATTATCAACACGATTACGTTCGTTTTTATCAGCCACTCATCTCACTCCTTATTTAGAATAGGCAAGTGCATTCCAGCACAATACCTTACATATTTTGACCTATAAGGACAGATTTATTCAAAGTGTTAGAATCCTGAGGATTTAGCAAACCGGCGCTTTACATAACAATGATCTTGTTCTATGTAATTATTGAAATGTTTGATTGTAGAATGAGCAGTACTTTTATAAAAGTCATTCACCTTTAATTTTTTGAGTGAACAATGAAGAAATGAACTGTTATATTCATGACCCTATCTATATTTCGAGAATAAAACCAGTGATTAATGCAGACTTACAAAATTCAAAGCAAGTAACATCCTCTGACGTCAATCAATTATCTATAAAAGAAAAAATGAAAGAAAAGGTTGCAAAAATGTTTGAGTATTATTTGTAAAGACAAAGTATTTTTATATTAGGGATAGTTTCACATTGCCATCAAGATAAGAAATGCAAATACCCCATATCCATCAAGCTAACAAGGAGGAGTTACCCCAAAACGATAAAAACGATCAACATGCATCAAAAAACCACGCTAAGCAAAAATACAATGAGCTGTCCATATGGACAGCTCATTTACATAATTTTTGTTATTAGAAGTTGATTAATATTAGCTTATTTGTCTTATAAGTTAAATTGAGAACAATTAGATCCCCAAATATTCCAGTTCTTTTTGTATGTTATTTAAAGCAAACCTCTCTTGTTTTTGAAAGGAGTTATTTGGTTCGTTTGAAGATAATCTCCAAAGAACTCGTGTATCCTGCCATTGTTAGAGTAAGGACTTGAACAAATTCCCAACCATCTTCAGCATGTCCATCTTCAGCATGT